>NZ_JAYGIH010000046.1:0-30789 GCF_034932455.1 Leptolyngbya sp. CCNP1308 | reverse complement strand
TACCGTTGCATTTGAGCTTCAATTGGGGCAGGGTAGGGGGTGATCATCTATCCGCTCCTCTCGCTACCTCTCTAGCTTAGGAGCCCAACCCGCAGTATTACACCTTATTCAATCCACGATCCTTAGGCATGACATCTACTAGGGCACCGTCCGCCTTCATGGAGAAAAAGTACTTAGGTTTGCCAGTTTTAGTTTTTCCTTCGTGGAGATAGTATGTCTTCTGCTTGCGGTTCACGTATTCAACGGCCATTGTTCCTGCGGGGCTATCGGGGGCAATTAGTCAGTGTAGACACGCTCCACTGAGAAATCGTTGATCGTGTCTTCAAAGCGGTTAAAGGTAACGCGCATTTCGTCGTAGGCTCGCGCAGTAGAAACACCGCCCGGTGTGGGGCACTGTACTTGGAGCAACGTTTGAAATGATTCGTACTCGGCGTGAGTGTACAGAGTCTTTTCGCACACGGGGCTGATGAATCCTTCAATAGCGAGCTGGTTCAGCGCCGCAATTCCCATCGGGCTTTGCAGCACAAAGTGCCAGATCAGCGCCTGGTCGGTTTCGCTGGCGGGTTGCCAGACCTCAGGCAGGGCAAAATCTGCCTCGGCCTGGGCCAACCCTCGGTCTGCTGTGTCGGCATCTACAGCTGAAACCCCACCCAAAACCAGTAGACTGGCACCGGCGGCTAGCCCATACTGCCATAGCGATCGCTTACCCATAGCTTTCTCCTTAAACTCTTGTAATTGACTTATTGTGATTGCTGTCTCATTTTAGAGAGCTAGATTGATCTGACAGTCAGGGGTTACAAGAATTGCAACCAAAAGCCCCGATCAATCTTGCCTAAGCTGGCTGATTGGGGCTTCAGCTTTACAGGTTGAGCAAAGGGCCTTGCCAGTGCCCAACCTGCCCAGAGTCCGGCAAAGATGCTGGGTACGCTGCGCTTTACCCAGCCTAGAAGTCGGGTTTTTGGGGCAATACCTTGGCATTCCGAGTAATTTACTGGGCGTTTCGAGTAAATTGCTCGGCGCTTCGAGAAAAACACTCGGCGTTTCGAGTAAATCACTCGGTGCTTCGAGAAAAGTGCTCGGCGTTCCGAGTAAATTACTCGGTGCTTCGAGCAAACTACCTGGCGTAGCGTGTTCGTTGCTCGGCAGGTAGAGCAAATGACTCGGCGCTTGCGGTAATTTGCTTGGCAACTGGAGTAAACGGCTCGGAACGTGCCCTTCTGGGCCTGAAGACCGAGGTTAGGATTGACGAAAGCCGCCTCGCAACGCTTGTTAGTGGGTAGAGCCCAACGGCTTTAAGCCGAAGAACTGCCCAGTAGCGTGCTGTGGAGTGGCAGCGATTGGGCTAAGCGCTATGGTTGACCCGGCTTACCACCGTGGCCGCCAAGATGCAGGCTGCCCCGATCGCGCCATTCAGGTTCAGGCCTTCGCCTAGCAGCACTATCGAGAAGCCGGTGGCAAAAACCGGCTCTAGCGTGTAGAGCAGGGCTGCTTCATGGGCCGGAACCCACCGCTGACCTGCGGCTTGCCCCCAGAGAGGGCCAATGGTGACGACTAGCCCTAGATACACCAGTTCGGGGATGCGATCGCTAACCCCCAGGCCCTGGTGGAGCACCTCTGGTAAAGCCCAGATCGCCCCCAGCCCCACGACGGTCCAGATTTGTACGGCAGCTAGAGATAGCGACGGGTGCCGGGGTGCGATCGCCCCCAGCAGCACAATGTATACCGCAATCCCCACGGCTGAAGCCAGCGTCAGCGCATCGCCCAAACTGAGGCCGCCGCCGTCCCAAGACATGGCACCCATGCCCATGGCTGCCAAGCCCGCCGCCGCCAGAACCCGCCTCGATAGCTGTTTGCCCATCAGGACACCCAGAAACGGCACCACAATGACGTTGAGGCCGATAATAAAGGCCGATCGGCTGGCCGAAATAGTGTCTAAGCCCGTTAGCGCACAGGCCGTTTCCGCAAACAATATGGCCCCCAGCAGGGCACCGTCCCGTAATAGTTGACGGCTCACGCGCCGCAGCCAGGGTAAAAGAGCAATCGCCGCAATGCTGTATCGAACGGCGATCAGCACCGCTGGATGAACGCTGCCGAGCGTGTCTTTTAGCACCGGGAATGAGGTGCCCCAGATGACGGTGATGAGCAGCAGCAGGACTGTCCCTTTCTGATGAGTCGTTGCAAAAGCCGTCATCGCAGTAAACCGTTGTGTCACGATGGCTCACTGTAGAAGACAGGGGTGGAGTTGGCCAAACAATGCGCTGAAGGCTTCTATCAGTCAATTTGATAGAACGATCGCCATCGTTGGCCGTCAGGTCTGCGACAATTCAAACACTCTGCAGCGGCGCAATTTAGGGCCACCCAAACATCATCAAGGATTAACCTATGGGGCTGAGTCTCCCAAATTATCCCAAGCTGTCATACCTGCACGCACTCATTGCGATCGCCGATTCGGGCAGTTTCAGCGAAGCGGCCCTGCGGCTCCAGCTGTCTCAATCGGCCGTCAGCTATGCGATCGGGGCTTTGGAAAATGAGCTGGGCGTGGTGCTGCTGACTCGGGGGCGTCAGGGGGCTCACCTGACGCCGGTGGGCGAGCAAATCGTCGATCGCGCCCGCCGCATCACTCACCTGCTGGATGATGTCGTGAAACAGGCCAATTTGGCGAAGGGCTTGGAGGGGGGGTATGTCCGCATTGCCTCCTTTCGCAGCGCGGCGTCTCACCTACTGCCGGAGGTGATCGCTGAATTTTGCCGCCGCTATCCGGCGATCGCCGTGCGCATTGCCGAGTATGACGATTGCCCAGAGGCCGAAGAGGATTTGCGTCGCGGTCGGGTTGATTTAGCCATGACTTACCTGCCGCCTAGTGACGATATAGAGACCTGGGATCTGGTGCAAGACGACTTCGTGGTGCTTTTTCCCCCTGACTTTTGCTCCCCAATCGAGGGCATCGCCTGGGATGATTTGGCCGCCTATCCCCTAGTGATGGCTCCTGAAGGAGATCTCTGCGATGGCCTGGTCTACGAGCACTGCGCCAAACACGGCGTTACGCTAACGCCCAAATACCACGTGCGCTCAGATGCCACCATCGTCAGCATGGTGGCCAAGGGGCTGGGGGCCACGATTAGTCCCCGGTTGGCTATAGAGCCCACGCCAAAGGGTGTTCACGTCTATGCTTTACCAGTGCCGTTGGTTCGCACTATTCGCGTAGCAATTTTGAAGGAGTCGCTACTGACCCCTGCCGCCTTTGCATTTCTGGATTTACTCAAAGAAATTTGTACTCGATTGCCGGTTGAACGGGGGCTGGAAGGCGTAGGGATTTGCGCCGTGGGCGATTGATGACGGCAGCCTGGCGTTCCTCAAAATACAAAAGCCCCGCTTGCCGTTTAGAGCAGCAGGGCGATGACTAGCTTAGAGCCGTAGAAACGTTTGCCTAGGCTTCTTCAGGCACAAACTCTAGCGAGACGCCGTTCATGCAGTAGCGCTGGCCGGTGGGGGCGGGGCCGTCGGGGAAGACGTGGCCCAGGTGACCGCCGCAGGTGGCGCAGTGTACCTCCACGCGGGTCATAAAGAAAGAGCGATCGGTGGTGGTTGCGATCGCCCCCTCGATCGGCGCGTAGAAGCTGGGCCAGCCGGTGCCGCTGTCGAACTTGGTGTCGGAGGTAAACAGCGGGGTGCCGCAGCCCGAGCACTTAAAGGTGCCAGGTTCGTAGACCTTATCGAGGGGGCTAGAACCCGCCCGCTCGGTGCCGTGCTTGCGCAGCACGCGAAACTGCTCGGGGGTGAGCTGCTCGCGCCACTGGTCTTCGGTTTTGTTGACGGTAAATTGCTCGTTGGTAGTGGCCATAGTATCCGGTTGGTTGGAGAAAACTTCTGCGGTGAAATTGCTCAAAAGCCAGGTGCCGCCCACAACGGCGGTGCCCGCTTCCAGTAGCCTGCGTCGCTTCATGGCGGTAACAGTAGGAGGTCGTGAGGTCTGACAATTGCCAGTCGTGCGGTTGGCAGCGCCTCGTTTTATTTAACTTAACGTATCTGCCCGCAGCCCCGCTGATAGCCCCCTGAGAATTTGGTTCGATTCCCCTGAACCCGCTTTCTTTAGTAGGCTATGACTACTATCGATTTATTCTCAGGGATTGCCGCCGAGCCCCTATGTCAACCGTCACCGCTGCCCCCTCACTGCGTCGCCGCGACCAGGCCTGGCCCTTTTGGCCCCTGGTGCCCCTCTACCCCTACGGGCAGCGACCCACCCAGCGGGTTGAGGTGATCAAAGACCAGGTGTGGACCTTTGAGCAATTCCAGGGCATTTTTTACGTGGTGGTGCCCATTCGCATGACGGTGGTGCGGCTAGAGCCCACGGGCCTGCTGGTCTATTCTCCCGTGGCCCCGACGCCCGAGTGCATTGCCCTGGTGCGCGAGCTAGAGGCCCGCTACGGCCCGGTGAAATACATTGTTATGTCTACCGTGACGGGGATTGAGCACAAGGTGTTTGTTGGCCCCTTTGCCCGCAAATTTCCCCAGGCCCAGGTGTATGTGACGCCCAACCAGTGGAGCTTTCCGCTCAATTTGCCGCTGCCCTGGCTGGGGCTGCCGCGCGATCGCACCCACCTGCTGCCCGCCGACAGCGCCCAGGCTCCCTTTTTTGACCAGGTTGACTATGCCCTGCTGCCCCCGATCAATCTGGGGCTGGGGCCGTTTGGCGAAACCGCCTGCTTCCATCGGGCTAGCCGGACGCTGATGCTGACCGATGCGATCGTGGCGATTCCGGCGGAGCCACCTGCGATTGTGCAGATCGACCCGTTTCCGCTGCTGTTTCACGCCCGCGATACTGCTGCCGATGCGATCGTCGATACTCCGGCCAACCGTCGCAAGGGCTGGCAGCGCATTGCCCTGTTTGCCTTTTACTTTCGCCCCAGCACGTTAGATGTGGCAACGACAGGGGAAATGTGGCAAGAGGCAAAGCAGGCTCCGGTGCGATCGCGCCAGCACTACTTCGGCCTCTATCCCTTTCGCTGGCGGCCCGACTGGCCAGAATCTTTCGCGGCGCTGCACCAGGGCGGGCAGCTCCAGGTGGCCCCAATTCTTAAGACCCTGATCTTTAACCGAGGGCCAGAGGAGGTCTTAGCCTGGGCCACGGCCGTCGCCACCTGGCAGTTTGAGCGCATTGTTCCAGCCCACCTGGAGGCTCCCATTGTCACTACTCCAGACCAGTTTTTAAGGGCGTTTGATTTTTTGCGGGCCGACCTAGCGCTAGAGAAGGGTGAAGCCCTGCCAGAGGCCGACTTTGAATTGTTACAGCGGATCGAAGGGCTGCTGCTGAGCCGGGGAATTTCTCGACCCCGCCAGACCATTGCCTTGGCAAAATTTGATAAAAAAGCAGAGGCCCAAAAGCCCCTGCCTTAACTCAAGAAAATTATGAATACCCAGTTCAACTAGCCTCAACCTACTCGGTCAACGCTTCCATTTTGGCGGAAATCTTTTCCTTAATTTCCTCTATGCTGGGCATAAATTCTTTCTTTTTCTCAAAGCCCAGCTTGACCTTTTCAGCAATCTCATCAGGGGTGAGGGCTGTTTCAGAGCCGGGAGCATCGGGGGCATACATCGCCTTGCTCTCCATGCCGATTTTAATCTTCTCAGCAATTTCCTCAGGAGTGGGCATAAACATCTCCTTCTTGTTCATGAAGACCTCTTTCTTTTGCTCTGGGGTGAGGGCTGCGAATAGCGCTCCCTTGGGCACGGTCTTCATCGTGGCCGATAGTTCCGCTTTTTGCTGCGTTGTTAGCGCCATGGATTTAAAGGCTTTGCGCAGGCTCAGACCATCCTGAATCGATTGCTCAAATTTTTCTCGCTGTTCAGGAAAGAGAATACTCTCAATTTCGGGCACGTATTTCGACTTCAATTCTTCTATGAGAGCTTCTTGTCCAGAGGTCAGCTCCATGTCGTTAAAAAACGGTATCGAAAACGGCAGTGGATTAGCGCTGGCGGTTTGAGACCCTAGGGATAGGGTGACTAAGGTGCACAGAACAACGGCTAACAACTCTCGTAACATGCTTGGGTAATCTCCGTACTATCTAACACAATGCTAAGCTAAACGTTATTGAGCAAGTCTGCTCAGGCGGGGCCATTAGCCTTCGTTGCTAACTGTTTTGAAGTGCTCAGAAAAGGCAATAACTGCCATAAACGATATCACAATTACAGGTATCACTAGGCTCCACCAGGTTTCAGAAATTAACACAAAGTAGGTAGCTCCCAAACCGCCGAGGGCAAATCCTGCCAAAATCGGCAGGATTCTCCCCAGTCGTTCTGTCGCTTCAGCGGAGGCTAAAGCCGCTTTCTCGTCACCGGCTGGGGCAAGTTTTGACACTGCAATCTGTACTAGGTCGATGGTGAGTTGGGTTGTGTTGCCCGTCATTACGGTGGTTGGAATATAACTCTTAAATACCCCCTTAGCCTCTTTCATCAAGGCATTTTGAATGGCCATGGCAATGACGCCCGAAATGCCGATGGGCAAAATGTATTCTTCCTGAATGTCAAACATCAGCGCTGGGGAGAAAGTAACGCCTACGATTAAGAAAATGGTGAGGGCGATCGCCTCTGCCGTCAGCAACACTGCAAATACTGGCCACTGCTTTTTGCGAGCATAGCGGGCTAGCAATGAGGTGGCCGCCACTGCCACCATAAATGCCGGAAACATCAGCAGGTGAGTAATGGTTGACTCTTCATCTGACTGCACGAACTCATAGCCGGCTAGGGCTATGTTGCCCGTCACGTGGGCGGTGAAAATGCCGAACAAAATAATAAACGCAGAGGTATCCACAAACCCCGCCACCCAGCTCAGCATAAACCCCGCCGGGCCATCGCTGAGCAGGTAACTGCCCAAGCTAAATGCAGACTTAGTAGGAGAACTCGCGACCATGGTTAAGTATCTAAACGTACAGAAATAAGGGATTGAAACCAGCCTAGTAAATTGATCAAAGTCTGCTTGGATTTTTCAGCCCTATGGTCCTCGCTGGCATGAACAGTCGATTCGCCCATAGGGATACACCGCTAACGGCCTCTTGCCCATCATTGAGCGGGGGCTGCCCGCCGTCCGTAGCAGAATTAACGGTATTACCCCTTGCCATACTTTTCAGCTTTTGGGGTAATCACCTTAACCGTCTGGTAAAGATGGCTATCTGTCGTGAAAGCAACCGCTTCGTCTTCGGTAGCCGCTAGGGCAAGCTTGGGTACCTGGTCGAGATCGCTAAACTCTGCCGCACTGCCCCAGTTGGCCAGCAGGGCAATGTGGGAGGTATCAATCCCCCGCAGGAGTACGGCTGTGCGGGGTGAGGGATACAACTCGGACAACCCGGCCAGGGTAGCTTTGGCGGCCTCAATTAGCTCGATCTGTTGCTCAGGGGTATCGGCGGCCATATCGCTTAGCTGTACCAGCGCCATACTGCCAGGGATAGCAGACACCATACCCGGCGGCGATACAACCTGATCAATGGCGAAGGTGGCGGTCAAAAAGGGCTCACCCAGGCTTACCTCGTCGTCCTTAGACTTTCCTTTGTCTTTACCACCCTTAGCACCAGCGTATTTTTCGTAATATTTGCTGTAGTCTTCTGCGCCACCACCGCTAGCCAGGGATGCCTGAAAAGTTTCGTAGCTGGGCTGGTCTTGCCACTGGGTGAGTTCCATAACCCGCGCCCCATCGCCGCTTGAGAAAAGGGCTAACCCATAGAATCCAGGGATGGCTTTGTAGAACGACTTGCTGATTTTGTAGAAGGACTTCACCGCATCGGCCTGGGTTGTGGGGCTGGTTTCGTAAAGGGAAATTACCGCGATCGCCCCGGCGTCGGCATCAAAAACCATGGGCTCAGTCACCTTATCGGCCCAGGCTGGAGAGCTCAACAGCGGCAAACACAGCCAGCAGAGTAGGCACGCCCCCAGAAATTTCCCCAAACCCTTGACCATAGATTTTTAGCGCCTCAAGACGGTAGTTGTGGATTAGTCCAGCGTTTGATAACCGCCTTACGGCCCCATCCTAGCGGCAGGGACAGCGGCATTTTGTGGCTTCGAATACTCTTTCATTTCTCATCTGAAGGCATATAGATCTCATCACAACCCACCTAGGATAGATTTCCTGGAGCTTTCAGGGGTATTCCCCAGCACTGGCCCATCCTGTGCTCTCGACTACAGAATCCACCCATCCTTTGACCTATAACGGTTTGGAGAAAATGTATACAGTGCACCGTATGCATTTGGTCTTGCACCTAGGTACGGTTTTGGTCAAGTACGGCGGTTTTCAGGGGAAGGCGTAGAGTTTCTTTAAGTTCTGCTACGCGCGGCGGCGATGGGTTTTTATTTGTATCCAATCAAACAACCAAACTCGCTGCTGGTTGTAATCCTTTGTTAGGTCGTGAAAACCGAACGTTTTACAAAAACCATTTTTGGAGGGTACATGGCACAGGCAGACTACGACAGTACTGTTGATCAAGAGGTGGCAGTTGCTACTGATGGCTTGAAGTCACAGTTACTCTATGGCTTGTACGACAAGCCGCCGGTTGGGGAGGCAATATTCGTTGCTATACAGCACGTTTTGGCTGCATTTGTCGGCATTATTACCCCCGGCCTGTTGATCTGCGCAGCCCTTGGTACTACCCCTGAGACTACTGGCATCATTGTTAGTATGTCGCTGTTTGCCAGCGGCATCTGTACGTTTATTCAGTGCCGAAAGTTTGGTCCTGTGGGTTCTGGTCTGCTGAGCTTGCAGGGCACTAGCTTTGCGTTTCTAGGTCCAGTAATTGGGGTTGGTACCGCCGCGATCGCCTCTGGCAGCACCCCTGAACAGGCTCTGGCGCTGATTTTTGGCGTCTGCTTTTTTGGCTCTGCGATCGAGATTATGCTCAGCCGGTTCTTGCATTTGCTGCAAGAAATTATTACTCCTGTGGTAACCGGTTCGGTAGTGATGATTATTGGTCTAAGTTTGATCAAGACCGGTATGTTCAGTTTTGCTGGAGGTGCTCCTGCGCTTCAAAGTGAGACATTTGGCAGTACTCAGAATTTGGCCCTGGGCGGCTTGGTGCTGGCGATCGTGGTATTTCTCACTCTCTCCACCAATCGTTTTCTGCGGATGGGGGCGATCGCCATCGGTCTGATAGTGGGCTATATCGTCTCTATTGTACTGGGCTTAGTTGACTTCAGTTCTCTGAGCAGTCTGCCTCTGATTCGCTTGCCTTTACCCCTGCGCTTCGGCTTAGATTTCAACTTTGCTGCGTTTGCTCCGTTCGTTATTCTCTACGTCATCACGGCAATTGAAACCGTTGGTGACCTGACCGCAACCTCCGCTGTTTCTGGCGAGCCGGTTTCGGGGCCTCTCTACTTCAAGCGCATCAAAGGCGGGGTACTTGGCGATGGCGTTAACTCGGCGATCGCTGCCATCCTAAATACCTTCCCCAACACTACATTTAGTCAAAACAATGGCGTGATTCAAATGACTGGGGTGGGTAGCCGCTACGTGGGCTTCTACGTCGCTGGTATTTTTGCCATCCTGGGTCTAGTGCCAATTGTGGGCGGCATCTTCCAGGTTATTCCTCAGTCTGTGCTCGGTGGGGCTACCCTGGTAATGTTTGGTTCCATTGCCGTGGCGGGACTCAACATTGTGGCGTCGTCGGGCCTAGACCGGCGCTCAACAGTTATTGTTGCCGTGACCTTGGCTCTGGGGTTAGGCGTAGTCTATGCCCCTGAGATTTTCGCTGATAAGCCACCGCTGATCAAGAACGTCTTTTCTTCAGGAATTTCTACTGGCGGTCTGACAGCGATTCTGCTGAATACGTTTCTGCCGGGTCGCCCCAAAGTCAAAGTCGAAGCTTCTTCGCCTGAAATGACCCAAGCCTAGAAACTAACAGGATTTCCCTTTTAGAATCAGAAGGCTTATCAAAATCAATACCGCAGATCTTCCTTCTTAGATAGTGTGAAGACCTGCGGTATTTTGGCTTTTGGGGAAATGAGATTGGATTAGAGATAGAAGACTTGATTGCAGCGCTAGTCTTTGTATTGAATTTGCCCTTTTAATAGAAAGGCTGAAGCAGAAAAAGGCGATTTATCCCGAGAAAATGGAAAATTAGGAGCTGATTAGAGCAATCATTTTACTAAAGTGTTGTCTAGGCTATAACGTCGCCTTAAATACACTGATAAATTCTCATTGTGAGTTTTTTGGTGTGAGGAGTCCGATATGTTGAAGAAGTCTGGCTGGGGTGTTTTCAAGCATCCTTTGATTCTGCTAAATCGACAATTTTGCTTTGTGGTAGCGGCGTCACTCTTGTCTGCGGCTACTCCGGCACTTGCCGTAGAAACGCCACGCTCTCAAGCCCTAGGCGAGCCCCAGAGCGAATCGATTCCTGCGGCAAGTGGGGTTTTGGCTGAAGTTGAGGCAGAACCGCTGACTACAACGGCGTTAGTAGAGTCATCGCCAGTGGCTGAGTTTGCCCCAACCTCTCCAATAATGGAGGCGGTTGCCCCCTTGCCCAACACTCCAATTGCTGAACCTGCCCTGGTTAGTCAGGTGATTGCAGAGGCTTCAGCGGAGCCCTCTGCTGAAGCGGTTTTCACAATGCGGTTTAGCGACTTGGAAGCAGCCCTAGACACTGACGCTGTCGTTCAACCCGAGACAGGCGATGACCTGGCCCAGGTAACCCGAGTTACCGATTTTTCTGATGTGTCGCCCTCCGACTGGGCCTTTCAGGCGCTCAGCAATTTAGTTGAAACCTACGGCTGCATCCAGGGCTACCCCGACAGCACCTTTCGGGGGCAGCGCAGCATTACCCGCTATGAGTTTGCTGCGGGCCTCAACGCCTGTCTAGATGTGGTTGTTAGCACCCTGGGCACCGGCATTTCTGAAGAAGATCTGGCCACCATTCGCCGTCTGCAAGAGGAGTTTGCCGCTGAACTGGCCACCCTAGGCGGTCGAGTTGACCAGCTTGAGGCCGAAACCGCTCAGCTGCGGGCCCAGCAGTTTTCCACGGTGACCAAACTGCGGGGTCAGGCTTTCTTCAATATGGGCGGCGGCTTTTCGAATGGTACGGTGCTGGCCGAGACGGGCACTCGGGTTGGTGGGGTACCGGCCACCCGCAGCATTCCTGGCAACCCCGCCGTCAACGTGGGCAGCTACCTGTGGATGAATTTTGACACCTCCTTTAGCGGAGCCGATCGCCTCAAGCTCCAGTTGGTCACCGGCAGCGGCACTGGCCCCGGCAACTTCTGGACCTCGGCGGGTTTGTTCAACACCTTTGGCACCCCGATTCAGTTTCAAACCGGGGTACCGGCGGGCAACGCCTACAGCGTCTACCTGCGGGAGCTGAGCTACGCCTTTCCGATCGGCAGCAGCGTCACCGTTGACATTGGCCCCCGCATCAACTGGTACAGCTACTTTGACAACAACCGCTACACCTTTTTCTTGACCGGGGCCAACAGCTTTAACTCCAGCGGGGGCACCCAGGTCAATGCCGTAGACCGAGGGGCCGGGGCGATCGCCGTCTGGAACGTGACCGACTGGCTCGATGTGCGGGTCGGCTACCTGGCCGAAGACACCGAGTTTATCGGTGGCCCCAAGGCCCCCACTGACCCTAGTGTTGGTCTGTTTGGCGGCACTAGCACCCTCACTGGCCAGATTGGGTTGAGGCCCTTCAACAACTTTAACCTGCGGCTGCTGTACACCCGCTCAAACCTCATGCCCGACGCCCTGGGTCGGATTGGCGGCACCTTTGGCGAACCCATTTACGGTTTGGCCGACGACGGCGCAGGCGGACGGCTCAACAATGCCCCCGCCGACACGTTTCTGGTCAATTTTGACTGGACGCCGCTGACCTGGCTCGGGCTGTTTGGCCGCTACAGCTACGGCAGCGTTGGGCTGACATCGGCCACCACCCAGGCTGGCATCGGCAGCATTGATGCCCAGTCCTTACAGTTTGGCATGGCTTTCCCCAACCTGTTTAAGGAAGGGGCTCAGGCGACCATTTCCTACCTGGTGCCCTTTAGCGTGATCAACGGCCGCCAGTTTTTGGTGTCGGGCGGGGGGGACGGGGGCCGACAGCAGGAGGTTGAATTGGTCTACCGCTACCCGGTGAACCGAAACATCGCCCTCATGCCCTCGGTCTACTGGATTATGAACCCCAACAACTTCAGCACCAACCCTGATATTTTCATTTTCAACATGCAGGCGCAGCTGACTTTCTAGGCCACTTTTCCTTCCCACAGACAGGGAGCTGTTTCCCTCTGGCCCCGCCGGTTAACCGGTGGGGCTTTTTATGGAATGGAGCGATCGCAATCTGCCCCGTAGACGGCAGCAGCAGTTGGGGTAGAGACAAGTTTCCCCGTCGAACCAACGAGTTGGCCAGTTGACAAGGCTGAATATGCGAACCTTTTTAAGGCTAATACTAAATCCTACTTGGCTACCCCCGATTCCTCTGGGCAAATGCCATTTGGCCCTACGGTTTTGCCGGTTGGGAATTGGGGTTGTGTGATTCGGATTTGATATAAAACGCTTCAGTCTTCAATGATCGTCGGCATTTTGCGGGCAATGACCACCAGATGATCTTTGGGGGCCAATCGATAGCTGGCCGGGGGGTTCACTAGGGTGCGGCGCTGGGGATGCCCCACCTCTACGGCAATGGGCAGGGCGTCCTGGCGCTGCTTCATGCGGTCTACCGCCTGCCAAAAAGGCAAGTCTACCCACGATAACGGCACTGGCACCTTGTAGATCTGGTTGCCCACCTGCACTGTCAGCAGTTCTGCCAACACCTCCACCGAACCCTGGGCCCGGGCCGAGGTGGCAATAATGTGGCTGGTGATTTCGTCGGCCACAATCACATCGTCTACCCCGGCGGCCTTAAGTTCGACATCGTTGAGGCGATCGAGCAGTTGGGCGCAGGTATACACCGCCGGGTTGAGCTTTTCGATGGTGAGCGCAGCCAGTACCGTGCGGGCATCGATGTCTTGATCGCTGCGGGGGCGCGAGGTATCGGCCAGCAAAATCGCTCGGGCTGCCTGGGCAATGCCCACGGTTCGCAGGGCATCCGTGCGGGTGTAGTCGGCGGAGTGAAAGTAGAGCTTAGAGCGGTTGAGGTGCTGGAGGGCCTGTTCGGGGGTTTCGGTAAACTCGGCTACCACCACAATGGCGCTGTGCTCCATGTCGGGGTCAAACAGCATTTCTTCAACCACATGGGCACCGTTGCGGTTCCAGCCGCAGATCACCGTGTGGCCCGAGAGTTCATCTAGTTCCATCGTGCGAAACTCCATGGCAGAATGCAGCCGCTGCACCATGATGGCAGAGACCAGGCCAGTCATCACCGCAAAGAGCGTTAACCCGCCAATCATGAGCATCAGCACTAAAACCCGCCCCATCAGGGTAGAGGGTTCGGCCCCAATCGGCTCGGAGGCTACCAGGGTAAACAGGCTCCACCAAAAGGTTTTGGTCAGTGTGTCGGCGTTGGGGTTGTCGCCTGACTCAATCAGGTAGAGGCCAGACGACCCGATTAGCAACAGCACCCCAATGGTTGACAGTACCCCCAGCTGCGGCCCCAGGCTGACCGCCAGGGTGGGAAAAAATCGCACCAGGTTACGGTTGAGTAGGGTACTGGCCCGCAGCAGCCGCAGCAGTCGCAGCAGCCGCAGCAGCGGCACCTGGATCGGAAAGGGCATGACCGCCAGAACATCCACCCAGTACAGGCGCAAAAATCGTCTTGGGTTGTTGGAGGCCCAGCAGCGCAGACCCAGCTCTAGCCAAAACACGGCCGTCAGCCCCGCCTGTAGATGCAGCAGGGATCGATAGCTAGGGCGATCGCCCCCACCGCCAATTTCCACAAAAATCAGCCCCACCGACAGCAAAATTAGCCCAATCAGCACAAACTCTGTGGCCGGTGCATAGAGCAGTCTATTGAGCCGAGTTTTAGGGGCAGAAGACGGCGACAGCGGCGGAGCGGGCATGGGCATGACTGGGGCGATCGCGGCTATAGCCCAGCATACTGAAGACGGTGGCCACGAACTGCCCAGGCAACACAGAAGCGCCTGAGAATGCGGGGCGATCGCCCCTTATTCCACATAGTCAGTGGCAACTTCGATGGCCAAAGAGACATCATCTATCGTGACGTAGAACTGATTGGGGCGACAGCACACCTGGCAGTCTTCGATGTAGGCCTGGGTGAGCCCGGCAGAGAGATCGATAAAGGTGGTGCTGGTCTCGCCGCAAAAGGCGCAGGTGTACTCAGCGGTAGATTCCATAGGTGACAGCGGCTAACAACCGACAGGAACATCTCAAGGGGCGGCTCGTCCAAAAACTAGAGGTTAAGCATGGAGCGAGCAGACCTCAGCTACCCTACCACTCTCCCCTGCGATCGTCCCACAAAGCGGGAATCCCCACATTTTTAAGCCTGTTTCTGGAGATTGTGATGAAAATCAGTCACTTAGCCGCATTGACCTTGACGGTTGTGCCCGTCGTTGCCCTAGGGCAAGCCCCCATCGCCCAGGCCCAGCTGTTTGTGTCGTCGCCCATTCAGGCCATCACCCCCAACAGCGAGACCCTCTACCTCAACACCGATGCCACGGTCGAGAAGACCCTCCAGGTCGGGGCTGCCACCAACCTCAACGGACGCAGCATTCCCGCCGGGGCCATTGTGCGCGGTCGGTTTGAGCCCGCTGAGGGCGGGGTGCGCTACGTGGCCACTGCCGTTGAAGTAGGCAACCAGGTCTATGCCGTCAATGCCATTTCTGACCTGCTGCGCGACATCAAAGACCCTCGGCAAACCAACACCGGAGCCATTCTCACCGATGCCGGCATTGGGGCGGCGGGCGGTGCTGCCGTGGGTGGCATTTTGACCGGGCGGGTTTCGGTGGGCAGCATCCTCGGCGGTGCGGCTGCCGGGGCAATTATTGGCAATACCACCGCCCAGCGGGTAGTCGTGGTTGAGCCCAATCAAACCCTGACGTTGACATCGCAGTAGCATTTCCCGGCATTGGTCTGCTAATCGGTGATGGATAGCTGAAAGCCTTGCATGACAAGCATTTTCGAGATTTTGGGCCAATTGTCTATAACCCTTGCCGTATATTCATCTCCTCTTAAGAGACCAGTGCCCACCGCTCCGGCCTGGCTGAGCGATAATTTCGGTGGCTGGAGTAGCCTCGCCAGCCAATAATATAAACAGTCCCTGGTTCAGTCATGGCGCATTACGCAGCGTGGGTTAACCGGGTTAGAGCGGCGATTAGCGCGTGGTTTTGCTCCTCGGTGCCCACCGAAATTCGCAGCTTATCGTCTAACCGGGGTTGTTTGAAGTAGCGTACCAAAATGCCCTGCTCTTTTAGGGCCAGATACAGACGCTCCGCACTAGAACGATCTGCATTGCCCTGGGGCGGCGTGGCCAAGACAAAGTTGCCGTGGGAATCGAGCACGGTGAACCCTAGCTGTCGCAGTTCTTTGGTTAACGCCGCCCGCGAGGCTTTGATCTTAGCGACGCAGGCGTTTTTGTAGGCCTGATCGCGCATGGCTGCTGTGCCTAGGGCGATCGCGATCGCATCCACGTTGTAGCTATCTTTGACCTTAAACAGCTCAGCCAACAGCGTCGGGTTGGCAATGCCGAATCCCAACCGCAGCCCCGCCAGCCCATAGCCCTTCGATAGGGTACGCAGCACCACAACGTTGTCGAATTCCTGCACCAGCGATAGCGCCGAAACCTCGGCAAAATCCACGTAGGCTTCATCCACAACCACCAGGCCCGGAGCCTGCTGCGCCAAGTCTCGCAGGTCGGACAGCGCCACGATGTGGCCCGAGGGGCTATTTGGAGTCGCGATGAACGTAATCGCCCCCTGGGCAGCCACCAGCTCCTTGAGCGGAAACCGAAAATCGTCGGCATAGGGAACCTCGACCACGGTGGCAGGTTGCAGCGCCGCCAGAGTGCGATACAGCACGTAGGTCGGCGTAGGGTAGACAATTTGCTGGGCCGCATCGTCGGCACAGGCGCGCACCAAAAGATTCAGCAGATCGTCGCTGCCGTTGCCCACAATGATCCAGTCTGCCGGTATGCCTAAAACCTCGGCGATCGCCTGGCAAAAATCGCGGGCAAAGGGGTCAGGATATCGCCTGAGCAGCTCATCCCCGAAGTGCCGCAGCACCTCAATCACCTGGGGCGAAGGCGGGTAGGGGTTTTCGTTGGAGTTGAGCTTAATCGCGCCTGAGCCGGGGCGGGGCTGTTCTCCCGGAACGTAGGCGGCCATCGCAGCAATGTTGGGGCGAACGTAACTCATTACGGCTAAATCAATGGATGGAGCGCAGGCTTCCTGTGAAATGCTAGATCACAGAACTGTGAGATTTTGAGGCAAGGATTAACAATGCTGACCTTTTACCATACCCCGCTGTCGATCAACTCTCGCCGAGTTTGGGTGGCGCTGTTGGAGAAGAATTTGCCCTTTGAGGAAAGGGCCATGAGCATGGGGGGAGAGCAGTTTCAGCCTGAGTTTTTGGCGCTCAATCCCTTTCACCACATTCCGGTGCTGGTCGACGATGGCTTTACCGCAATCGAATCCTTCGCCATTTTGGACTACCTAGAGGCTAAGTACCCCACGCCCTCGCTGCTAGCGACCACGCCCGAGGAGATCGCCACAATGCGCATGGTTGAAATGGTGACGGTGAATGAGCTGGTACCCGCTATCAACCCGCTGACCAAACAGATGATGGGCTTTGGCCAAGAGTCTGAAGAGGCGATCGCCCAGGCCAAGCAAAAGGCTGAAGTCGTGCTCAAGTTCTACGCTGACAAGCTGGGGGATGGCCCCTTTTTCTGCGGCGACCAGCTCACCCTGGCGGATGTGGTGGCGGGCACCTTTGCCCCCTGGTTTGAGCAGTTGGGGCTGCCTATGGCCAACTACCCCACCCTGCAAGCTTGGACCGATCGCCTGATGGATCGCCCCGCTTGGCAGGCGACTCAACCTACAGCGAGGGATCTGGCGGCATTCCGCGATCGCATGCAGCAGCGCATGGCTGCCCAAGGGCAATAGTGATTCGTCGGATGCCTCTCTGGGGTTGGATGCTGGGGTTGGGGGCGATCGCCCTCAGCCTGCGCCTCGCTGGCCTGGGCCACATCCAGGGGCTAGTCTTTGATGAGGTCTACTACGTTCCCTTCGCGATCGACTATTTACAGAGAACGCCCAGCTTCGATGCCCACCCACCCCTGGCCAAATACCTGATCGCCCTGGGCATTTGGCTCGGGCAGTGGCCCGCCGCCTGGCTGGGCTGGCCGATGCTAGAGGTGGAGGGCACTTTGGTCAGCCCCCTCGCCTTTCGCTGGCTGAATGCGGTGGTCGGAGCAGCGATCCCCGTTTTGCTGTCGGCCCTGGCCTCGGATCTGGGGGCAATTCACCACGGTTATGGGGGCGATCGGTTGTCAACAGCAGTGGAGGATCCCCCTAAATCCTCCCTACCCTACGGGAAGCCGCAAGCGTCTATAAAAAGGAGAACGTTGAAGCAGTTCATTACCCCCCTTTTTAAGGGGGGCAGGGGGGATCCTCTCACTCTACGTCAGCACCGATTCGCCCTGCTGGCCGGATCGCTCATGACCATGGAAGGGCTGACCCTAGTAGAGTCGCGCCTGGCGCTGATCAATATTTACGGGCTGGCCCTAGGACTGCTGGGGCAGTGGGCCTGGGTTAGGGCGGGTCAGGCTCAGCAGCCCTCGCGCTGGCGCTGGCTGGCGGGGATCGCCCTGGGGGCCGCCGTCAGCGTGAAGTGGAACTGGGCCGGGTTCTGGCTGGGCCTGCTGCTGTGGGAAGTTTTCACAGGCGATGGGGACGGCCCTCTCCCTAAATCCCTCCCCCCAGGGGACAGGGACTTTGAAGCTTCCTCCGACTCCCCTTCTCCCCAAGGGAGAAGGGGCTGGGGGATGAGGGGCTTCCCCTGGCACTGGCGGCTAGCTTACCTGGGCGTAATTCCTCTGGCTACCTATATGCTGCTGTGGCTGCCCCATCTGGCGCTGACCGGTGAATCGCTGGTGGGCGTTCACCAGCAGCTTTGGTCTACCCACCAAGCGATCGGGGCGGGGGCGGGCCATGACTACTGCTCGCCCTGGCACAGCTGGCCGCTGATGGTGCGCCCGGTGGCCTATTTTTACGAACGCAGCGCAGGCATGGCCACCACCATCCACGCCATGGGCAATCCGGTGCTGTGGTGGCTCGGGACGGCGGCGGTGCTAGCTCTAGGACTGGGCTGGCTGAGCCGACAAGTTTCTGGGGAAAATCGTTGGGTTGGGTCGTCCAGCAATTCTGTAGTGCTGTTTATTCTGCTGAACTACCTCGCCAACTGGCTACCCTGGGCGCTGGTCAGCCGCTGCACGTTTCTGTACCACGCCATGGCCATGGCGGCATTTAGCACCCTGGGGCTGGCCTGGCTGATGGCGCAGTGGTGGCAAAACCCGCGCGATCGCCCCCTGGCGCTGGTATTGCTGGGCGCGATCGCCCTCAGCTTTTGGTTCTGGCTCCCCCTCTACCTCGGCACTCCCCTCTCGCTAGAGTCGCTCCACCGCCGCTGGCTGCTGCCGGGGTGGATCTAGCCGATCGCCTCAGTAGCCGTGTTCCGTCAAAAACTCTAGCGACAGTCCATCGCCCGCCGCCGCAGAATCTCCCGGAGTCATAAACTTCTCAACATACTTGCCCAGTACGTCGCCCTCCAGGTTCACCGCCTGGCCGGGGCGCAGGTGTTGCAGCGTCGTCTCGCGGTAGGTCACGGGGATCACCGCCACGGCAAACCAGTTGCCGCTGGGGCTACAGTCGGCCACCGTCAGGCTAATGCCATTCACCGCAATGCTGCCCTTGGGCACAATGTAGCGGGCCACTCGCGGGTCGCCCACCGTAAAGCTCAGCTTCCAGGCGTTGTCGGTTTCGATCGCCGCTTCTAAATGCCCCTGCCCGTCGATGTGGCCGCTGACAAAGTGGCCGCCAATTTTGCTGCCCACCCGCAGCGACGACTCCAGGTTGACCCGGCTGCCGTCGGGGAGCATACCTAAACTGGTGCGATCGAGGGTTTCCGGCGAAACCGCTGCCACAAAGCCATCGGGCAAAATGGTCTCCACCGTCAGGCAAATGCCATCTACGGCAATGCTGTCGCCCAGGTCAACATCGGTGAGGGCATTGGGCAGGGGCACAGTCTCCCAGCGCAGGTAGACCTGGGTATCGCCCTTGTGAAACAGCGTACCCGTTGCTTGAATGAGTCCGGTGAACATGGCCGTAACCTTAAGGAAATTCTCAGCGAACCTGCGACCTCCCCAGGGGCGATCGGGGCATACTTAAATCAATAATTTTTTTCTTTAGAGTATCCCGTATTCCATCTGCGGATAGATAAGCTTAGGTAGACTAGGAGGGCAAACCCCGCCCGCAGTTGCTTTAGGATCGCCCCCATTTTGCATTCCCTGGCCTGCCATCCATGCGAATCGCCCGGTACGCAAACAGCCCAGTACACTGGTAAGAGTATCGGTTCCAGGCTGACAAACAACGCTAGAGCACGCCAATCAACGGATCCAAGAGGCCAAACCAATGATTGAAATGAGAGTCGCCGGGATTGCCCTAGACGCGATGTCGCGAACTCCGGTGATTTTGCTGAGAGACACCACCGATCGCCGTCAGGTACCCATCTACATCAGCCGCGAGCAGGCTAACTCCATCATCGCGGTGCTTGAAAACCAGCCCGCGCCCCGTCCCCTCACCCACGACCTGTTTGTCAACCTGCTCGACGAATGGGATATGACCCTAGAGCGCGTGGTCATTCACTCCCTGCAAGACAACACCTACTTTGCCTTGATCACCCTTTCCAAGGGTGAAATTCGCCGAGAGCTAGACTCTCGCCCCAGCGATGCGATCGCGATCGCCCTGCGCCTCGACGCCCCCATCTGGGTGATGGAAGAAGTCGTTGCCGAAGCCTCTATCCCCGTCGATACCGATGCCGATGAGGCTGAAAAGAAGGCATTCCAGGCTTTTTTGGCCAACATCAACCCCTCCGACTTCACCCACCGGGGCAAGTCTTCCACCAGCAACGATACGCTAGAAAGCTCTGATTCCTAGCTGACGAGGCCGATTCCCCCACACCTTCGCTGGAACAAACACTCCACGATCCCCCCTTTTTAAGGGGGGCAGGGGGGATCCCCGTCGATCATCTCCCTAGCAAGGGAATCATCCAACTCTCTTGCCTTTTCCATGCCATGCACTACCGCCGCTTCGGCCGCACCAACTTATCCCTCTCAGTGCTGTCCCTCGGCACCATGCGTGCCCTCAGTTCTGAAGAGGTCTTCCGCGACACGCTGGCCGCTGGGCTAGCCCTGGGCATCAACCACATCGAAACCGCCCAGGGCTACGGCACCAGCGAGCGCTGGTTGGGGGCTTTTCTCAAAACGGCAGGGCCAGACAACCTGGTCATCACCACCAAAGTTACGCCCCAGCCCGATGCGGCGACCATGACCCAGCGCCTGGAGGAATCCTTAGAACGGCTGGGGCTGTCCCACATCCACTGTCTCGCCATCCACGGCCTCAACACCCCCGAGCACCTGGCCTGGGTGAGCGATCCCCAGGGCTGCATGGCGGCGGTGCGGCGGTTTCAGGCCGAGGGACGCATTGGCCATGTGGGGTTTTCGACCCACGGCAGCCGGGAGGTGATCGAGGGGGCGATCGCCACCGACCAGTTCGACTTCGTCAACCTGCACTACTACTATTTCTTTCAGCGCCACGCCCCGATCTTGGATCTGGCCACCGAGAAGGATATGGGGATCTTTATTATTTCCCCCGGCGACAAGGGCGGCATGCTCTACAGCCCGCCAGATCGACTTGAGGAACTCTGCGCCCCCTTTACCCCGCTGGAACTCACCTACCGCTGGCTGCTGGCCGACCCGCGCATCACTACCCTCAGCACTGGCCCCGCTATCCCCAGCGAACTTGCCCCTTTGGCAGGCCTGGGCGATCGCACCCAGCCCCTCACCACTGAAGAACTCGCTGCCCTCGAACGGCTCTCGGTGCAGGAATCTGCTGCTTTGGGGAGCGATCGCTGCGCCCAGTGCTACGACTGCCTGCCCTGTCCCGAAGCCATCAACATTCCCGAAGTGCTGCGGCTGAGAAATCTGGCGGTAGCCTACGACATGCAGCCCTTTGGCGAGTACCGCTACCGCATGTTCGAGAACGCGGGCCACTGGTTCCCCGGTCGCAAAGCCAACCGCTGCACCGACTGCGGCGACTGCCTGCCCCGCTGCCCCGAAAAGCTGAATATCCCGGCTCTGCTGCGCAACACCCACGATCGCCTCAAAGGCCCAGCCCGCCGCCGCCTCTGGGACGATTGATCGAGAAGGCAAGGTTTATAAGGTTTAAGCACCGACCGTAAATCTGAGACCTTGAACCTAGCCCCCTTCTCCAAACCCTCTCCCCCCAGAACGCTATACTGAGGATTGATATTTTCAGGCTGGCAGTTCGGCAGCGCATTTCGGGAAAAGTCCACGATTTAAGCCCAAGTTTTGTGGCCCTGGCGTTTCAATCTCCCCGTAACTGTGCACCCTAAACCAGGCGGCCTGTAGCACCCGCCCCTTAAATTAGTCCCAGGCACACCGTGGAAGAACAAAAGCAACCCTCCGAAGTTATCACCCTGCTCTCTAGCCGCGAATTAGAGAGAATGCGCAAAGCTTGCCAGCTTGCCGCCCAGCTGCTCGACTACCTGACGCCCTACGTTAAGCCCGGCGTCAGCACCCAGGAGCTCAACGACCTGGCCGAAGCCTGGACCCAAAAACACGGCGCTACAAGTGCTCCCCTGGGCTATGCCGGTACGGTGATGCCATTCCCTCGCTCCATCTGCACCAGCATTAATGAGGTCATCTGCCACGGCATCCCCAACGGCGAAGATATCCTGCGCGATGGCGACATCATCAATATCGATGTCACCCCTATTCTCGACGGCTACCACGGTGACACCAGCCGCACCTTCTTAGTGGGCGATGTCACCCCTGCCGCCCGCCGCCTGGTCGAAGTCACCGAAGAAGCCATGTGGCGCGGTATTCGCGCGGTCAAGCCCGGTGCTCGGGTGGGCGACATTGGCGCTGCCATTCAAGACTATGCCGAGGGCGAAGGCTTCTCGGTGGTGCGCGACTTTGTCGGCCACGGGGTACACCGCATTTTCCACGCGGCACCGCAGATTCCCCACTACGGCGAAAAGGGCAAGGGCAAAAAGCTGCGCCCCGGCATGGTGTTTACCATTGAGCCGATGATCAACATCGGCAGCTATGAGGCTGAAGTGCTCGTCGATGGCTGGACGGCCATTACCGTCGATCGCTCCCTCTCAGCGCAATTTGAGCACACCGTAGTTGTCACCAAAGATGGGGTCGATGTACTAACCCTTTCCCCGGCCAAGGTGCTGGCTTAGCGATCGCGAGCTTTGCAAATAACCGATGGCTAAGCAGAGTCATCGGTTATTTTGTGTTGTCTTCAACCGTTAGCTGAAGCATGGAGTCAAGGGCGGCTTGAATGCGCTGCCACCCGGCGGGCGAGCTAAAGTCGATGCCCATAAACGTGTTGCTAGACTTAGTTCGCAGCATGAGATAGACCACCCCCGCCACCAAAACCGCGCTAATGGCCGGTATATCTTTGCCTGGAGGAAAAGACCCTTTTTCTTCTAAAAACTTCAGGCTGTCTAGGGCAAATCGGTCGCGCACATTCGCCAATTCGCGGGTTAACTCATTGCCTTCTAGCAGTTCCCACCGCAGAATTTCTTGGGTCATGGGGCGCTCTTGCAAATTGTCTGAAAATCTTGACAGCAGATAGGCCATCCAGTCGGCCAGGGTTTCAGCGTTTGCTGCCGACTCATCGCTCACTAGCTCATCTACCGTGGGCCAGTAGTCACCCTCCTGGGCAAAACACTGGAGTAAGCGCGGTAGCCCCTCGAAATAGCGGTAGATCAAGACTTTATCGACTCCGGCCTCGCGGGCGATCGCATTCACCCCTAACCCCTTAAAGCCAGATTCGGCCAAGAGCCTGCCGACGGCGGCCAAAATGCGGGCCTTGGTTTCTTCTTTGTCGCGCGCCATGAATTACCTTGCTGGCTTGTCACCGCTCGGTGACCATGATACCGTGTCACTGGGCGGTGACTTAGATCGATTCCTTCTCTGGCTGAGGGCAGACTATGCACAAACTTCTGTTTGATCTTGAGGTTTACACCTATCAAATTGACTTCGCTGGCCATGTGAATAATTCGGTTTATATTCACTGGATGGAAATTGGTCGCCTCAAGCTATTAGAAGCCATTGGCATGCCAATTCATGAAGTGCTCAAGCAGGGAGTCGCGCCAATTTTAGTTGAGACCAATATTATTTATAAATTGCCGCTGTATTTGGGCGATCGCGTTCAGGCCCAGATGTGGCTGTCTGAGCTGCGCAACGCCTCTGCCGTGATGCAGTTTCGGTTTTACAATGGCGATCAGGCACTGGCTGCTGAGGGCGTGCAAAAAGGCCTATTTGTGGATGCCAAAACCATGCGTCCTAAACGCTTGACCTCTGATGAAAGAGCCTCTTTCTCACCCTACCTAAACGTCGCCGCCGAAGCCTAATTTTTGCTTGATATAGCCATAGGGGTTCCAGAACAGCAGCAAAACTGCTCTCGGGGCTTGGACGGCGATCGCGGTTTGCCCCTACTCATCGGGGGGCCAGGCGGCGTCAATATCGCTGAGGACGGTATCCAAATCTTGGCCATCGACGTAGTCAACAATGCCCGACCAAAAGGCACCCGTACCGATCGCCCCCGGCATCAGATCAGCGCCGTCAAAGCGCAGCACATCGGCATTGCGCAAAATCTCGGCCTGCTGGCGGGTGAGGTCGTCGGGGTAAGCGTCGAGGCTCACCTGCTGGTGCGGCGAGATGTAGCTGCCCAACCCGGCCCAGATCGCGTGGGGTTCGGGGGTGGCCAGGTAAGCCATCAGGGCACGTACCGCTGGGGTGTCGTTAAAGACGCCAAAGACAATGCCGCCTAAGATCACCGCATTGCCCTGATCTGGGTCCATCGGCGGCAGCGGAAACACGCTGAGATTGACGCCAGGTTCAATCGTTTCTGGCAAAAATTCCACAATAAAGCTGGCCTGGTGATGCAGGTAGCAGCCCGGTGGGTTGGCAAACAGGGGCAGCGGAGCCTCCCCAAAGGGGGTGCTGAGAATGCCGGTGGTGCCGCCCAGCACCGCGTCGGGGTTGAGGGCGATCGCCCCAAAGCTCTCAAACGCCGCCTTCACCTGCGGGTCAGCAAAGGGAATTTCGTGGCTCACCCACTGGTCGTACACCGCTGGCCCCGCCTGGCGCAGCAAAATGTCTTCGACCCAGTCGGTGCCGACCCAGCCGGTGGCCTGGCCGCTTTCCATGCCCATGCACCAGGGCTTGCTGCCGTCAGCGATCATGCGATCGCTCAGCGCTTCCATCTCGGCCCAGGTCTCTGGCACGGTGTAGCCCTTGGCCTCAAAGGCTTGCGGGTTGTACCACACCAGGCTTTTCACATCGGCCCGCATCCACAGGCCGTAGACATCTTCGTCTAAGCTGACCAGGTTCAGCAGGTACTCGTCGTAGGCATCGGCCAGGGTGGTGCGATCGATGAAGTCGGTGAGGGGCACCATCTGCCCGGCCTCAGCAAAATCCATCATCAGCCCCGGCTGGGGGAATAGGGCGATATCTGGCGGGTTGCCCGAATCGACCCGCACCGGCACTAGGGTAGTAAAGGCGTCGCTGCCTTCGTAGATGATTTCCACCCCGGTGGCGGCGGTAAAGGGAGCCATGGCGGCCCGCATTTTGTCTTCGCCCACGCCGGTCAGGGTGCCCAGAATGGTGATCGTATCGCCGGACTGAACTTCGGTGGTTTGGGGGGCGTTTGACTGCGACCTGCAGCCCCACACCACAAGACCAATGGAAAAAGAAAGCCCGACGAACTGGAGAAGTTTTTTCATTCTGCTGGCACTACCTCAGTTAGCATAAATCGCTCTGCCCTCACTGCAAAACAGAAGCCTGAAAACCCAGGGAGGGCAAGAATTTGTGGCCGACTAGGGCCAACACAACCCTAACGATTTCGGATATGTTTTGCATGAGCACAATGACTCTAACAGCGTGCAGCCCTGCCAACTGCGCCAGGGCCGACTCTGGCAATTTAAGCTGCCCATCGGCCATCACTTTCCCTGCAAACTCATAGGCTTTCATCGTCGTTTAACTCCAAGTATCGATTCAAACAACGACTCACTACTCACCATTCTCTACCTTGGCTAGGTTTTCGCGGCAGCGCACTGTCCAAGGGTGCTCTGCTCCCAGCTTGGGTTCAAGGATGGCGAGGGCTTGCTGGTAGAGCGATCGCGCTTCTTCCGCGCGACCCTGGGTGGCATAGAGAATGCCTAAGTTCTCAGTGACTCGGCCAACGTTGGGATGGTCTTCGCCGAGTGATTGCTGCCAAATCTGTAAGGCCTCGCTCAAGTAAGGCTCTGCCTTGTTGTAAAGTCCTTGATCACGATAAAGCGCTGCCAGATTATTGAGGCTAAGGGCGACATTGGGATGCGCGTCACCCAAGAGCTGTTTTCTCATCGCCAGAGCGTCTTGGTAGAGGAGTTCGGCCTCGCTGTAGCGGCCTTGATTGTAGTAGAACATTGCTAGATTGTTGAGGCTAATAGCCACAGAGGGATGCTCATCACCCAACAGCCGTTTCCGCATCGCCAGCGCCTCTTGAAAGAAAGGTTCTGCCTCGCTGTAGCGACCCTGATTGTTGTGGATTTTTGCCAAGTTGCTGAGGCTGTGGGCCACATCGGGATGCTCGTTTCCAAAGAGTTTCCTATATAGAACAAATGCCTGTTGATAAAGTGATTCCGCTTCGTCAATCCGGCTTTGCAAGTAATAGGTACTGGCAAGATTATCAAGACTTTGAGCTACCAGAGAATGCTCTAAGCCAAATACTTGCTGCCTTATTTTTAAAGCTTGTTGAAATAATGGTACGGCATCACAATAGCGATTTTGCTCGCAATATACTAAAGCGAGATTGTTGAGGCTTGTCGCGAAATAAGGATGGTCATTACCCAACAACTTCTTATCCAAAGCCAATGTTTCTTGAAAAAGTTTCTCCGCTTCTACGTAGCGTCCCTGTTTCCAATAGGTCAAAGCTAAGTTACTAAGACTAGTGACTGTGCCAGGATGTTCCTTCCCTAGCAATCGCTCTCTTAGAGCTAAAGCCTCCTGATGCGAGGTTTCGGCTTCTCGGTAGCGGCCCTGCTCTCTATACAATTCACCGAGACCGGTGAGACTTATGGCCACAGAGGAATGATCGTGGCCCAACAGGCGTTTCCGCATTGCTAGGGCCGCTTGAGAGAGGGGTTCAGCCTCGGCATAGCGGCCAGTAATCCTGCTGATGTAACCAAGTGAATCTAGGCTATTTGCTACATCTTTGTGTTCATTCCCTAAGAGATTGCGACGTAGTTCCAGAGCCTTCTGCAAAAGCGGTTCAGCCAGAGCATACTGTCCTCTTTCCAGCAAATATTCACCCATGGTATGAAAAACATCTGCTGCTTCGGTAGAGGCAATATCGCGCTGCTGGCAATGGTTAGCTAGTTCTTGCACGTGATTCACCAGTGGGGCCAGGACGGGCCAGTGATGATATTCAAGATCTTCATCTTTTCCCGGCAGCAGCTGCCCCATTGCCCTAAAAAGCGGTTCCACCCAGTTCTGGCAGCTATCTTCTCCCAAATCTACCCGTATCACCTCCTGAACCAGGCGATGCAGGCTAAAGCTCTGGCTCTCCGGCTCTACCCGCACTAGAGAATAGCTGCACAGCGAATTTAGCAGATCGTAAAGTTCTAGCGGGTCGTCGGCAGCGTCGGCTAAGGCTGTGGCTAGGGGCTCTCCCAGCTCTGCTGCCCCCTGGGTGAACAGGTTAAAGGGAATCGCATCGGGATGGAGAAAGGCGCAGTAGTTCAGCAGGGCCGCAGCGGCGGGGGCTGCTTTCTGCACCTCCTTCAGGTTCAAGGCCCAAGTGGTGGCCACAGAGTCGGGGTAGTGGCCCAGCTTGGGTTTGGCTTTTTCGAGTCGCTTGAGCCGCTGTTTGCGGTAGCTGTTTAGGTAGTCGGTAAACGACACTCTGTTGGTGACGATGTAGGCAGCGGCCTGTTCGAGGGCGAGGGGCAGGTAGCCGAGTTCGGCGGCGAGGGCAGTGGCGGCGGATTGCTCGATGTCGGAGATTTGATCCCCCCTAGCCCCCCTTACCAAAGGGGGGAACGAGTTGTCTGCCCCCGCACCAGGCCTACTGCCCCCCTTTTCAAGGGGGGTTGGGGGGATCGAACCCTGGCGTAGAGCACTCTGCCCATCTGGATTGTCTGCTAACGGTTCAGTTCCCGGCGTTGGGCGAATGCCATAGAGCCTCTGGCTCGGCTGCGCCAACGCCCCTACGAGGTTGATGCGTCCGGTGCGGGTGAGGAGGAATGCGATCGCCTCTTCTGGGTTCAGCGTCTCCATCTCCACTGCCTGCACAATGCCCAGGTCTTGAAAGTCTTGGGCGCGGGAGGTGACCAGAATGTGACCCTTAATCTCACGAGGCAGAAACGGCTGCACCAGCTCTGGCTGGTCAGCGTTATCAAAAATCAGCAGCCAGCCCTCTTCGCGGCTCAGCCACACCCGCACCGACTGCACCGTTTCATCCTGGTTTTCGGCATCCTTCAGGGGTAGGTTGAGGGTTTGGGCGATCGCAACATAGCCAGTGGTCAGCTCCAGCTCCGTATCGGCCCCCACCCAAAACACATAGCGATAGTCGTCGCGATAGCGGTAGGCATATTCCACCGCCGTTTGGGTTTTGCCAATGCCGCCTAACCCGCTAATCGCCTGGGTTTGAGAAATCGCTGCTGTCTGGCGATCGCGCAACTGCTGGTGCAGCGTCGCCAGTACCTGATCCCGCCCGGTGAAATACGGATTCCGCCCATAGGGCACCAGCCACGGCGGCTCGCCCCTATCTCCCCCACCTTCCCCATCCCCCAAACATCCCGGACAAAGCTGCTCCAGCACCTCATACAGCCGCTCCAACCCGCAGCCCGTCGCCCCCTCCACCCAGCTCAGCAACGCCGCCACCCGATTTCCCTGGGCGGCCATCCCCTCCGGCACAATTCCCGGCGGTGGGTTGAGGGTAAATCGCAGCTGCTCAAACTGCGGAGCCGGTAGCGCACTCAGGGTTTGAAATAGCGTCAGCCGTCTTTGCAAAGACATAAGAGGGAAAGCTATGGGGCGCATTAGGGAAATTGTTGAGCTCATCGTAACCCGAGATTTTGGGCAGTGCTGATACCGACCAGCCTTGCATTCGGTTGTTGAAACTTGAGTGCTAGCATGATGCCAGCATTTGACCATGGGCTGAGGTAACACAATGAAATGGCGTGTGGTGCTCGAACCTGATACTCAAACTGGTGATTGGGCCATCTGGTGTCCAGAGCTGCCGGGCTGCGTTTCTGCGGGGGAAACCGAGCAAGAAGCTTTAGATAACATTCGAGAGGCCATTGAGCTTTATCTTGAGGCAGAACCCCTTGAATTAGAGCCCGGTTCGGTGTTGCGGGAGATCCTCGT
This sequence comes from Leptolyngbya sp. CCNP1308, assembly GCF_034932455.1. Taxonomy (NCBI): domain Bacteria; kingdom Bacillati; phylum Cyanobacteriota; class Cyanophyceae; order Leptolyngbyales; family Leptolyngbyaceae; genus Leptolyngbya; species Leptolyngbya sp. CCNP1308. Next base: position 2,212 of record NZ_JAYGIH010000046.1, on the reverse strand, counting down.
CTGATGGGGCGGTTACGCCAATTGACTGCCCAGCAGGCTGAGAAGATTCTTAAGCAGTATGGTTTTGAGCTGGTGTCGCAGAAGGGCAGCCACCGAAAATGGCGTAGTTTAGAGAGAAAGCTTCAGGTTGTAGTTCCCTTCCATAAGGGCAAAACGCTTCCAGCTGGAACGTTACGCAGCATTATGACTAGTGCTGACATCCCTGAAACCGAGTGGAAAACTGACTAGCTTTTGTTGGCTAAAGCGTTAAGGAACAACTACCGATGACCCTCGCTACAGCCGCCCATCCCCCAGCAGACTCTAAGCCTAAGCTCTCGACGGTGGGACGGTTCTTGCGGTATTTTGCGCCCTACCGGCAAGACCTGCCGATCGCACTGCTGCTGGTCGCCATTGGGGCAACGACCCAGGCGATCGGGCCGCTGCTGATCGGCTGGTCGATTGACAATTTAATTCTGGCGGGCAACCTGCCGGGGCTGCTATGGATGCTGGTGGCTCTGACGGTGATTTATCTCGTTGGGGTATGGGCGATTCGGGGGCAGATCTGGCGGATGGGTGCGATCGTGCAGCGGCTGCTGGGGCGGCTGCGGCAGGATATTTTCGACAAAATTCAAAGCCTGCCGGTGAGTTTTTTCGATCGCAGCGAGGCGGGCGACCTGATGAGCCGCCTGCTCAACGATGTCAACACCGTCAACCAGGCCTTTGGCCTCACCATTCCCCAGGTGCTGGGCCAGACTTTTAGTCTGGTGGGCATTATCATCGCTATGCTCTCCATCAACCTACAGCTGGGGCTGCTGAGCAATCTGGTGGTGCCGCTGATGATTTTTACCACGGGGTTTTTCTCCCGCTGGGCGAGAAGCCGCTTTCGCCTGACGCGGCAAACCATTGGCGACCTGTCGGCCAAACTCGAAGAAGACATTGGCAGCGTGCGCGAGGCCCAGGCCTTTAACCGCACCCAGCTCAACATTGAAGAGTTCGACAGCCTCAACGCGGCCAACCGTAAGGCCAACGTGCAGGCGGTGGCGGTGACGGCGGCGTTTTTGCCCTCCATCGACCTGCTCAACACCCTGGCCACGGCGGGGGTGACGGCCTACGGCGGCTATCTGGCGGTGACGGGGGTGATGACGGTGGGCACCGTGACGGCCTTTGTGCTCTACGTGCAGCAGTTCTTTCGCCCGATTCAAATTCTCAGCCAGTTCTACACCCAGGCTCAGTCCGCCCTGGCGGGGCTCGATCGCATTTTCCTCCTGCTTGACGAGCCCGCTACCCTGCAAGATGCGCTCAACGCCACCGAGATGCCCCCTATCAAAGGTGAGGTGAGGTTTGAGTCAGTCGGCTTTGGCTACACCCCCAACCAGCGGGTGCTGAAGGAGGTCAACCTCTGCGCCCAGCCGGGGCAGATGGTCGCCCTAGTGGGGCCAACCGGAGCCGGAAAAAGCACGATCATTAACCTGATTATGCGGTTCTATGATGTGTCAGAGGGGGCAGTGCGCATCGACGGGGTGGATGTGCGCAGTGTGACTCAGGCGAGCCTGCGCCGCCAGATTGGCATTGTGCTGCAAGACAATCTGCTGTTTAGCGGAACGGTGGCCGAAAATATTGCCTTTGGTGCCTCCCACGCCAGCCAGGCCGACATTGAAGCGGCGGCCCAGGCGGCGAATGTGCATGAGTTCATCACCTCGTTGCCCCAGGGCTACAGCACCCGCCTGGGGGAGCGGGGCACGCCTCTGAGCCAGGGCCAGCGCCAGCTGGTGAGCATTGCCCGCGCGGTGCTGATTGACCCGCGTATTTTGCTGCTGGATGAGGCCACCAGCAGCATTGATACCCGCACCGAGGGGCTGGTGCAGGATGCGATCGCCACCCTGCTTCGCAACCGCACCAGCTTTGTGATTGCCCACCGCCTCAGCACCGTCACTCAGGCTGACCAGGTGCTGGTGATTCAGCAGGGTGACATTGTTGAGCAGGGCACCCACGCCGAGCTGGTGGCCCGTGAGGGCATCTACGCCAACCTCTACAGCTTGCAGCTGGGGGCCGATTAGAGGGCGGTCAACCGCTTGGATAAACCACGTTTCTTGTAGCGGAAGTGGGGATCCCCCTTGTATCTTAAGAACCAGGACGGTAGACCGATGTCCCCCTGGTTCTAGAAACCGAGATTTAGTCCAGGTCGCCGTTCCACCATTTGTCAACAGCTCGAAAAATCGCCAGGGTCACGAAC
>NZ_JAYGIH010000045.1:0-40910 GCF_034932455.1 Leptolyngbya sp. CCNP1308 | reverse complement strand
TTTCGAGCTGTTGACAAATGGTGGAACGGCGACCTGGACTAAATCTCGGTTTCTAGAACCAGGGGGACATCGGTCTACCGTCCTGGTTCTTAAGATACAAGGGGGATCTCCACTTTTGCTACAAGAAGTAGGACTTTTCAAACATCCTCTAACCCGGTTGCGATTGCATCCCTTAGCCTAATTTTCCAGCACCGGATGGGCAATCACCGGGCAGTTGATTGTCGCCTGGGTGGGGCGCAGGCCAAACAGCCAGGGGTTGCCCGGCCCCTCGGGGTTGATCACCGCATCGGTGACCAGGCCGCTGGTGATCAACCCTTGCAGATCTTCCAGGGAGGTGATGCGGCGTACTTTGTTGGCTGCGATCGCCCCTTCCGTCCACATGCTCACGTGGGCATCCCACAGGGGGCTGTAGTTGTTGTCCGCTGATGGGTTGTCGTTGTCGGGACCGTAGGGAAACACGTTGATTGGGTCGATGCCGTTGTTAGCCAGCGACGCCACAAACCCCTGGTGCTGCCCGGTGCTGGTATCGCTAATGCCGTTGAGCACGGGCGAAAAGCCCAGCAGCGCCGACTCATCAGCAGGCAGCGATTTGCCAAAGGCCGGAATATCCGCCAGCTTCGGGGCAAACACCCCTTTTTCGAGCACCGAGGGCACATCCGCCGACACGTCGGTGACCAGGTGATAGAAGTACTGCCGCCCGCCCTGGAAGCCATCCAAAATCGACATTGTGACGGTTCTGTTTTCTAGATCAATAGCCTCCAGGCGATCGTGGCTGCCGGAGGCATTGTGGACGATCTGGGCGTTGAGCACCACGCCGCTGGGCATCACCGCCATGGAAGAATATTGGGCATCGGCGATCGCCCCAGGGGTTGCCACCGCCGGCGGAAACGGGTTCGGCGAACCGGGCTCAACCTGATATTCTGGCGAAAAGTCGATGTTGCCCTGGAACTGCATAATGCCCTGCGTTAGGGTCACCGGTTGAGCGCCCGCCGTGCCAATTACATGCTTCATTTTGGGAGAATAATTGATGCCCAAGGTCTTAGCGACATCAAAATCAGAGGCCTCCGTCAAAATGTAATAGACGGACTCACCCTGGGGAGAAAGGCCCCGGTATAAGGGCAAGGTTACCGTGGCGCTGCCCAGGGTAAAATCCACCGCCAGCGCACTTTTGACATAGACATTGTCGCTGGGCTTAAAGGCGACGGCGGTGCGTTCAGAATAGGCCGGTCGCCCCGATTCTTGCGCGGCGGTGGTGAGAATTGCGTTGGCCTCAGCTACGCCATTAGGCCCAGCGGCAAAGCTGGTGGATGCGATCGATAAAACCACGGCGAGCAGAAAACTCACCAAAAAAATAGCTCGTTTACGTAGGTTCATGGGGGCGAAATTTCCTCTTTTTCTGAATAGGGGACTCGCCTCCACTCTATAGAGCCTGCCACCGCTTGTTGCTATGCCCGAGACGAGTTCTCTCTCCCAACTATTGTTAGGGATTTGACCTGTCCTAATGGTTAGGTTGTTGGCTGTGAAAGAGTATTTTGTGTCGTCCTGGGGACTGGGCACGCCTTTGTATAGCTGTAAATGGGTGGGCTAGTTCAAAAGTAGGATGGGTTAGCGATAGCGTAACCCATGCGGGCGTTGTATTGCGTGCCTCAACCCAACCTGCAACGTCTTATATTTAATTGCGCCTGCCTGCTTAGTCGCATGGACTAAAACCTCAATCAACCCTAAAAATGCTCAAGCGATCGCACGTTTAAACGTTTATCTAGACATGCTAAAGCCAGCTAAGGTAACTTCTCGAAAAAAGTTTTTCACTGGTGGGCAGTACCCACCCTACAGTGGCTTCTGTCAGGTAGTCAGGCCGGTATCTTCTTTCCTGGAAAGCTCTTAAATTCAACCACCCAGCAGGGCAGTTTGCCCCCCTCTAAAGCAGCGCCCAGGGCAGCGATGCGAGCCTGCACTCTAGGGCTCATCCTGACCTTTTGGCTAGGTCTATAGCCACCCCCAGGAACAGCCACAATCTTAGTCTTACGAGGCGCGACAGTTGTTGCTTCGCCCCCTACAGTTACGGATAACTTCTCGGCTCTCCCCGCTATGGTGCTCCCTGTGTCTATTTTGACCGCCCCCGTTGGCCCGGGCGACCACCTATGGGGGCCACCCACCGCCCACCTAACCCTGGTGCAGTATGGCGGCTACCAGTGCCCCAACTGCGGCTCCGCCTATCCGCTGCTGATGAATTTGCTAGAGCACCTGGGCGATCAGCTTTGCTTTGTATTTCGCCACTTTCCTCGCAGCGAGGTCTATCCCCACGCCCAGCATGCCGCCGAAGCTGCCGAAGCCGCTGCCAGTCAAGGCAAATTTTGGCCCATGCACCACTGTCTGTATACCCATCGGCACGCCCTGGGCAGCGGCTACCTGGTCGAGTACGCCGCTGATCTAAAGCTCGATGTGCGGCAGTTTTTGCGGGAGGTAACGGGCGATCGCTTCGTCAGTCGCATCCAGACTGATATCGCCAGCGGTCGCGCCAGCGGCGTCGTCGAGACCCCCGCCTTTTTCATCAATGGCCACCGCTACCACGGTGCCCCCACCCAAACCGCCCTTTTAGATGCCCTCTCCACCCTCTAAATACCCCAAGGCCAAGATTCAGGGTAGACACATAGGTCTACCCCTACCCTTTCTCCTCTGAGGATGCTCTACCACCCCCTACCCCTCACCCACCCTATGACTAACTACCCCCATCCCCACTTCACCAATCCCACCATCTCACCGCCCCTCGGCCCACCCCTCAAACCAGGACTGCGCCTGCCCCCCGACCCACCGCCTATTGCCCACAGCCAGCAATACCTGCTCTACCTGGCCGAAATTGGCGAGAACACCGTCGGTTTAGTGCACGACATGCGCAGCCCCCTCACCGTGATCATCAACGGTCTGCAACTGTGCCAGCGAATGCCGCTGCCCCAGGTTGCCCGCCAGCGCCTAACTCTGGCCCTAGAAGAAGCCGAACGGCTCAACCGCATCGTCAATGATGTGATTGCCTTTGCCCGCAGCGCTCATCCCTCAGGGGCTCACTGGCAGGCCAACCATCGCCCCGACCCGACCCGCTACGGCGTCGAGATCCCTTCCCTGCCGCCCTATCAAGAGCTTTCGGAATAACGGCCTTCTGTCATTGAATCAACCTGCTACTTCATCGGTTTAGCTATGGGCAACCCTACCGTGCAATCCTCATTCAGCCCGCTCGACTCTACGCTACTGACCCAGGACAACCATCAAAGCGATGACCCGGTGGGCGGTATGCCATTGAGCTTCAACCATCGAGTGATCTTGACGGCGCTGTCTATCATTACACCGCTGCTGGTCTTGACGAATTGTCTCGACAAAATCCAGGGAACCTTTGTTGCAGAGCCGATCCGGCCTGCCTTGGCCCTGGCCCAACCGGCCCACTCGGGCCTCGACTACCTGGGTATTCATGCCAAGCTGCTGTGGGCCTACGCACCGCCGGGGGGAATGGCCCAACCTGTGCACTGCATCTCTGTTGCCGCGCCCTGATCATTTCTTCTCCAGCCGTGGGTTACGGCCGTGCTGGAGGGGCTGGGTCGATAGCTCTAAGGCGACTTCTGAAAAACTTTGTCCCCGGTGGTGGGCAGTGCCCACCCTACGGCTAACCCACGCTACGGCCTCCCATCTCCTGCTTTCTGACAAAGCCGTGGGTTACGGCGGTGATGGAGTGGCTGGGTCGATTGCTTCAACCCCCGCCCGCCTAACCCACGCTACGATCACCCCATCACCCCATCACCCCACCTCCCCATCTTCCCCACCTCCCCCATCCCTCCAAACCCCTCCAACTCGGTTCGCTATGATAGCGTCAGTGTTTTTCCCCACTGCTATGCGTGCCGACGAAGCTCTAGCCTTGCTAGATCAACTGCTGCCGGGTAGCACCTTCAGCAACCTGCAAGAAACCGTTTTTAGCCAGGTATGGGAGGGCAAAACCTATGCAGAAATTGCCGAGAGCTGCGGCTACGACCACAGCTATATCCGCGATGTGGGGTTTCGACTGTGGCAGGCGCTGTCTGAGTCGCTCAACCAAAAGGTTTCTAAAAGCAATATTCGAGCTGTGCTAGAGCGCCATGCCCGTAGCCAGAGCAGCCCTGCGCTGACCCTGGCCGATCGCCTTGAGGTCAGCCTATCTCCGCCAGTGTGGGAGTTGCCCAATGGGCCAGTACCGCTACAGTCCACCTTTTACATCGATCGCCCGCCCCTGGAGGCCCAAGCCAAGGCAGAACTGCTCAAACCGGGCAGCCTGATTCGCCTCAAGGCTCCGCGCCAGATGGGCAAAACCTCTCTACTGCGGCGACTGGTGGCCCATGGCCAAGACCACCACATGCGCTGCGTGACCCTGAGCCTGCACCGAGCCGATCGCCAGATTTTTGCCGATCTAGATCTGTTTCTGCGCTGGTTTTGCGCCAACATTGGTCACCAACTGGGCCTAGAGCCCGACCTGGAGCGCCGCTGGAATGGTGACATTGGTAGCAAGGTGAGCTGCACCGCCTACCTGGAAGACTACGTACTGCCTCGGGTGGATGGGCCGCTGGCGATCGCCCTTGATGAGGTCAATGAGCTGTTTCAGTACCCGAGACTGTCGGCGGAGTTTTTGCCGCTGCTGCGATCGTGGTACGAAGACGCCCGCGAAATTGAGGCCTGGGGCCGTGTGCGCTGGATTCTCTCCCACGCTACGGAGGTGTATGTGCCGCTGCAACTGCACCAGTCGCCCTTTAATGTGGGGCTGGCCCTGCGGCTGCCCCCCTTTACCCTAGACCAGGTGCAGGATCTGGCCTGCCGCCACCAGCTACCCTGGGCTACGGGGCGGGACGGTGCTCAGAGGCTGCGATCGCTGTTGCAGGCGGTGAGCTGTCGGCCAGGGCTGGTGCGGCTGGCCCTCTACGCCCTGGCCCAGGGCGAGCTTAGCCTAGAGCAGCTGATCGAAGAAGCCCCCACCCAGTCGGGCATCTACAGCGATCATCTGCGAGAATTGTTGGCCGCCCTGTACCCCCACCCTGACTTGCAGGTGGCCTTTCGCTACGTCATCGAGTCGGTGACCCCCGTGGCCCTGGAGCCGATTGCCGCCTACCGCCTCGAAAGTCTGGGCCTGGTCACCCTGAGCAAAAACCTGGCCACTGCCAGTTGCGAACTCTACCGCCAGTATTTTCTCCAGTTTCTACCGCCATCCTTGAGTTCGGCCTATGGTTGAGTACCGGGTGGGGGGCAGCCTCGCCGCCGATGACCCCACCTACATAGAGCGAGAGGCCGATCGCACCCTCTACCGATCGCTGCTCCAGGGCGAGCTGTGCTACGTGCTCACCTCGCGGCAGATGGGCAAGTCAAGCCTGCGGCTGCGCACCCGCCAGCGGCTAGAGACCAACGGCATGGGGCGCTGCGCGGCGATCGACCTCACCCGCATTGGCAGTCAGCAGATTAGCCCCGAGCAGTGGTACCTGGGCCTGGCCTTTGACCTGCGGCGCAAGTTTCAACTGCCCGATGGGGTTGATTTGCCGACTTGGTGGCAGGGGCTGGGGCCGCTACCACCCGTGCAAAAACTGAGCTACTGGATCGAAACCGTCCTCCTCACCCCCCAGCCCGACCAGCCGCTGTTCATTTTTTTGGATGAAATTGACAGCGTGAAGGGGCTGAGCTTTGGGGTAGGGGATTTTTTTGGGTTAGTGCGCTTCTGCTACAACCAGCGGGCTGAGAATCCTGCCTACCGCCGCCTCAACTGGGCCTTGTTTGGGGTAGCCACTCCCCACGACCTGGTGACGGAGGCGCACCAAACGCCGTTCAACATTGGCCGGGCGATTTCCCTAGCGGGCTTTACGCAGGCTGAGGCCGCTCCCCTGGCAGCGGGGCTGGTGGGGCTGGCGGAGCGACCCGAACAGGTGCTGGCGGCGGTGCTGCACTGGACTGGCGGGCAGCCCTTTTTGACCCAAAAACTCTGCGATCTCATTCAGACGGCCCATCGGGACAATTTCATCGGGGCGGGGGCCGAGGGGGCGAGGGTGGAAGCGTTGGTGCGATCGCGCCTGATTCACCAGTGGGAAGCCCAGGACGACCCCGAACACCTGCGCACCATTCGCGATCGCCTGCTGGCCGACGAACTGCGATCGAGTCGCTTGCTCAGCCTGTACCAGCGCATTCTCACCGCAGAGACGATTCCTACTGACGGCGGCATAGACCAGGCCGAGCTAAAGCTGTCAGGAATTGCGATCGCCCGCGACGGGCACCTCCAGATCGCCAACCCCATCTACGCCCAAGTTTTCAACCCCGGTTGGGTCAACCAGAGCCTCGCCCAGCAGCGCCCCTACGCCGTCATGCTGCAAGCCTGGGTGGCCTCAAACTTTCAGGATGACTCGCGTCTGCTCATGGGCCAGGCCCTGCAAGATGCCCTGCAATGGGCGGCTGACAAAAGCCTCAGCGATCTCGATTACCGCTACCTCTCCGCCAGCCAAGAGTGGGATGCCAAAATGGTGCGCCTGGAGCTAGAGGCTAAAAACCAGGCCAACCGCATGCTGGCCGAGGCCCAGCGCCAGGCCAACCAAATCATCTGGTTTAGCTGCCTCAGCCTGGGGGCCTGTCTGGCGATTTCTTTGGTGGCGCTGTTGATGAGTCTGTTTAGACCCTAGGTGATTTTGGATGTTGGATTGGCGATTTTGGAGGGGGATACCCGGGATGGCAGGGCTAAAAATGCGCTGAGAATTGGATGACTGCTAGATAAGAACTCCTAGATCAGAGTTCTAACAGAGCTTCAGGGGGTTATCAGATTCCCTAGGGATGATGGGGGAATTCAGCCAAGCAAACCCCCTTCCCTGAAACCTAATCATGCAGCAGCGGCAACTGACAATCTATGGTGCGATTCGCAAAGCGTTCGGGAACCGACTCGAACCGAGTATCCGTCCCGGGATCGCCCTGGTGACTCCCCTGCTGGTGCTGGCCAATGCTCTAGTGAAGCGGGTTCGACACCTCACAACTTCGAGCTTCTACCTAGCATTAGTCAGCTGCTAATCGTCGATTTCTGCCAGCTCAATCACCTGGTTGTCGTAGTCTTTGACGAGAAAGTTGAGGGGCTTTTCGTTGCGAATTTTGTGCTGAACGCCGCCGAGCTGTACCCGCATCAAAATGTACTCTAGGCAGTTGTGGTCAAAGCAGACGTGGCGCTGCTGGTTGCGGTGGCCCAGGCTGGCTCCGCCCACCACATGGAGCTGAGTATTTTTGCGCAGTTGGTACCACAGCCCTTCGGGGCTACTCATGGCGCTCTGGTTGGCCAGGCTGGTGGCCCCGCCCATGTACAGAGGGTCGAGACCAGCGGTACCCAGGGTTTGCTCGTAGTTGTAGTAATAGTGCAGGGGCACTTCGGCGGCGGGCAGGTTGAGCATACCCTCGTAGAAGCGGCGGGCCACCTCCAAATCAGACACCATCACCGTGTAGACCTTGGGGGCACCCTTGAGAAACATCCACATGGCCCCGGCGTAGGCCACCAGCAGCATGACCATAATGCCCTGGGTCGACATGATGCTGTCGAGGGGCAGCCCCAGGAGGGACGCCAGGCAGAGGTTGGGGGAGACTAGGTCAAGCAGCATAGGCCCACTCACAGGGTTAACTACAGCGGCGATGGTGGCCCTCGCCTGAATAGAATATCTCGTAACTAGTGTATCAATTCTGCAATAAACTCCCCAAGGGCTTCGGTACTGGCTGGGCCGGGGGCAGCAGGTTGGGGCTAGGGATGGGGAAATCCCTGAGTTTCAAAAAAATTACGTCGCTAAAATCGCCACGCTAGGTATATTAAAGGCTGATTTAACCCGCCGCCTTGGTCAGTTGCGATCGCAGATTTTGAGGGTGGCTTTGGTCAACGTTCTCCACGGCTCAACCTATGTCTAGCCCAGCGCCTATTCCTACCTTTCCTGAGTGCGACCACAGGCTGGTGCAGTCGCTGCACCATTTGAGCGATCGCGAGCTGGTGCAGCTGTTTCAGCGCCACGGCGATGCGGGGCGTTATTTTACGGCGATTTTCTGTCGCTACAGCCCCATGGTTTACAGCCTGATTCGCCACTCGGCGCGATCGCCCGTGCAGGCCGAGTACTTATTTGCCCTCACCTGGCGGCACATTCTCCACGAGCTGGGCGGTGTCGATTGCCCCGAGGCGGCGGCGGGCGAGGGGCCGGGCGCGTTTACCCTGCAAAACTGGCTGATCAATATCACCGCCCTCTGCATCAACCAGGCAGTGGTGCCCGAGGTTGAGACCATTCACTATTCCCTCGATCAGGCGACGCCGCCCCTGTGGTGCTACGTTGAGCAGGCCCTCGACCGCCTGCCGCCGGTAGAGCGGCTGGTGGCCGTCATGGCCCTGACCTTTCGCTGGAGCGAGAACCGTATTGCCGCCTACCTCCAGGCCGAGGGTGAATCCCTTACGGCGGCAGAGGTGCGCCACAAGCTGGGGTTGGCTTTTCAACATTTGGAGTCGGCCCTGCCCGAGGACATTCGCGAAATTTACCTGGGCGGTGGATCGCTGCGACCTGACCCCCTGCCCGACGATCTCGACGGCCTGCTGACCGTGCCCGATCTAGAGGGAACAGGCTTGGTAGATGCTGGACTGGTGGGCACCGCCGGAGACGTTGGTGGCGAATGGGCCAACTAATTCAGCTGACCCCGCAACGAAGACCCTGGGGAGGGGGAGAATGGCTATGAAGCACATCGGTAAATTGAGCCTGGGGGTGAGCCTGGGGGCACTGGTATTGGTACTGCTGAGCGGGCAAGTAGCCCCGGCGGCCAACCTGGAAGAACAGCTCGATCTGCGCCCTAACAGCGCTACTCGCGGTGAGTCAAGGGATGTCGCTGACGGCTGGATGCAGTTGGGCAATCAGCAGCTGACGGAGGGCGATCTGATCGAAGCCGTCAATTCCTGGGCCGAGGCGGCAGAAATCTATCGCCTGCTGGACGATGGCCAGTCGGCGGGGCGAGCCTACGGCTCGATGGGGGCCGCCCTGGCCACCCTGGGCCTCTACCCCGAAGCCGAGCGTGCCTTTGTGCTGCGGGTGGGCACAGCCCGCGACAACGACGATCTGCTGGGGCAGGTGTACGGCCTCAACAACCTGGGCAACCTCTACGTCAACCGAGGGCAGCTGATCGAAGGGCAGGCCCACTTTGCAGAAGCCCTACAAATAGCTCGCGCCACGGGCGATTCGCGGGCCATTGGCGTTTCTCTCAGCAATCTGGGGCAGGTGGCAACCCAGCGGGGTGACCTGGAAGCGGCGGTGCAGCTGCTTGAGGCCGCCACTAACTACCGCATTTTGGCCAGCGACTACGTGGGCGAGGCCCACTCGTCGAACAGTTTGGGGGATGTTTATGTGGCCCTGGGCCGTGAATCTAACGCCATTGGAGCCTACCGAGTGGGGCTACGGGCCGGGGTTGAGGCGGGCGATCGCGCCCTACAAATTCGCGCCCTGGATGGCCTGGCGGGCATCTACCTGGAGCGGGACGACCTGGTACAGGCCAAGACCTACCTCGACCAGCGCGCCGCCCTCACCTTGGGAACCGTCCCGCCCGATCTGCAAACGGCCCTCAGCTATCGAGCCCTGGGTGACTACTACATGCTGACGGGGGACGCAGCCCGAGCCGAGCAGGCCTTTACCCTAGGTCTAAAAATTTCTCGCGATCTCCAGCAGAAATCCTTAGAAGCGGAGTTTATCAACCGACTGCTGGAGTTTTAGTTTCCTATACTCAAACGGGCGTCCCTAGATTCTAGGGACGCCCGTTTGAGATGGGCATTGCTTAGGGATGCACCTGGGCGTACTGGTCGATGGGTGTAGACTGGGGCTCGGCGGTGCCATTCAGCCCCGACTTGATCTGGGGCAGCGGGTTGCGGGCTTTGATCAGGGCGATCGCCCTAGTCACGGTCTCCGGCAAAATTACCACCAGGCTGTCGTCCTCAGCGCCGTCGAGGGCGGTGTTGATCGCCTCGGTCTCGTCGAGAATCGTGCGATAGCTGGCGTGGCCCGATCCCTCCTCAATGCCGTGGACAATCCACTTGGCGGCGTCGCCCCGGCTCCGCCCCCGGGTGTCGTCGTCCTCTTTGACCACAATGTCGTCAAACATCTGGGCCGCCAGCTTGCCGAGGGTGATGAAGTCATCGTCGCGGCGATCGCCAGGCCCACCCACGACACCAATGCGCTTACCCGGCCAGTTCTTGACAAAGCCGCCCAGGGCTTCATAGCTGGCGGGGTTGTGGGCATAGTCAACCAGGGCGTGGAACCGGCCCAGGTTAAATAGGTTCATACGGCCAGGGGTCTGGTCGGTCGAGGCCTCAAAGGTGTGCAGCGCCTGGCGAATGAAGCCAATATCCACCCCCTGGGCAAAGGCAGCGAGACTGGCGGCCAGGGCGTTGGCGATCTGGAAGGGAGCCTTGCCGCCCATGGTTAGGGGCACCTTGTCGGCCTGCTCAATGCGCAGTAGCCAGTCGCCCTTGAGAATCGACAAATAGCCCTGTTCGTAGATAGCCGCCAATCCCCCCTGTTGAGAATGCTTGCGCACCAGGTCATTGTGGGGATCCATGGAGAAGTAGGCCACCTGGCTCTTCACCTTTTGGGCCATGGCCGCTACCAGGGGGTCGTCGGCATTGAGCACGGCGTAGCCGCTGGGGCGCACGGTTTCGGCCACCACACTCTTGAGGTGGGCCATATCTTCGAGGGTTTCGATGTCGCCTAGGCCCATGTGGTCGGCGGCCACGTTGAGCACTACGCCAATGTCGCAGTCTTTAAAGGCCAGGCCCGATCGCAGAATGCCGCCCCGCGCCGTCTCCAGCACCGCCACCTCCACGGTGGGATCCTGCAAAATTACCTGGGCGCTTTGGGGGCCGGTGGTGTCGCCCGGCTCGACCATATTGTCGCCGATGTAGATGCCGTCGGTGGTGGTAAAGCCCACCATCTGCCCGGTCTGCTTAAAGATGTGGGCGGTGAGGCGGGTGGTGGTGGTTTTGCCGTTGGTGCCGGTGATTGCCACCACCGGAATGCGGGCGGGCTGCCCCGGCGGGAACAGCATGGCCAAGATCGGCTCGGCTACGTTGCGGGCGATGCCCACGCTGGGGCACACGTGCATGCGCAGTCCAGGGGCGGCGTTGACTTCAACGATCACCCCATCCACCTCGCGCAGGGGCTTGGAGATGTCGGAGGTGACGACATCGATACCGGCGATGTCGAGCCCGATAGTTTTGGCAATGCGTTGGGCCACCCAAATGTTGTCGGGGTGGATATCGTCGGTGCGATCGATGGCGATGCCGCCCGTGCTCAGGTTGGCGGTGGCCCGCAGATAGCACATTTCGCCCTCGGGCAGCACGGTGTCGAGGGTGTAGCCCTTGCGATCGAGCAGTTGCCAGGTGGTGCGATCGACCTCAATGCGGGTCAGCAGGTTGTCGTGGCCTACCCCTCGGCGGGGGTCTTGGTTGGTGATTTCAATCAGCTGCTCAATGGTAGATTTGCCGTCGCCGACCACGTGGGCGGGCACTCGCTCAGCCACCGCAATCACCCGGCCATTGATCACCAGCACGCGGTGGTCTCGGCCTCGGTAAAAGCGTTCGACAATCACACCCCGAGACACCTCTTTAGCCGCTTCGTAGGCTTCTTCTGCCGCCTCAAAGGTGTCGATATCGATGGTAATGCCGCGCCCGTGGTTGCCGTCGAGGGGCTTGATCACGATGGGGTAGCCGCCCACATCCTCGATCGCATTCTCAAGCTCATCGAGATAGTTGATCACAGTGCCCCGAGGCACGGGCACCCCGGCGTTGCGCAGAATTTGCTTAGTGCCCTCTTTGTCGGAGGCCAGCTCTACCGCCAAAATGCTGGTCTTGCTGCTCAGGGTGGCCTGCACCCGCTGCTGGTAGCGGCCGAAGCCGAGCTGAATCATGGCTCGGGTAGAGAGCTGCATCCAGGGAATATCTTGGATTTCGGCAGCGCGCACAATGGCTTCGGTGCTGGGGCCGAGGGCCGCGTCGAGGCGAAACTCGGTGAGGTCGGCCAGGTCTTGATCTAGCTCTTCTTTGGAGTAGTGACCGGTTTCGACCAGGCTGTTGCAGAGACGCACGGCGGCGCGGGCTGCATAGCGACCAGCCTGCTCGTTTTGGTACTCAAACACTACTTGGTAGACTCCAGCCTCGGCCACGCTGCGGGTGCGGCCAAAGCCGACGGGCATGCCGGCTATGGTTTGCAGCTCAAGGGCGACATGCTCGACGATGTGGCCCATGTAGGTGCCCTGGCGCACCCGACTCAAGAAGCCGCCCCGGTGCCCCGGAGAACAAAAGTGCTCGATCAGGCTAGGGAGCGTTTCTACTAGAGCTTCGTAGAACCCAGGAATCTGGTCGGAGGGGCGGTCGGCGAGGTCTTCTAGGTCGAGCCGCATCAGAATCAGGTTGGGGTAGCGAATGCTCCAGTAGTTTGGCCCTCGTAGAGTCTGGGTTTTAAGAATTCGCATGGGCTGTCGTAACTCACCGGTCGTAGAACAGGGTTGGCCTGAAAGCAGCGCCGATCGAGAGCGGGGTCAATCGGGCAGGGGTGTAGTGCAGTATAACCCCAGGTCAAGGCCCAAGACAGTATCCCTGAGGCACGATCTTGGGCTCGATGGCAGGAATAGTCTAACAGCGATACCCGCCCTAGCTGGCCTCTGTAGCTGACTTACTGGGTCAGGGCGCGAATAAATCCCTGAAGCTCGCTTAAAAACCCGCCTCGTTTGCCTTTGGGGGCCGCAGCACCGGGCTCGCCAGAGTTGGGGCTGGCTTCGCCCATCAAGATGCGATCGATCGCTTCACCGGAGGGCTTTTGGGGCGTTTCGGCCAGCAGCTCGTAGCCCGCGCTAGTCTCCTGCCACACCTGCCAGGGGGAAGGGTAGCAGCGCAGCAGCACAACCTCCTCCATGGGCCGCAGGTAGTAGACCGGCTCTAGGGTGCTGAGGAAGCGATCGCGCAGCTGCCGTCCGGCGTAGCCAATGCCAATGGTGGCCACGTCTTCGAGCTTGGGGTTGAGCATGATTACAAAGGCATCGCCCGCCTGGGCGCACATCTCCTCGACCTGGTTGACTTCTATCGACGAGGGCTCCACAAACAGGTAGGCCTGGTCGCCTGGCTCCATCTCGCTGTGGAGCTCGCCGATGCCCCGCACTACAAACTCGGGGTTGCCCCAGTTGCGGCGGGCCAGGGCCGCTGCCCCCGCGTCGGGAAAGTAAATTTTGAAGGTCAGGCCCAGCTCTTGCAGGGCCGGGTAAAACAGTTCGGCGACGGGCAGGCCCTTCAGCTCGGAGTAGACTAGCTCAACCATCATGCGGGGCACCCCCGCCTGGATCGCGGCCTGGGTAGCCCCTCGGGCCTGGGCGATCGCGTCTTCGAGACTGGCCGGAACGCCCGTAGTCGTCACAGAATCCATAGCACCATCCATAGCAAGCTCTACACCGGAGATAGGGTTAGGGGAGCGAGGGCACGCCGCAGCACCTGGCGCAGCACCATCGCCGTCCAGTCTATATCGGCGGCGGTGGTGTGCCGCCCCAGGGTGAGGCGAATGCCGCAGCGGGCCGCGCGATCGCCGTAGCCCATCGCCAGCAGCACTGGGCTGGGGCTGACCTGGCCGCTGTGGCAGGCCGACCCAGCGCTGATGCCAATGCCCGCCAGGTTCATCTCGCGCACCAGGGTGCGACCGCTGACGCGATCGCCATCGGCGGCGGCAATGCAAAAGCTAGCGTGGTGGGGCAGTCGGTGGCGGCGATCGCCCGTGGGCACTAGATCAGCCACATTGGCAAGCTGGTCAAAGAGGCGATCGCGCAGCCCCATCAGCCGCAGGGTTTCAGCGGGCATTTCCGCCGCCGCCAGGGCTGCGGCCACCCCAAACCCCGCCAGGGTCGGCACCGCCTGGGTGCCAGAGCGCAGGCCAAATTCCTGACCGCCGCCCCCCAGCAGAGGCACCAGATCCACCCCTGGCCGCACGTATAGCGCCCCCGCCCCCTGGGGGCCGTAGATCTTGTGGCTAGAGAGCGACAGCAGATCGACCGGCAGGGTTTGCACATCAATGGGCAGTCGCCCCGCCACCTGCACCGCATCGGTGTGAAACAGCGCTCCGTGGTCACGGGCTATCTGCCCCAGCACCTCGATGGGTTGCAGGGTACCCACCTCGCTCTGACCGTAAATAATCGACACCAGCGCGGTATTGTCGCGCAGCGCCTGACGCAGATCGGTCGGGCTCACCTGCCCCTGGGCATCTACCGGCAGCCGGGTCACCTGCCAGCCCAGCTGTTCGAGGTGCTGGGCTGGCTGCTCCACCGCCGAATGCTCCACCGCCGAAATAATCAGATGCTGAGGCACGCGGTAGCGCCCGGCCACCCCCAGCAGCGCCAGGTTGTCGGCCTCAGTGCCCCCCGCCGTAAACACCACCGAGTTAGGGTCGGCGTTGAGCAGCGCTGCCACCTGCAGGCGCGCCTGCTCTAGCGCGGTGGCGGCTTGACTGCCCCAGCTGTGCAGGCTAGAGGGGTTGCCCCACTGGTCGGCCATTGCTGTCTGCAAAGCTGCGATCGCCTCTGGGCGCGGGGGCGTGGTAGCGCTGTAGTCTAAATAGATTTGCATAGCGGGCTCGACAACAGAACAGCGCACCCCAAAGGCACAAAACCCATCCTAGCAGGGAGCGCTATCCCCGACAGGCCAACAAGCTGCGCTAGGCAAATCTGCCCTGACCAATTGCTCTAGGACTTTTGCAACGGGGCTGCTGCTGGGTGAATCAGTTCCTAGAAACCTCGACTCGTGGAGATTGCTGATCAACCGCTTGACCACGCCCATGGGCCGACCCCAGCCAGAGGCGGTGGTGCGATCGAAAATTCGCTTGAAGTTATAGATTAGTAAATAGGTAGAATAAAATGTAGTTGCAAATGATCGCAAAAAACCAGGTTGAGCCTATGTCGAAATCTTTATCTTGGGGATTGGTAATTGTCACCTTCAACCGCGAGAAAATTCTGCCTCTATGTCTACAGTTGGCAGTTGAACAAACTCGCAAGCCCGAAGAGATAATTGTAATCGACGCTAGCTCTAACTGGGAAAAGACCTGGGAAAATGTCCAGAAGAATACCGCTGTCAACCACAGCGATATCCGCTGGATCTATGAGCACTATGAGGTTCCTTCCATTACCGCCCAAAGGAACCGGGGCTTAGGGCTAGCTACGACTGACGTAGTCTTTTTAATTGACGATGATTCTCTTATGTTTCCAGGCTGCGCAGAGGCGGTCATGCAAGTCTACGAGGCTGATACCCAAGGTGTTATCAGTTCTGTCGCTATTGCAGAAAGCCCTACTGCTCCTGGAGGTAGCCCCATTCAAGATACTCAAAAGGAGGTTGGCTATTCCCAAAAAGCCTGGGATCTCCTAAGCAAAAATTCGGCCTTCCAATGGTTTTGGAAAAAGATTCTAATAATGGATATTTATGAGCTTTGGATACCCTACGATGGCGATTTCCCCCATCACGAATTGCCCGTTGAAACTCGGTCGATCAATATTAAGCCTGTTTCTCTCTGTCGCGGCTGTCAAATGACATTCCGGCGGGATGTCATAGCTCGAGAATTGTTTGACGCATCTCTACGGTACTATGCGGTTACAGAAGATCTTGATGCTATTAATCGGGTGACCCGTTCTGGTGCGCTTGTGCTTGCTGAAGATGCTCAACTCCATCACTATTCTAGTGGTGGTGGTCGCTTCCCGCGATTTCTTGTCTCGGCACTTTCTGTTTTAAATCAGGCTTGTTTTTTGAGAAAGCATTCCAACAATCTACGTCGAGATCAGTTCAAGTTCTACAAGCTGTCTTGTCGTCGTATTTTTGGCGACCTTATCAAAGATGGATTGGGCAGACGGTTTTCTTTCCCTCAGGTCAGAGGGGATGTTTATGGAGTCTTGCAGGCCAGAAATATTTTTCGAATTCCTGATATCCACGAGCTAAACAATATTTATCCAGAGTTGCAAAAGAAGCTTTTAGATGAGGCCTCAAACAGAAATTAAAGCTATGTCTTGCCTATTTCAATCAGGACGATTGATTCGCTTGACGATAGGATTTTGTATCATCATCGCTGTCTTACCTCAGTCTCGACTATGGGCTAGGTGCCGGTAACTTCAAGGTGCCAAATTTGGGCGACCAAAACTCCCCTCGGCTTTGGAAAAAAGCCACCTCTTTACACTTCTTGCCCCGGCGATTTTCAAGAATTGAGCAGCGCAGCATGATTTTGTCTTGCCCCTCTTTGGTATAGGCATAGCGCTCTAGCAGGGCACCGCAGACGGGACAGGGGTGATCGGTGAATATCTCCGAATTGAGCGCCTGGCGCTGGGCCTGGGGCAGCTCGTAGCGTTTGGCCTGAGCATTCCAAAACATGACGGTGCCGCAGCCGGAGCATTTGAGAAAGTGTTTGGCTTTCATCTTTTTAGAACGGGAGGCAAGTTTGGTCATCGCCTCGCCGCAGGTAGGGCATTGGGTTTTGGTCGGCTGCCCGGTGGCAGGCTTGGCCCTGGTGGCGGATGATCGCACAGAAGTCACGGCTCCCGGTGTCGGGGAATGCTCGGCAAAGGTCGGCAGGGAGAGGAGCTGAGATTTAGCTTGGGCGATCGCCGGCGCAAAGTACCCCCGATGCCAGTCGAGCAGATAGGCCTGCCATTCTTGGTCGCCCGTAGCGATCGCATCCAAGGCCGTCTCCATCTGGGCGGTAAACTCCGGCTGAATCAGGTCGGGCAGCAGTTTCTCCAATGCCCCGTCGAGCTCCAGTCCCAGCGCCGTCGGCTGGAGCTTACCCTGGAGCAGATCCACATACTCCCGCTCCCGCAGAGTTTTGATGGTGGGGGCGTAGGTGCTGGGGCGGCCAATCCCTTTTTGCTCCATCAGCTTTACCAGCTTGGGTTCGCTGTAGCGGGGCGGCGGCTGAGTCTGTTTGGCATCGGCCTGGGCCTGGTCGAGCTGGAGCGATTGCCCCTGGGTGAGGGCAGGCAATACCGAATCGGCGCTGAGGTTGTTCCAGTAGCGGGTGTAGCCCGCAAACTCCAGCACCTGGCCGCGGGCTTCCCAGTAGGCGTCGCCGGATTGGGTGACAATGCGAGTTTTGCGCAGGCGGGCCGGGGCGCACTGCGAGGCCACTGCCCGGTTCCAAATCAGCTCGTAGAGGCGGGCCTGTTCCGCCGACAGTTCGCGCTGGAGGTGCTGGGGCAGGTGATTGACATCGGTGGGGCGAATCGCTTCATGGGCTTCCTGAGATCCCTTAACCGCCCGGTGCCGGGTGGTTTTACGGGGCAGGTTGGTGGGGTCGTGCTGCTCTAGGTACTGGCGCACCGACTCACAAAAGGGGGCCGAGAGAGTGATCGAATCGGTGCGCATGTAGGTGATGTGGCCCTTTTCGTAGAGGGCCTGGGCCACCTTCATGGTGTGCTCGGGGCTGAAGTGGAGTTTGGAACCAGCGGCTTGTTGCAGCGTGGAAGTGACGAAGGGGGCCGGGGGCGATTGGGTCGCCTGTTTGCCTTCGATCTGTAGGACGTGATGGGGATGGGCGCGGGCGATCGCCACCAGTGCATCCGCTCGATCTTGAGTGGTCACCCGCTCCGACTCGTTCTCAGTGCCCTTATCCTCCGCATCTTTGGCGGGCTTGCGCTGCGGCTTAGGGCTGCTGCGATAGAAGGCTTTGAACCCCTCGCCGTAGGTGACCCACACGCTCCAGTAGTCTTGGGGCACAAAGGCTTGAATGGCTCGTTCCCGCACGCAGAGCAAATGCAGGGCGGCGCTCTGCACTCGACCCATGGATTTTGCGCCGTTATTTAGGGGCCAAACCACGTGGCGGCTGCCCTTGTAGCCCACCAGCTTGTCGAGGCAGTCGCGGGCGCGTCCGGCGGCGACTAGGCTTTGGTCGAGGGTGCGGGGATGGGCGATCGCCGCTCTCACCGCCTGGGCAGTAATTTCGCTGTAGACCACCCGCCGAGGATTCTTCAGGTTGAGCGCCTGTTGCAGGTGCCAGCCAATAGTTTCGCCTTCGCGATCGGGATCAGTAGCAATGTAGACGCAGTCGGCGGTTTTGACCGCCTGGCGCAATTCTGATAGAACCTTTTTGGAGCGGGCATCGCGGGGCTGGTAGCGACAGTCGATGGAATCTGCCCCCAGATCAAAGCCGAGGGCATCTTCGCCGTCGTTGGCGAGTTCGCGCACGTGGCCCATGCTGGCCTTGATCACCCAGCCCGAACCCAGGATTTGCCCCAGCTTCTTTACCTTGCCAGGGCTTTCAATCAGCAGCAAATTGGCCATGGTTGCCTCGGTAAACCATCGGGATATAAATGCACCAACTCAATAGTACACTTGAACTCAATAATTGCAGCGGCTCTGCTCCAGCGACCCTGACCATCACCTCTGCCAAGGAGGGTATTGATCGCCGTGCAAGTCACGGCCCTGGGTATTCGTAATACGTTTTTGAACCAGCCGGTGGAGGAAGCGGCGCTGCGGCCTGGGTTTGCCCAGACGCTGGGGCTAGGTGGGGGACGGGGATGCCCAAGTCGCCCCGGCGATGGGTGGAAACGGTGCTGGTGTAATCCGTGGCTGACCCAGGGTTTACTGTCCCTGGCGGGACATCTTCTGCTCTAGGGCGATGCTGGGGGAACTGTGGCGGTGAACCATCATCCAAGCCCGCACCTGGGTCACATATCGGTCTAAACGCGGGGGCGGGTGGGGGTAAGTTGGCCTGGTGTTCATGGGTTTGATCTTCCCCAACTAGGGGAGTTAGCTCTGGTGGAAGATGATTGGCGGTAGCGGTTTTCGAGCCATATCCGCACGTCATCTTCAGAGTAGAAGGTGGCTTTTTGGTGGGTGGCGGGGTCGTAGACCTGCCAGGTTTTGTTGCCACCGCTGACAGTTTCGCGAATTTTGGGTTGGTACCCCTGGGTGAAAAAAGCGGTGAGGGTCAGCAAAACCGAAGTGGCTATGAGCTGTGGCCGCATCCTGAGGGCCGGATGGCGATTGGTCAGGTAGGTTTCAGTCGAAATGAAGGGGTACATAGGGGCTCCTGCAGGGGTTGGGGATGGAAGCATGGCGTTTGCTCTTGAGTTTTAAGGTAGAGAGCAGTCGAGAAGATGCCGGGAAAAAACTGGGGAGAAAATCGAGAAGTTTGTCGAGCAGGTTAGGGATGGCGAACGGTGGATTTTCTGCCGGGGAAATAGACGTGCAGGGTGTGGCTGCGATCGCCCAACCCAACTAGCTCATGCACCTGAAACGGCAGCGTCCAGGTCCACTGGCCAGCGGTCAGCACCCGCTCGGAGGCAACGATCAACTGCCCGCCAGAGGTGCGGTACTTGCGCTCTAAAATGCGGCCCGACTGCACCCGCGTGAGGTTAAACGAGATCTGGTGGCAGTGGGGCTTAGAGGTTTGGCGATCGCCCCAAACGATCGACAGCACTTCCCAACATCGGTTGTGCCAGTGGGGCCGATAACTGTAGCCAAGGGGATGCTTAATCGGGGGCTGGGGCGATCGCTTCTGGCGAGGTTTAGCCGCCGCACCGAGCTGGGAGAAATTGGGGGAAATAAACATGGGTGGCTCCTGAGAGTTCTAGCGCTGGGTATGCTCTGAACCTAAGGAGCAATGGAGAAAAACTGGAATTTAAACTGAGAAATACTCGGGAACTTTAGCAGGGCGATGGCAGCTTCCCGAATTCTTCTCGAAGTTTTCTCGGTTGCCTCTCGGCTTATTCTCGTTTGGGCAATAGAGTTCGATGTAGTGAGGACAGCTACCTCAAACGTTGCGATCGCCAGAGCATTTTCTAGAGCAATATTCTTCTCGGAAAAATGTCTGCGATCGCACCCTTGAGGAGCAATTAAGTTGATTTACTACACAACATCTTTCTGAACTCTACAAGGAGCCCAATGCTATGAAACGTACTGCCCTGTTTGTTTTGACTGCTGCGATCGCGGCTACCACCTTTTCTCCTGTCTTTGCCGCCGCCTACTCTTCTGATGGGTTGAACACAGAAACTACCGAAAAAGTGGACTTCGACAAGCTACGTGAAGAAAATCGCGACAAAGTAGATTTCGATAAATTGCGCCAAGAGAATCTTGACAAAGCAGATTTCGGCAAGCTGCGTCAAGAGAATCTTGACAAAGTAGATTTCGACAAACTACGCGAAGCAAACCGCGATAAAGCCGATCAAATTTAGCACCGTGCATGGCTAGGTTGAGTCACCCCGTCCCCTCGGTATATCTATGCCGACGGGGCGGTGATTCTTATCCCTAGCTCTCAATACACAGAAGCCCTATTCCCTCCCCTATATTCCCCCCCAGGAGACTAACTCTATGCAAGCGACGCTTCCTTCAACTACTTTTACCGACTACCTCAGCGTGGCGGCATCGGTGGCTGAGCAACTGGCCGCTGATGCCGTCAACCAAGACCGCAGTGGCGAGTTGCCCACCGCCGAGGTCGAAGCCCTCAAAAAGTCTGGCCTGCTGCTGCTGCCCATTCCTCGCCAGTATGGTGGGGCGGGGGCGACCTGGCCCCAGGTCTATCAGGCGGTGCAGGCTCTAGCCAATGCCCAGGGCTCAGTGGGGCAGCTCTACGCCAACCATGTCTCGCTGGTGGCGGCGGTTGAGGCCATTGGTCGCCCCGGCCAGGCCGAGCACTACTATCGCCTCACCGCCCAGCACAACCTGTTTTGGGCCAACGCCATCAACGGGCGCGACTCGCGGCTCAAAATTGCCCCGGCCCCCGAGGGCGGCTTTCGGGTCAACGGGGTGAAGAGCTTTGGCACGGGCCTGGCGGTGGCCGACCTCAGCATCATTGGTGCCATGCCCCCCGAGGGCGACCTACCCCTGGTGTTTGTGCTGCCTCAAGATCGCCCCGGCTGGGCCTACAACCACGACTGGGACAACATCGGCCAGCGCCGCACCGCCAGCGGCAGCTACCGCTTTGACAACGTGGTGGTGTATGGCGACGAGCTGATCGGGCCGCCACCCGTGCCCGAAAGCGCCTTCCCCACCCTGGCCTTTTTGGTGTCGCAGATGGGTAAGGTGTTTACCTACTTGGGCATTGCCGAGGGGGCGCTCAAGGCCGCCCGCCGCTACACCGTCACCGAAAGCCGCCCCTGGCTGTTTTCGGGGGTTGAGTCAGCGAGTCAAGATCCATACATTCTGCATCAGTACGGCGAATTGTGGGCACAGCTGCAAGCGGCGATCGCTCTGTCCGACCAAACCGCCGAGCAGATCCAGCTCGGCTGGCAGAAAAAGACGGCTCTGACCTTTGAAGAACGGGGCGAAATCGCCGTCTCCCTGGCCGCCGCCAAGGCCTTGGCGATCGCCGCCGGGCTGGCGATTACCAACCAGATCTTCGACGGCATGGGGGCGCGAGCCACCGCCAGCCGCCACGGCTTTGACCGCTACTGGCGCGATCTGCGCACCTTTAGCCTGCACGACCCGGTGGCCTACAAGTTCCGCGATGTGGGCAACTACGTGCTGAATGGCGAGTATCCCGTGCCAAGCCAGTATTCCTAGGTTTGGCTTGGGCAATAAGCGCGATCGGGTGAGCCATCTGCGGGTGGCTCACCCTTTTTTGTTTGCGGACAGGCCGCTTCCTCAGGATTGGGGGCTAAGGGAGCAAATCATATAGCCCTAGCCGATATTATTAGGACGTTTTGCTTGCAACGATCCCTGTCTGTCATTCCCGTGAAACGGGAATCCATGTCAAGCCTGTTTTTTAGGGTCTGGTAGGGTACATAACGCTAGGCGAGGCTTTGCCAACGTGAAGCAATACACCGCCGGGAAGCGATGCCAAGGACAGGCAAGATACCTATGTACACAGTCAGTCAGGATGCCAACCGACAAAATTTAGGGCGTTGCTGGGTACAGGTATGAATCAAAACTGTAACGTCTCTTGTAAGGGCAAACGGCCGTTTGCCCTTACCCGAATTCATGCTTCAGTTCAGCAACACCAAATTTAGGGTTGTAGCGCTGGCCAGTTCGCTTAGGACAGTATTGATCGCCTGTAGCCAAGACTGGGGCAGCGAACTGGCGTATAGCCATCGCCTAGAAGTTACCGATAAAAACGTCCTAGCCTTCGTAGCGACGGCTATAAAAAACGCCCTCAAGAGAAGTCTGAGGGCGTTTGGCTACGTTGAGTTCTCTCGGCGAAATTAGCTCTAGAGAATCAGGGCGGGCTGCGACAGGTGTGCCCAGGCCAGGGGCAGGCAGGCCTGGCAGATGGCCTCAATGTGGCGATCGTCGGTGCCGCAGCAGCCCCCCAGAATGGTGATGTGAGGGAACTGAGCCCTAAGTTCCCGGTACTGCTGCCCCAGTTCCGCCGGGTTGCCCGCATCCAGTTCGGTAGACTCATCCAGCTCGGCGTGGCTTTTGGCAGAGGCGTTGGCTCGCAGACCGCGAATGCGCTGCATCCAGGCTTGGTCGACTGCAAAGGCGTTGGCAAAGTGGGTGGGGTGGGCACAGTTGATCATGTAGTAGGCTGGCCCGTTATCAGTGGCCGCATCCACCTCGGCAATGGCGTCTTTTAGGGTTGTGCCACTGGGTAGGCGGCTATCGGTTTCTACTGTGAAGGAAATCACCACGGGCAAACCCACTGCCTGGGCGGCGCGGGTAATGCCGATTGCCTCCTGCACGTAGGTCATGGTTAGGGCGGCAACCATATCCACCCCGGCCTGCTGGAAGGTTTCCATCTGGGGGCGATGGTAGTGTTCGGCTTCGGCCTCGGTCATGGCGATCGCGCTACTGTAGCCATCGCCCCGAGGGCCAAAGCAGCCGCTGATCACGATTGGGGTCGTGGCCGATTCGTACTGCTGCCGCAGGGTTTGAAGCAGGGCGATCGCCTCCCGGTTAGCCGCCGCCAGAGTCTCGCTCGAGTAGCCCAGACGTGTGCCCCAGTCGGGGTTAGCCCGCCAGGTGGGGCTTTCAAGAATGAAGCCCACCTGGTTTTTAACGGCAAGGGCCAGATAGGTGCGAAAGTAGTCTTCGATAATTTGACGCCCGCCCGGACGGCGCAGTAGGTCAAAGGATGCAAAGTCGGGCAGGTCAATGCCCTGATGAAAGACCAGCGTGGTCTCCATACCGCCGTCGGTGATGAACAGGCGATCGCTGAGGTGGGGAAGCGTAGTCATAAGGGGGCTCCTGATTGAAAGAAGGAAAACCGAAAAAAGAGTTAAGGATGCGTAGGCCAAATCCGGGTCAAGATGTCCCAGATTTGGCTAATCAGCCGCAAACGTCATGGTGCGACCCAAGGCTAGGAGATGGGGAAATTATTTGGGGGGCGGAGCATGGGGAACAAGGGGGGTGAACCGCCTGCCTGGATGGTGCCCAGTAGCTCGAAGCCATGGCGTTGGTAGAAGGGGATATTGTCAGGTTTTGAAGATTCAACGTAGGCAGGGAGCTGGTCGCGATCGCACTGGGCCAAGATCGGTTGCATTAGGGCTGAGCCGTGGCCCTGGCGCTGGTGGGCAGGTTCTACCGCCAAGAGCGATAAATACCAGTGAGGCTGGAGGGGATGGTAGTGGCCCATCTGCTCTAGCAGGGCAAAGAGATCGGCTTGCTGAGCTTCAAAAACACTGTGCTGAAAGAGATCTATCAGCGGCTGTTCGTCAACCTCAATTCCCGGTGGCAGCCAGAAGGCAGCCCCGGCGTAGCCGTTGACAGCGTAGGCAGTCTGCTGCTCGAAGGCACGTCCTCCAAAGGCTTTGACAAAAGCTGGAAAGTGGGTGAGGTATTGGTGGGTGTCGGGATACATCCACCGCATGATCGGGTCATCGACAAAGGCCAGCACTAGTGCGGCAGTCAGCCATTTCTGATCGGCATGGGTGGCTAGGTGAATGGAATCCTCCGTGGTGAGGGGCGATTCCGGGACGCATACTTGTTCCGAGTCGGTTCCCGTTTCTAGAATGCCGCAGGCTTTATGCTGCGCAAATCGCGGCGAGATCGAGGGCACCAGCGGAGTGCTCGGGGTTGTGGTTGTAGATAGTTGCATCAACATGGGCTCCTGTGAGTTTCGGTTTTTTTAGGGCTTAGGAATATAGATTGAGTGGTTCTTAGGAGATTTCTAGGAAAGAAGCCCCGCTTAAATTAAGCGACTGTAGCCGCTGTAGGGTGGGCATTGCCCACCATTAGGGAAACTATTTTTTAGAAGTCGCCTTAGGGCTAGAGCTGTTTGGTGCTCTTGAGTCTCAAGGTAGGGAGCAGTTGGGAAGATGCCGGGAGAAAATCGGGAAATTTCAGGGATGTATCGTTTCGCGATGAGGGCAAATTCCGTGCCGAGTGGGGAGTAACCCTATGCAGAGCTAGTATTCCTAGGGTTTGGCTCGGGCGATCGGCAGGGTGGTTCAGCCATAGATGCCCAACGTTTTTGGCTGGCCCAGAGTAGGGCATTGCAATGCTCAACAATATTTAAGGAATTTCGCCTCAGCCATCGGACTGCGGTAGCGTGACAGTAGCCTTTTCTCCACAGCAGCAGCGCAGCGGTGAGAATTCTGCTGGTCGAAGATGACGTGATTTTGGCCGATCGGCTGGTGGATTGTTTGGCCAGCCAGCGGTATGTGGTGGATGCGATCGCCGATGGCCAGACCGCCTGGGAGTACGCCCAAGCCACCACCTACGACCTGATCGTTACCGATGTGGGCCTGCCCGGTCTCGACGGCATTGCCCTCTGCGAACAGCTGCGCCACCAGGGCTGCAAGACCCCCATTTTGCTGATGACCGCCAAAGACGCCCCTGCCGAACGGGTGCGCGGGCTTGACGCCGGGGCCGACGATCATTTAATCAAGCCCCTGAATTTGGATGAATTTCTAGCTCGGGTGCGCGCCCTACTGCGCCGAGGAGAAGTCGCCCCCGATACCCTGCTGGCGCTGGGGCCGTTGCGGCTCGACCCCGCCAGCTGCCAGGTCGCCTACGACGACACCCCCCTCAAGCTCACCCCCAAGGAATACAGTCTGCTAGAGCTGTTTATGCGCCACCCCGCACGGGTGTTTAGCCGCGCCCACCTGGTCGAGCACCTGTGGAGCTTTGACGACCCGCCCCTCGAAGACAGCGTCAAAGCCCACATAAAAGGCTTGCGCCGCAAACTCAAAGACGTCGGTGCCGCCGACTGGATCGAAAACGTCTACGGCATCGGCTACCGCTTCACCCCCGATTCCCCACCTATTCCGGGGCAGCACCCTCTAGGGCAGACGGTGTCTGCCCCTACCCAATCCTCTCCATTTCCCCCATCCTCCTCACCCGTCCACTCCCCCACCCCTCTACCCGACACCAACCTAGAGGAAACCTTCCACCAGTCCATGCAGGGCCTCTGGAGCAAATATCAGGACGTCATGGCCCAGCGTTTGGATGTTCTCACCAAAGCCGCTACTGCAATTCAGGCGAACTCCCTAGATCCCGCGCTCCAGGCCGAGGCGGCCCAGGCAGCCCACAAGCTGGCCGGGGTGCTGGGCATGTTCGATCGCGACGAAGGCACTACCCTGGCCCGCCAGCTCGAAACCCTGCTGGAGGGCGACACCTGGGATGATGTGCCGCCGTTAGTCGGTCAACTGGCCAGTAGCCTCAATTTGCAGCCCCAGGGTGACTCCGTGGAGCCGTCAGATGCGGAGACCCTGCTGCTGGTGTCAAACGATGTCGCCCTGGGGCAAGCGATGCAGGAGATCAGCCAGGCATCGACCTATGGCTGGGTGCAGGTCGATACCCCCGATCAGGCCCAAGGGGCTTTGCAGAACCGTCAGGTGGCTGGGGTCGTCATCGATATTGCAGCGGCGTCTGAGTGGGCGGCTAGTCTGGCGTTTTTGCAGCAGCTGGCGGCTCAGCCTTGGCCCATACCCTCCCTGGCGCTGATCGCCACCGATAGCTTGATGGATCGGGTGGCTCTGGCCCGTACCGGTCTACAGCGACTCTTGATCAAACCTGTGACCGCCGCTCAGCTGTGGGAGGCGACCCACCAGGTCTTGCAGCGGCATCGGGCCACTACTGCCCAGGTGCTAGTGGTCGATGACGACCCCCTGGTAACTAAAGCCCTGCGGCCCCTGCTCGAACCCTGGGGCATGAGGGTCACCGGGTTAGACAATCCCCAGCAGTTCTGGCAGGTGCTGACGGCTACCGCCCCCGACCTGCTGATTTTGGATGTGGCTATGCCCCAGTTCAGCGGCATTGACCTGTGCCAGGCGGTACGCACCGACCCCCACTGGCAAAACCTGCCGATTCTCTTTCTCACCGCCCACCGCGATGCCGATACTGTGCAGCAGGTGTTTCGGGCCGGGGCCGATGACTATATTTCTAAACCCATCGTTGGCCCCGAGGTGCTGACGCGGGTGCTCAACCGGCTGGAGCGCAATCGATTTTTGCAGGGGCTGGCTCAGCGCGATCGCACCACCGGCCTGCCCAACTATCCCCAGTCGCAGCGGCAGCTGACCCAGGGGCTCGAAACCGCCCACATCCACAAAACGCCGTTCTCACTGGCGCTGATCCACCTCAGCGACCTGCGCCCGGTGATTGTGCAGTACGGCCATGGGGCTGGAGAGCTGCTGCTGCAAACCTGGGGCCAGTGTTTTCAAGCCCTGCTGCGGGGTAATGCAACCCTGGGCTATTGGGACAGTGGCGACTTTGTGGTGGGACTGCCGGAGCTGACCCCCGCCGATGCTTACGATTACCTGGCTCCCCTGCTCAAGGCGCTGCGGCGACAGATTGTTGCCCTGCCCACCGGAGAGCGGCTCCAGCCCGACTTTGAGCTGGCGATCGTCAGCTATCCCGAGGATGGATTGAGCTTGCAGCGGCTGTATCAAAGCGCTGTGACGAGGGTGCAGCGATCGCAGGTGCCCCCAATCCGTGAAGCTGCCGGTTGATGAAGGCTGGGGGCTCTCCCCTCTTCCCGATATCTTCTCGATTGAACCGTAGAGTAAAGCTAATTTGGACATCGCTCAAAGCAAGGGAGGGCAAGAACTATGGGCGTTGACTTGGCAGAACGGGTTGACCAGCTACAGACCACCCTGAGCAAAATGGAGCTGGCCCTGGGGGCGATCGCCGATGCGATCCTCTGGACGGGCTGCGACAACCGGGTGCAGTGGTGCAACGCCGCCTTCGATCGCCTGGTCGATCGCGATCACACCAGCATCCTCAACCAGCCCTTGCCCCAGGTGCTGCCGCTTCAGGTGCAGGGGCAAGGGCTGGCCCGCCGCGACTATCCCTCTTTTCGGGTGCTGGCGGGCGACTACCAGACGGCCCAGTATGAGTTGTGCCAAGGCGATCAGACCCGCTGCCTGGAGATTTCTGGCAGCCTAATTTACTTTGACGACGACTACTGCTCGGCGGTGATGGTGATTCGCGATGTCACCGAGGCCAAGCGCCGGGGCGAAGAGCGCCAGCGCCACCTGTTTGCCCTGCAAGAGGCCGAGCACCAGTACCGCTCAATGTTTGAGCATGCGCCCCTGGGCATTTACCAGACCCAGCTCAATGGCGGCTGCATCAAGGTCAACCCGGCCCTGGCCCGGCTGCTGGGCTACGAATCGTCGGCGCAGTTTTTGGCTGACCCGGTGGGCATGGGGGGCGATCGCTACTGCCATGGGGAAGATTATCAGACCTTGCAGCAGCAGCTGCAGGCCGATGGCACGATTTCAGGGTTTGAGGCAGGGCTGTGGCGACAGGATGGTGCGCCCGTTTGGGTGTCTACCAGTGCCCGGCTGGTGACCGATAGTGCTGGGCAGTCGGCCTACTACGAAGGATTTGTAGTAGACATTGGCGATCGCAAACAGGCCGAGGCCAGCCTGCGGCGCACCAACTCGCTGCTCCAGGCCCAGCAGCAGGCGGCCATCGACGGCATTTTGGTGGTCGATGAGCACCGCCGCATCACCTGGTATAACCACCGCTTTCGGGAGATGTGGGCGATCGCCCAGCCCGAGCTGCAAACGGCGGATGATATGACCATTGTCGAGACGGTGCTCAACCAGCTCCAAGACCCTGACGGGTTTTTGGCCAAAATTCAGCAGCTCTACGAAACCCCCTCCGCCCGCAGCCAAGACGAAATTTTGCTCAAGGACGGGCGGGTGTTTGACCGCTACTCCGCCCCGGTGGTGTCTGACGACGGCGACTATTTTGGCCGCATCTGGTTTTTCCGCGACATCACCGAGCGCCGCCAGCTCGAAGAGAGCCTGCGCCGCTCCGAGGCCTTTCTCAATAGCGTGGTCGAAAATATCCCGATCACCGTGTTCGCCAAAAATATTCAAGACGACTACCGCTACGAGCTGATCAACCCCAACTGCGATCGCATTCTCGGCTTCTCGCACCACATGGGCCTGGGCAAAAACGACCACGACCTGCTGCCCGCTCCCCTGGCCGACCACTACCGCCGCCAAGACCAAGAGATTATCGCCCAGGGGCAAACCGTCGAAAATTCTGAAGCCATCACCCAGCCCTATACCGGCGAAACTATCTACATTCGCAGCCTCAAGGTGCCCCTGTTTGACGACGATGGCCAGCCCACCTACCTGCTGGGCATTGGCGAAGACATCAGCGAGCGCCAGCGCCAGGAAGCAGCCCTGCGGCTGATCGTCGAGGGCACCGCCGCCCAGACTGGAGCCGCGTTCTTTCACACCTGCGTGCGCTACCTGGCCCAGGTGCTCAACGTGCGCTACGCTTTCTTATCCGAATTTAACGGCGACGGCACCGCCACCACCCTGGCCTACTGGGAAGACGATGCGATCGCCGAAAACTTTACCTACGCGATCCCCGGCACCCCCTGCGCTGGGCTCACCCCCGATCAGCTGCTGATCTATCCCCGCAACGTCAAAGCCCTGTTCCCCCACTCGCCCAAGCTTCAACAAATGGAAGCCGAGGGATATATGGGCGCACCGCTGATGCATTCCAGCGGGCACATGCTGGGCCACCTGGCGGTGCTCAGCGCCACCCCCCTGAGCGAAAACCCCGGCCAGGAGCTGATTCTCAAAATATTTGCCGCCCGCGCCGGAGCCGAGCTCGAGCGCAAACAGGCCGAAGACACCTTTGCCAAAGCCTTTCGCTCTAGCCCCAGCCCGATCTCGATCACCACCCTGGCCGAGGGCCGATTTGTGGAGGTCAACCCCAGCTACCTGCGCCTCACCGGCTACCGCCGCGACGACCTGATCGGCCAGCGGGTCACCGACCTCAACCTGGGCATCGACACCCCCACCTACGACCAGGGCATCGAAGACCTGATCAAGGCTGGCGTCTTGCACAACCGCGAAGTCGATCTGCGCATTCGCTCGGGCGAGACCCGCACCATCTTGCTCTCGGTGGAGCTAATCGAGCTTCAGGGCCAGCGCTGCGCCCTCACCATTGCCAACGACATCACCGAGCGCAAACGCCTCGAAAACGAATTTATTTCCCTGGTCAGCCATGAGCTGCGCACCCCCATGACCGCCCTGATCGGCTCCCTCGACCTGGTGGCCACCGGCCAGCTCGGCGACCTCACCCCCCGTGGCCAGCAGATCGTGCAGGTGGCCGTCAGCAACACCGAGCGCCTGATTCGCCTGGTCAACGACATCCTCGACCTAGAGCGAATGAAATCGGGCCAGCTCACCCTGCACAAAACCCACTGCGACCTGGCCGGTCTGCTCGACCAGGCGATCGCCGCCATGCAGGCCATGGCTGACCAGACCCAGGTCACCCTGGTGGTCGAGTCGCTGCCGTTAAGGGTGTGGGTTGACGGCGATCGCATGCAGCAGTTGCTCACCAACCTGCTCAGCAACGCCATCAAGTTTTCGCCCTCTGGCAGCACCGTCTGGCTCCAGGCTCAGTTAGAAGAGAGTGAATGGGTGGATGGGTGGATAGATAGTATCCATCCACCCATCCACCCATTCACCTCATCTCCCACCCTCCATCTCTCCATCACCGACCAGGGCCGCGGCATCCCCGCCGACAAGCTCCAGCTGATCTTCGATCGCTTCCAGCAGATCGATGCCTCCGACGCTCGCGCCAAGGGCGGCACGGGGCTGGGCCTGGCCATCTGCCGCCAGATCGTCCACCAGCACGGCGGCGATATCTGGGCCGAAAGCACCCTTGGCCAGGGCAGCACCTTCCACGTGCTGCTGCCGTTGACGCCCGATTTTGGTTGATTTAAGCCAAGGTTGTTAGGGCAAACGCCGTTTGCCCCTATGCATTCACCCATCCACCTATCCACTACCCCATGCCCAAATCTATTCTCATCGTTGACGACGAAGCCGATGTGCGTGACATCATTCAGATGGGCCTAGAGATGGCCACCGACTGGCAGGTGCTCTGCGCCAGCTCGGGGGCAGAAGCCCTGGCAACGGCAGCCGAGAAGACCCCCGACGCCATTTTGCTCGACCTGATGATGCCGGAAATGGATGGTCGCGCCACCCTGGAAAAGCTCAAGGCCGACCCCACCACCCAGGGCATTCCGGTGATTTTGGTGACGGCCAAGGCCCAGACCTTTCAGCAGGCCGATGCCCCAGATCTGGCGGTGGCGGCGGTGCTGGCGAAGCCCTTTCGGCCCCTGAAGCTGGCGGCGGAGATTAGCAAGATTTTGAGATGGTGAGGAGTAGGCAGTGAGAGAGTAGGGGGCTGGATTGTCCTTTGTTGCCCCTCGGATGAAGCGCCTATTATGGCGCGCTACTGCCACATGAGTCACTGTATGGGTCTCTGTTCTTCCCGACACCTTTGATGCAGACCGCAACGTATTGATGTTACGGCTGCGTGTTTTAGTGTAGGGCGGCAATGTTTTAGTGCGTTGGCCTGCCGGTCTTTGACCATCGCCCGGCGTTTTAGTACGAGGCGGCAATGCTTTAGTGCGATCGCCCAACTTGTTAAATCGCGGCATGACAATGCCGCTGCACTTCCTCAACCCGTTAAGTTGTCAATACACAACGTTATCGTCATAGAGCAACTTCGAATAGTTAGCTTCATGGGGTATGCTCTGGCGATAGGGTTAACAACGGTTGCACCGCGTCGCCAGGGGAGCCTGACGCTAGCGATCGCGCGACTGAAACCTCACCATTTTGACGCATTCCTATGGATCGCAAAGCTCTGGTTGTTGGCATCAATACCTACCGACACCTGCAAAGTTTGAATGCACCTGCCGCCGATGCCAATGCGATCGCCCAGCGGCTAGAGCAAGACGGCGAGTTTCGCGTCATCCGCTGCCCAGAGGCGATTGTTCAGGTTGAAGGGGGCGATCGCAAAGTTCCGCAGGTGGGTTCGACCCTGCCGCTGTCGCAGGCCCAGCTCAAAGCCCAGCTCAAAGACCTGTTTCTACCCGGCAGCACCCAAACCCCCGATACGGCGCTGTTTTACTTTTCTGGCCACGGCATTCCGGCCCAAGACGGCCACGATAGGGGCTATCTGGCCACCAGCGATACTCAACCCAGTGCCGATCGCTTTGGCATTTCGCTGGGCTGGTTGCAGTGGCTGCTGGCCGAGAGCCCAATTAAGCAGCAAATTGTCTGGCTAGACTGCTGCCACAGCGGCGCACTGTTGGTCAATGTGCAGGCGGCAAATCCAGGCCATGACGACGATTGCGATCGCTGTTTTATTGCCTCTTCGCGCGACTACGAAAAATCTTGGCAAGACTTGAACAGCCCCTATAGCGTGCTGACCAACGCCCTGCTGGCCGGGCTAGACCCCACCCGGCTACCGGGCCGCTGGGTCGATAGCTTTGCCCTGGTCGACTATGTCAACCAGGCGCTGAGGGGTGAGTTGCAGAGCCCGGTCTGCACCAACTTTGGCAATGCGATCGACCTGACCCGGTCGTGGCAGGTCGAGGCTGCGGCCGAGGCTAACCCCCACCGATACCAGCCGCTGCCCCTACAAAGGGCTGGAATATTTCGACCTCAACGACGACGACCCCCACTATTTCTTTGGTCGAGAAGCCTTGACCGGGCAGCTGCTCGACCAGGTGCGCACCAGCAACTTTTTGGCCCTGGTGGGGGCCTCGGGCAATGGCAAGTCGTCGGTGCTGCGGGCCGGGCTGCTGCATCAGCTCCGGCTGGGGCGGCGGATTGCGGGCAGCGACCAGTGGCAGATTGTGATCATGCGCCCCGACGCGCAACCGATGAAAAATCTGGCAACGGCCTTTTTACCAGAGGACGGATCGCAGCTCGACCGAGCGGAAGCTTTGGGGCGGGCAGAGGGGCTGCTTCGGGAAGGGGGCGCGGGCCTGGCCCGTCTGGTAGAAGTGGCCCCCGCCCCGCGCGTGATGCTGGTAGTCGATCAGTTTGAGGAAGTGTTTACCCGCTGCGAGGACATTGATGAGCGATCGCGGTTTTTTGCCTGTTTGATGGGGGCACTCCAAACGACCGGGGACAAGCTGTGCCTGGTGATCGCCATGCGCTCAGACTTTGTAGGCAAATGTCTGGAACGCGACTACAGTGGTTTGGCTCAGCAGGTGCAGCAGCACATGGAGAGTGTATTGCCCATGCGGCCCGATGAGCTGCGGGATGCCATTTGTAAACCAGCGGTGCAGGTCGGGCTCACCGTGGAAGATGCCCTGGTGACGGAAATCTTGAATGACATTCAAGGGGCACCGGGGAGTCTGCCGCTGTTGCAGTACACCCTGAAGGAACTGTGGCAGCGGCGACAGGGCAATCAACTGGTGCTGTCGGCGTATCAAGCCCTCGGTGGCATCAATGGCACGTTAGATCAGCGGGCCACGGAACTCTACAACAGCTTTGACCCTGACCAGCAGCGTACGGTGCAGCATATCTTTCAGCAGTTGACCCAGCTGGGGGAAGGTACCGAAGACACCCGCCGTCGCGTATTTCTAGACAATTTAGTTTCGGAACCGCTGCACCCCGCCGAGCGCGTACAAACGGTCGTTGAAACCCTGGCGAATAAGGACAATCGGCTGCTGGTAACCAGCGAAGTGGTGAGCAAAGGGGATGACCTCGAACGGCAGGCGATTGTGGATGTGGCCCACGAAGCGCTGATTCGCCACTGGACCCTGCTGCGGCAATGGATAGAACAAAACCGCGACCTGCTGCGCCAGCAGCGCCGCATAGAAGCCAGCGCCGTAGCCTGGCAAGAACATCAAAAATTGCAAGGATATCTACTGCAGGGACTGCCACTGGATGAAGCGATTCAGTTTCAAAAACAGCAGGCAGAGACCTTTCCCCTCTCAGATATGGCGCGAGCCTTCATTCAAAAGAGTCGTCGCCACCGCCAATGGACCCGCTTTAAAACCGCAAGCTGGCTGGTCATACCTGCTCTCGTAATTGTTGGCATAGTAGAGCACAATATCCGCGAACAACGGGTGCGGGCCGATATCGGCCGAATTGACGATAACGAGGGCGGCAGCGCGGAAAAATACGCGGTTGTCGATTTGGTCAAAGGCTGTGGGCGTGGTGTACCCCGCCCAGACCAGAGCTTACTTGGCAACTATATTGGGGAGCGCATCCTACTCGGCCAATGTCGTTCGCTGAGTGGCTTTGACCTCAGCTACGCCGACCTCAGCTACGCCGACCTCAGCTACGCCGACCTCCGCGACGCCGACCTCAGCTACGCCAACCTCAGCTACGCCAACCTCCGCGACGCCTACCTCAGATCCGCCGACCTCAGCTCCGCCAACCTCCGCGACGCCTACCTCAGATCCGCCGACCTCAGCTCCGCCTACCTCCGCTCCGCCGACCTCCGCTCCGCCGACCTCAGCTCCGCCGACCTCAGCTCCGCCTACCTCCGCTACGCAATCTTGCTGGCAACGGATCTCCGCGGCGAGACAAATCTGACCTCACAACACCTCGTTGGGGAAAATCAGCCTTATCTCTGTAATGTTGCTCTCCCAGACACGCTGACAGATATTGAACCTGATGTTGAACTTGATCGCGACTGTGATGCAATGCCAAAGGTTTTGAGGAGTAGATACGGTTTGTCACCTGAAGATGCCCAGCAATTAGTCGATGAAGCCCGTCAAAAGCAGTGGGAGTGATGTCAGTTTTGGATTAGCGATTTGTAGCCCTAGACCGCTGATGCAGAGGCTTCATCCCGAATCTGCAAATGCATTGTTCCGTTCGCCGACTAGTCTGTTACTCCCGCGCAGAAGCATGAAGAGAATAATCGTAAAATTGTCAATCTTACTTTTGCTAGCAGTGGGAGCATTTATGGCGACGACAAACGTCGGGGCAACCGAAAACGGCCTGAAGCCCCCAACCGAGTGGCAGTCTCCCCCCCAAGCAGTCTTAGACGTGCTCCACGCGCCGCAGCTCCCCCACGTATGGACAGCACCCGCTGGCAAATATCTGCTGCTTACCGATCCGGTGCGCTACCCGCCCCTAGCCGAACTCGCCGCGCCCATGCACAAGCTGGCGGGCATTCGCATCAACCCCGTTACCAACGACCACCATGGCCGCCACGGGGGCACCTCCCCCCGCCTGGTTCGAGTCGAAGACGGCACCACAATTCAGCTCGATCTGCCTGCGGATGTCGAAGTGCTCGACGTGAAATGGACGGCGGATGGCGATCGCTATGCCCTCACCGTCAGGCATAGCGACCATATCGGTCTATGGGTCGGCTCGGTAGCAGGCAAAGTAGCCGAGATCGAGGGTCTAGCGCTCAACCCGGTACTAGGCAACCCCGTCAGCTGGCTACCCGACCAGCATCGCCTGCTAATTCGCCGCATTCCATCGCGGGGGCCAGCGCCTGAGCCATCAGCCATTCCGGCAGGTCCAGAGATTGTTGAAGGGTCGGGGGCCTCGTCGCGCTCCACCTACGAAGCCCGCAACCTGCTGGAGACCGCCCACGACGATGCCCTCTTTGAGTACTACGCCACCGCCGAGCTGGCGATTATCGACCCGGCGACTGGCCAGGTCAACGTTATCGGGGCACCGGCTCCCTATACCGTGGCTAAGTTTTCACCGTCTGGTGAGTATCTGCTGGTTAAGTATTTGGTTGCCCCCTGGTCGCACGAGGTGGGCTGGTGGCGCTTCGCCAGCGCGATCGAAGTGTGGAACAGCCAGGGCGAGCCGGTTGCAACTATCGCATCTCTCCCCGTAGCCGACCAGGTACCAACCCACGGCGTGCCCGTCGGCCCGCGATCGGTGGCCTGGCGGCCCACTGCGCCGCATACGCTCTTTTGGGTCGAGGCGCTGGATGGCGGCGACCCTGTGGCCGAGGTGCCCCACCGCGATCGCCTCATGCGTCTAAATGCCCCCTTCACGGCAGAGCCCGAAGTCATCTTCAAAGCCGAGCACCGCATTCAGCCCCAAAGCAATGGCTGGACTGCCGAGGGCAGCACGCTCATGCTCACCCAGCGCGAGCGCATCCGCCGCTGGCGCTACGTTTGGCTACTGGATGTAGATAACGGTACATCGCGGCTGTGGTTTGATTTGAACGAGGGCGATCGCTACGGCGATCCGGGCCATCCCCTGTTTCGCACGTTGCCCAACGGTCGCAAGGTGCTGCGCCAGCAGGGAGATGCAGTCTACTTCAGCGGCAGCGGTGCGACCGATGAGGGCGATCGCCCCTTCCTCGACCTGCGCCACCTAGTCACTGGGGAAACCGAGCGACTGTTTCGCTCCGACCCAAACCGCTACGAGTACGTTGTGGCCGTTGCGGCTAGCGACCGCGTCGTGTTGCGCTCCGAATCAGCGGTAGAGGTACCCAACTACTATTTGGCCAGCTTCGGCCAGCCGATCGAAGCAGCGGCAGGCGAAGCCACCCGCGCCCTGACGCGTGAACCCATTACGCAGTTCGAAGACCCTACCCCTCAGCTGCGCGCGATCGAAAAACGGATTGTGCGCTACGAGCGCAGCGACGGCGTGCCGCTCAGCTTTCACCTGTATCTGCCCCCCGGCTACCAAGAGGGTACGCCGCTGCCCACGGTGCTCTATGCTTACCCCATGGAGTATTCGGGTGCCGCGATCGCTGGGCAGGTGAGGGGTTCGGCCCAGCGCTTCATGCAGCTGTACGGGGCCTCCCACCTCTACTTCTTATTGCAGGGATACGCCGTACTCGACCAGACCGCCATGCCGATCCTTGGCGATCCTGAGACCGCCTACGACACCTTCGTACCCCAGCTGGTGGCCGATGCAGAAGCTGCCGTCGCGAAAGCCGTCGAAATCGGCGTGGCCGATCCCGAACGGATCGGCGTCATCGGCCACAGCCACGGCGGGCTAATGGTGGCGAACCTGCTAGCCCATACCGATTTGTTTCGGGCCGGTATCGCCCGCAGCGGGTCGTACAACAAAACAAATCAGCCGTTTGGCTTCCAGGCCGAACGGCGCTCCCTGTTTGAAGCGCGGGAGGCTTACGTTCAGCTCTCACCGACCTTCTTTGCCGACCAGGTCAACGAGCCGGTTCTCATCATCCACGGTGACGACGATTCTAACCCTGGTACCCCGCCGTTTCAGTCCCAGGTCTTCTACGAAGCCGTGCGCGGTGCGGGAGGCACGACTCGGCTGGTGCTGCTGCCCTTTGAAGACCACGGCTATCGAGCCAAAGAGAGCATAGAGCACGTGCTCTGGGAGCAGTTCCGGTGGTTCGACAAGTATATTGTGGGCCAGTCGTAAACTAATCTTAAATAGTGCTCTAGGTCACAATGGGCGATCGCACAGTTTGATCTGATCAATAGGGTCACTCCCTACACCCTGACCCAGGATCGCTCACCTATGGATACTCCTTCCCCAGTAGACGTTGCCGTATCCACTGCCCTTGCCAAAGACCGCACCGCCACCGACGTGGAGAGCATCAAGCGGGCGTTTCTCAACAATCTCTTTTATGTGCAGGGCAAGCCCGTGTCGCTGGCCACCCAGCACGATTACTACATGGCCCTGGCCTACCTGGTGCGCGATCGCATGCTGCACCGCTGGAATGGCACCGCCGAGAGCTACACCCAGCACCGCGCCCGCACGGTCTGCTATCTGTCGGCGGAGTTTTTGATGGGGCCACACCTGGGCAACAACCTAATCAACATGGGCATCTACGAGCCGGTCAAGCAGGCGATGGCAGAGCTGGGCTTAGACTTTGACAATCTGCTGGCCCAGGAAGAAGAGCCGGGCCTGGGGAACGGCGGCCTGGGTCGGCTGGCGGCCTGCTACCTCGATTCTCTAGCGTCGTTGGAAGTGCCCTCGGTGGGCTACGGCATTCGCTACGAGTTTGGCATTTTTGAGCAAGACCTGCGCGACGGCTGGCAGGTCGAGCGCACCGACAAGTGGCTGCGCTACGGCAACCCCTGGGAGGTGGCCCGCCCCGAGTGGTCGGTGGAGGTTAAGTTTGGCGGCCACACCGAAACCTACACCGATAATCACGAGCGCTACCGGGTGCGCTGGGTGCCCGATCGCGAAGTGCTGGGTGTGCCCTACGACACGCCGATTTTGGGCTACCGGGTCAATACCGCCAACACCCTGCGTCTGTGGAAGGCCGAGGCGATCGAATCCTTTGACTTTGAGGTGTTTAACCGGGGCAACTACTACGGCGCGGTGGAGCAAAAAGTTGCCTCAGAAAATATCTCAAAGGTGCTTTACCCCAACGATGAAAAAACCGCCGGTAAGCAGCTGCGCCTAGAGCAGCAGTTTTTCTTTGTGTCTTGCTCGCTGCAAGACATGTTTCGCATTTTGGCCGGGCAGAATATGCCGGTCGAAAAATTTCACGAGAAGTTTGCCATTCAGCTGAATGATACGCACCCGGCGATCGCCGCCGCCGAACTCATGCGCCTGCTGCTCGACGAGCACGGGTTGGACTGGATCTTAGCGTGGGAAATTACCCAAAAAACCCTCGCCTACACCAACCATACCCTCCTGCCCGAGGCGCTCGAAAAGTGGCCCGTCAGCCTGTTTGGGGCCCTGCTGCCCCGCCATCTCGAAATTATCTACGAAATCAACAACCGCTTCCTCGATCTGGTGCGGATGAAGTTTCCTAAGGATCCTGACCGATTGGCCCGCATGTCGCTGATTGACGAAGGCGGCGATCGCTACGTGCGCATGGCCAACTTGGCCTGCGTCAGCAGCCACACCATCAACGGGGTTGCCGCCCTGCACAGCGAGCTGCTCAAAGAGACCGTGCTGCGCGACTTCTACGAACTGTTCCCCGAAAAATTTTGCAACAAGACCAACGGCGTTACCCCCCGCCGCTGGATGGTGCTGAGCAACCCGCGCCTGAGTACGCTGATTAGCAGCCGGATCGGCGATCGCTGGATCAAGCACCTGGACGACCTCAAACAGATCGAGCCTTTGGCCGACGATGCAGGGTTCCGCGACGAGTGGCGGGCCATTAAGCAGGCGGTCAAACGCGACCTGGCCAGCCGTATCCACAGCCAGCACGGCGTTTTGGTTGACCCCGCCTCGCTGTTTGACGTGCAGGTCAAGCGCATCCATGAGTACAAGCGCCAGCACCTCAACGTGCTGCACATCGTCACCCTCTACAGCCAGCTCAAGCAGAATCCAAATTTGAATATCACGCCGCGCACCTTTATCTTTAGCGGCAAGGCGGCCCCCGGATACCATATGGCCAAGCTGATGATCAAGCTGATCACCGCCGTGGGCGACATGGTCAACAAAGACCCCGACCTGCGCAACCAGATCAAGGTAATTTTCTTACCTAACTACAACGTCACCAACAGCCAGCGTATTTATCCCGCCTCGGATCTTTCCGAGCAAATCTCCACCGCTGGGTTTGAGGCCTCGGGCACTGGCAACATGAAGTTTGCCATGAACGGCGCGCTGACCATTGGCACCCTCGACGGGGCCAACGTCGAGATCCGCGACGCCGTTGGGGCCGAAAATTTCTTTCTCTTTGGCCTCACGGCCCCCGAAGTCGTCGCCCTCAAAACCGAAGGCTACGATCCCTACAGCTACTATCAGCACAACCCTCTGCTCAAGGATGCCATCGACCTGATCGCCTCGGGCCACTTTTCCCACGGCGATGCTGGCCTGTTTAAACCACTGCTCGATAAGCTGCTGTACCACGACCCCTTTATGCTGCTGGCCGACTACCAGGCCTACATCGACTGCCAGCAGACCGTGGGCGAAGCCTACAGCCACGCCGACAGCTGGACGCGCATGGCCATTCTCAACTCGGTGCGAATGGGGAGCTTTTCGAGCGATCGCTCCATCGCCGAATATTGCAGCGACATCTGGAAAGTGGCCCCCTTCCCCGTTGGCCTGGTGGACTACGGCGACATTGGCGGCGAATCTAGCGGCAAGCTCACCTGCAAACTGAGTTAGGTCTAACGACCATCCTAAATTAGGGTAATGCCTTCAGATTTACCTTGGCGCAGGTCTTGCTTCAGCAGGCTAACCCATGGTCTATTTGCCAAAGTTTGGGAGATGAATGGCATGCATTTTGTAGGGGCAAACGGCCGTTTGCCCCTACAAAAGATGTTTGATCAACGATTGCCAGGTTTAAGAGGGGCGAGATGTTACTGACGACGGGCATAGTCCAGATCTTCTTCAAGTTCAGATTCTGAATAATGCCGGACGATGTGGCGATCGCCTAGAAGTTGGCTGAATTGGCGATGATCAAGGCTGGCAAGTTCACGGGCTTTGCCAAAAGACAGCAGCTCTTGGGCATAAAGGGCAAGGGCAAGTTCTTTCAAAAGCTCTGCCTCAATGCGGCTTTCGGGCAAACGGATGGATTGAATAATGGATTCGGGAATGGACAGCTGCATGGCACGAATCTCCATCGTTGGCACAACGGGATCAGGTAAGACAACTCTAGCGCGCCAGGTCGCTCAGCGCTGCCAACTCCCTCACATTGAGCTAGATGCCTTGCAGTGGGAGCCAAATTGGACCCCTGCTGAGCCTCAGGTCTTTCGCGATCGCGTGAGGTTGGCGCTGAGCGGCGATCGCTGGGTTATAGACGGCAACTACAGCGCCGTGCGCGACCTTGTTTGGGCTAAAGCCGACACGGTCGTGTTTCTGGATTACCCCTTTGGGCTGGTGATGGGGCGGCTGTTGCGGCGCACCTGGCGGCGATCGCTCCACCAAGAAGAGCTTTGGAATGGCAATCGCGAGACGTTTCGCCAATCGTTTTTTAGCCGCGATTCAATTTTGGTTTGGATGCTGCGCACTTACTGGAAAAAGCGTCAGCAGTACCCGGCCCTGTTTCAGCAACCGGAGTATGTTCATCTATCGATTGTGCAGTTGCGATCGCCCAAAGCAGCCGAGCAATGGCTGTTGTCTTTAGATCAAATGAGCTAAAACCTGCCCAAGATTTATCAGCCCGGTTAGGGCATCAACATCTCTGCCACTGTCAATGGCCAGCTAGAAAAAGTTGGTGATACGACGACCTCATCGGCGGTAAAGATGGATTCTGTGTACCTCCCGTCCACCATCGCCAGCACTGTGACGCACCGCTCTTGGGGGTCAACAATCCAATATTCAGGAATGCCGCGCCACTCGTACTGGTTGCGCTTGTCGAGGTAGTCGCAGCGGCGGTTGTCGGCCCCAGGGCTAACCACTTCTACCACCAGCAGTGGCGGAGCTATATCTAGGGTAATGGCAGATTTTCCCAAGCTTTGGAGCTGGTCTAGGTGTTCTGGCCGCAGTACGGTGAGGTCTGGAAAGCGGTTTTTGGGCTGACCCGGTAGCTCAATTGCCAGCTGATGGGTGCGTACTCGCCGAAAGCCAACAAGCTCTGAGAGGACGCGATCGATCGCGCGCGAAATCAACACATTCTCATCAGATTCCGGCGGCACCTCGATCAAGTCTCCGTAGGTGAGCTCGTACCGACTATCTAAGCCATTGTCAAAGGCTAGATAGTCAGCAAAGGTGACGAGTTTGAGCTTAGCTTGGGTCATTTGAGCGATCGCCTCAGCGACATCATCCCGGTTGGCAAAGCCTGTCCGGCGTTGCATAATTAGAGTATGAATTGAGGATGAGTTGTGATGCAGTGTCCTGAATGCGGCGGCACCCATATCCGTAAGAATGGGAAAAAGCAGGGTAAGCAAAATCACATTTGCGTAGCCTGTGGT
>NZ_JAYGIH010000044.1:0-43752 GCF_034932455.1 Leptolyngbya sp. CCNP1308 | reverse complement strand
CGGCGATCGCCTTGAGCAGCTGGTTGCTCAGCGTGTAGCCAAAGGAACCGTTGATCAGCTTGAACTGGTCGCAGTCGAGGTAAATGACCGCAAAGGCCGAATTCTCAGCCTGAAGCAGCTCAGCCAGAGTCTGGTTTAGGGCGGCCCGGCTGGGCAACTGGGTGAGGGCATCGTGGGAAATGACCGCCTGGAGCTGGGCCGTGCGCTTGAGCACCTTGGCTTCGAGCTGGGCGTTAAAGGTTTCTAGCTGCCGGTACTGCTGCCGCAGCAGCAGCATCGATTGCACCCTGGCGATCAGCTCTAGCCGGTTGATCGGCTTGCTGATAAAGTCGTTGGCCCCGGCGCTAAAGCAGCGGGCGAGATCCTGTTTTTCGCTCAGGGCCGTCACCATAATCACCGGCAGGGCGGCCCAGGCGGGCGAAGACTTGATCTGGCGGCAGACCTCAAATCCATCGAGACCGGGCATCATGACATCGAGCAAAATCAGGTCGGGGGCCAGGTGGTCGAGGGCGGCGATCGCTGCTTCCCCCGTGCTGACGTAGTGCAGCTGATAACCCTGGGCATCCAGCAGGGCCTCGATCACATCAAAGTTATTGGGGTCATCGTCAACGATCAAGATGGAGGGGGATGGCATAGGTCGGCGGGTGAGTTACAGGGTGGAGGTCACAAGGGGGGTGAGCAAGTGCTGAATGGCAGCGGCCAACTGCTTTAGTTTCAGCGGTTTGCCCAGGTGTTGGTTTGCCCCGGCCGCTAGGCAGCGATCGCGATCGCCCGCCGCGCTGACCTCGGCGAGGGC
This sequence comes from Leptolyngbya sp. CCNP1308, assembly GCF_034932455.1. Lineage (NCBI taxonomy): Bacteria > Bacillati > Cyanobacteriota > Cyanophyceae > Leptolyngbyales > Leptolyngbyaceae > Leptolyngbya > Leptolyngbya sp. CCNP1308. The sequence continues at coordinate 42,956 of NZ_JAYGIH010000044.1, read as the reverse complement.
AATGATCGGGCGATCGGCCAGGTGCGGATCGTCGCGGATGTGGCGAATCGCCGCCAGTTCATTTATCCCCGGCACTTGCATATCCATCACAATCAGATCGGGATTTTCTGCCAGAGCTGTGGCCGCTTCACCCCGACGGGCCACCAGCAGACGGTAGCCCTTAGCGGTCAGGTAGTTAACCACGGTGCTGATCGTGGCCTCCTGGTCGCTCGCCAGCAAAATCAGGGGCTTTGGGGGAGCGATCGCCGGAGTCTCTGGGGCACTGGCGACAGCTGTACCCGGACTGGCTGTCAATTGACCTACGCCAGGCTCATAGGGCAGGTCGATGGTGAAGCGGCTGCCGACACCGACCTCACTGATCAGCCCCACCTGGCCACCGTGGAGCTCGGTGAACTGTTTCACCAGGGTGAGGCCCAGCCCTGTGCCCTCGTACTGGCGGTTGAGGGCGCTGTCGATCTGAATGAAGGGCTGAAACAGTCTTTGCTGGTCATCGGGGGCAATGCCAATACCTGTATCTTGGACGGTAAACCGCATCACGGCCTGAATCTTGTCACCGTCTTGGCACAATTCTGACGCGACAGTCAGGCTGACGCGGCCGCCCTCGGGGGTGAATTTGACCGCATTGCTAAGCAAGTTGATCAAAATCTGGCGCACGCGCCGCTCATCGATCACCAGGTCAGGCAGGTCGGCAGGAATGCAATCCATGAGCTGAATGCGTTTTTTGTAGGCCTGCTGCAGCACAAAGGTCAGGCTTGAATGGCACAGGGGGGCGATCGCCGTGGGGGTCAGGTGTAGGGTAATTTGGCCCGACTCAATTTTGGCCATATCGAGAATGTCGTTGATCAGCGCCAGCAGGTGGGAGGCGCTGGTCTCGACGGTGGTGAGAGCCTTGAGCTGGCGATCGTTGATAGCGCCAAACACCTGCTCTTGCAGCCCCTCAGTCATGCCCAAAATGGCGTTCAGGGGGGTGCGCAGTTCGTGGCTCATATTGGCGAGAAACTCGTCCTTGAGGCGGGTGGCGCGGAGCAGCTCGGCATTGGTTTGCCGCAGTCTCTCCTCGGCACACTTGCGATCGGTGATATCCGCTAGGTAGCCAATGATTTCCTGGGGCTGGCCCTGGGCATCGTAGACCAGGCGGGCCTCATCCTGTACCCATCGGTAATGCCCGTCTCGGTGCCGAAAGCGATACTCCAGGGCATAGCAGCCGCGCTCGACAATGGCGGGGATACCGGCCCAAATGTCGTCGGCCTCGTCGGGATGGTAGTATTCGCGCCAATCGGCAAAGTTGGCGATAAACGCCTCTGACTCGTAGCCCAAGATGTCTGCCAGGTTTTGGCTGATAAACGTGGGTCGGTAGGGGGCGGTGGGCTCAGCGCTGTAGATAACGGCGGGGCTGGAGCCGAGCAAAAAGCCCAGGCGATCGCGCAGGCGCTGGTTTTCGGCTTCAATCCGCTGGCGATCGCTGACATCGCGAAAAATGCCCTGCACCACCCGAGTCGCCCCCAGAGCAATGGTGGTCGCGGTAATATCCACCGGAATCCATTGGCCATCGGCGTGCAGGATGAGGACGTTCAAAGTCTGAAAATGGGGGAGATCAATAGACTTCTGAAAGATGGCGCTCAGCTCTGCCCGGTGATCTGGCGGATGCAGTTGAGACTGATGCATCTGGATCAACTGATCGCGGGAGCGGCCAAACAACTCCTCCGTCCGGCGATTCACCTCTAGAATATGGCCCTCCATATCGGCCACCACAATGGCGTCGCTGGCCCCCTCCATCAGTCCCCGATAGCGGGCTTCGCGTTCCTCCAGGGCAGCGGTGCGCTCGTCTACCTGCTGGGCCAACGATTGGTTGAGTTCCTTGAGCTGGTGTTCGGCCTGTTTGCGATCGCTGATGTCGCGCACCAGGGCTAGCACCTCATCGTCTCGGTAGGGCACCACGCGCACTTCTTCAATCTGAAATGTCTCGGCTGTGGATAGATCCTGCTCATAAAACTGGATGGCTTTAGTGGCTAGGGCCTGGGCAATCGCATCGAGACGCTGCTGGGCCGCCACTGGCGGCAACGATTCGGTCACATGGGTGCCGACCAAGTCCAACAGCGGGCCTACCACCTGGAAGGTGGGGCTGGCGGCAAACTCTAGGTAGATGCCATCTTTACTCAACCGCACCAGTAGATCGGGCAGGGCCTTCAGCAACGCCCGCTGGTGGGCTTCGTTCTGCTGAAGGGCTAACTCCGTGCGCTGGCGTTCGGCTTCGCTCTGTTTGCGCTCGCTGATGTCGCGAACTAAAAATAGCACCTCATCCTCGCCGCACCGCACCGCCCGCAGTTCTTCTTGCTGGAGGCGATCGCCCACCGAAATCTGCTGCTCGTAGGTTTGCACCTCATGGGTGGCCAGAGCCTGGTGGATAGCCTGGAGCTTGCGCTCCGTCAGATCGGCGGGCAAAAACTCCGACACGTGGCGACCGATCCGGCTCCGGGAGGAGGCAACAATATCCAAGGGGTGATTTTGGCTCAGCACTTCGCGGTAGCGGCCATCGGCCCCCACCCGAAGCAGCAGATCGGGCATGACCGAGAGCATGGCCCAACTTTGGGCCTCGCGGCGGGCCAGTAGGCGCTCGGCCTGAAGCCGCCCCTGGGCCGAGGCAATGGTCTGGGCCAGCACCTGCACCATCTGCTGAGCATTGTCATCCCACCGGGTGGGCCGACCCAGGGTAAGAAACCCCACGTAACCGACGACCCGAGTCTGTTGAATTAGCGGGACAGCCAGCACCGCCTCGACGTTAAACCCTTGCCAACGGGTGCGATCGGTGGCGCAGTCGGCGGCCAGAGCCCCCACATGGGGCACGTTGATCACCTCCCGCTGAAGCAGCGCCGCCGTAGCCCATGGAAACGCCACCATCGGAATGGTATTGGGAATCTGACGCACCACTCGGCAGTTGGGGCGGTACCACTGGTGGGTGACGCGCATCGTCCCACCCTGCGAGGCATTGACGTCAGCCAGGGCCACCACATGGCCGTGGTCGGCCTGAATATAGGCTCCAATTTGGGCTAGGGCGCGCGTTACCTCGGTGTCAAACTGGGCGGCCCTCACCTCTACAAAACGCTGGGTCACTTCCATCATCAGCTGGTTGAGGTCGCGCTGGCGGGCCACCGTCAGCTCGGCCTGTTTGCGATCGCTCACCTCCAGCACCACGCCAAACCACTGCACATCGCCATTGGGCAGGCGCTCGGGCTGGCCATGGATCTGGATCCATTTGGTCTTGCCCAAGGGGGTAACGATGCGCCCTTCGTGGTGCAAGGGGGTCAGGGTGGCGGCGCTGTGGGCCATGGCCGCATCTACCCCAGCTCTGTCTTCTGAGTGCAACAGGGCGGCCATGGCGCTGAAGTCGGCCAGGGCGATTTCCACGGGAATCTCGAAGAGATTGGCTCCGGTGCTGCTCAGGTAGGTAAACGCGCGATCGCCGCTGGCCCGCTGCACAACCGTGTATACAATGCCCGGCTGGGTCTCTACCAGCTTTTGAAACCGGGCCTCACTGCGCTGCAAAGCCTGTTCTACCCGCTGGCGATCGCGCCGATTTTGGGCTTCTCGCACCTCCCGGCGCAGGATCACAGGCAGGCGAGCCAGGTTGTCTTTCACGAGATAGTCCTGGGCACCGGCCTTCATCAGAGCCACCGCCTGCTGTTCACCAGAGGATCCAGAGACAACGATAAAGGGTACATCTAACCCCTGCTCGCGCACGATGGCCAGCGCCGTTGGGGCATCAATCCCCGGCAGGTGGTGGTTAGAAATAACCGCATCCCAGCGGCGAGTCGAGAGCATGGGGCGCAGGTCTGCGGCGGTCTGTACCCGCTCCCAGGTCACCGCTAGGCCATCCCCACGCAGGCTCTCAACGATCAGCAGCGCATCATCTTCAATCTCGTCAACAATTAGAACAGCTAAGACTTCAGTCATCTTGTCTCCACAATGTTTGAAGACAAACCGCCTGGGGTGCTAGAGGGGTTAACCCACGCTTGGGTATAGAGTACCCGTCCTCAGTCGGCAAACCCTGTAGGTCGATGAGTTGGGCGAGCTTAATTATTGTTGCTGCTGCAAAGAGGATACAGTTTGCCCATCCCTACAATTAGATGCAGGGCATGGCTGGCCCCGAGTCGCACGTTCCCCCTCGCTCCCCTCAGGCTCTCTCTTCCAGCTTGGGCGTAAACTGCAAATACAGACAGGGAATCACGATTAGGGCAATGCCGGTGGCGGCGATTAGGCCAAAGATGATGGTGCTACAGAGGGGCATCCACCGGGGTGAGCTGAAGGCCAGGGGAATCAGGCCAATGATGGTGGTGATGCTGGTGGTGAGAATCGGGCGCAGGCGATCGGACACCCCGTGGGCGGCGGCCTTTTGCACCGTCATGCCGTCTTGGCGATAGGCATTCATCGTATCGACCATGACGATCGCATTGTTCACCACAATTCCCACCAGGGCGATGATGCCAATAAAGGCCGAGAACGAAAACGGAATCCAGGCCAGGAAAAAGCCGCCAAAGGTGCCAATCAGCGCCAGGGGAATGGTCATCAAAATAATGATCGGCTGGCTAAAGGAGTTGAGCTGCAAGACCAGCACGGCGAACACCAAAAAGATCGCCAGCACCAGAGCTTGCCCCGCCGAGCCAAAGGTTTCGGCCTGGTCTTCGGCTTCGCCGGCAAAGGCGTAGGTATAGCCCGTGGGCCAGGTGGCCTGGCTGTCGGTCAATAGCGGCTCGGCGTCGGCGAGAATTTCGCCCACGGTGCGGTTGGCGTTTTTGGCCAGCACCGTCACCGTGCGCTGACCACCCCGGTGGGTGATTGACAGGGGCGATTGGCCCTGCACCGCCTCTACCACCGCCCCGGCGGGCACCACCGGCTGGTCGGGGTTGTTGCCAAAGAAGCGCACCAGCGACAGCTCATCGCGGCGGGTTGGGCCGCCGACGGTGCCCTGGCGCGAGGGCCAGGCAGTACTCAGGTGAATGTCGATATCCTCCTGATTGCCGCCGATGACAAACTGGCCAACTTCGGTGTCGGTCATGTAGTAGCGGGCCTGCATGGCGATGTCGTCCTCGTCGAGACCGTAGAAATCTAGCTCTTCTCGCCGGGGCAGCAGCCGCAGGTCAGACTGGAGGTTGCCCAAGTTGTCGCGCACGTCGGTGGCCCCCGGCACCTGCCGCACCAGGTTTTGCACCTGGTTGGAGAGCTGGCGCAGCTCCGTCATGTCGCTGCCCGTAATTTCGATTTGAATCGGGTCGCCCGCCCCGGTGGAGCTTTCGGTGCTCACCAGCAGGGTGGCACCGGGGTACTGGGCCAACGACTGGTTCAGCTCCATCCGCAGGTCGTTGGCGATGTCTTGGGAGACTTGGTTGCGATCGCCTTCGGGCACCAAAATGCCAGAGAACCCCAGCAGGTAGCTGCCGGTGGTGGGCTGGAGGGTACCGGTGCTGACCAGGGTGCTGCTCTGGCCCGCGTATTTGATCACGTTGTCGAAGTAGTCTTTTTGGCGCAGGGTCTCCCCCAGATCGTCGGCCACGGTTTGCGACACCGCCAGGGTAGTGTTGGGCGGCAGTTCGACATTGATGCTCAGCTTAACGCTGTCTTCTTCGGGAAAGAAGACCGTAGGAATTTGGGTAAAGGCCAGGGTAGCGGTGACAAACAGCGTCAGGGCAAACAGCGTCCAGGCACGGGCGGTGGTTTTGCTGCGCACGGTGTAGCGCAGGCTCCAGCGAACAAAGCGGGCCGAGGCGGTTTCGCTGAGGCGATCAACCCGAGACTTGCGGCGGTCTTTGATGTTGCCGAGCAGATAGCGGGAGAGGGGAATGTCGATCAGCAGGGCGATCGCAAAACTCATCAGCAGACAGATCACCGCCGTCAGCGGCAGCAGCCGAATGAACTTGCCCATGGTGCCGCCGATGGCCAGCAGCGGCGTCATCGCCAAAATGGTGGTCAGCTGCCCGGCAAAGGCGGGGGCGGCGTAGGTTTTCACCGTCTTGAGGGCCGCCTGGTTAAAGCTCAGCCCCGAGGCAAAGATCGCCTCGTGCATGCCCTCCATCATCAAAATAAACACATCCACCAGCATCCCCAGGGCCAGCACCATGCCGATCAGCACCATGTTGTTGAGGGTTGACCCCATCAGCCACAGCACCGCCAGGGTGCCTAAAAAGGTCAGCGGAATCGAGAGCCCAGCAATCAGCGCCTCCCGCCAGGAGAGGGCAATAAACAGCACCACAAACACCGCGATCATCGCCTGAATGGCGTTGCTAAACAGGTTGCCGAGCTGCTCCCAGATCAGCTCTGAGTCGTCCGCCGTCACCGCGTAGTCCATGCCTGGGGGCCACAGGGCCGGGTCAACCCGGGCCGCCTCTAGATCCGCCAGCACGCTGTCGATCACCTGAATGGTGTCTTGCCCCGGCACCTTTTTGATCGAGACGCTGACCACCGACTCATAGGCTGACCCGGCGATGCTGATCGCCGCCACGCTGGTTTCAGGCTCCAGCTCGCGGCGAATGTCGGCCAGCTCTGAGAGGCGCACCACGCGGCCATCTAGCCGGGTGATGGGCAAGGTCTGCAATTCCTCTAGCTGCCGAAACCGACCGTAGAAGCGCACCTGGGTGCCAATGGCATCGCTCTCAATTTCGTCTAGGGGCATGTCGCTGTTGGCGGTGCCCAGGCGATTGGCCACGGTCATGGGCGAAATGCCCAGACTGGTGAGCTGGTTAGGGTTCATCAGCACCTGCACCACTTCGTCGCGGGCTCCGCCCAGGTCGACCTCGGTCACTCCCGGCACCTTCTCCAGCCGATCTTGGAGCCGCTGGGCCGCCTGACTGAGAATGGTCGAGTCGAGGTCGCCAAACAACGCCACGGTGAGAATGGGCGCATCGGTCACCGAAATCGACTGCACCGAGGGCTGATCGGCCTCCCGAGGCAGGTTGGGCTCGGCCCGAGACACGGCGTCTCGCAGCCGCTGAATCGACTGATCGGCATCGGCATCGGCCCGAAACTCGACGTTGATCAGCGAAAAGCCGCTGAAGGAGGCGCTGTCTAGGGTACTCAGCCCCTCCACCGACTGAATTTCTTTTTCTAGCTCGTTGGTGACCTGCTGCTCGATGGTCTCGGGGTCAGCGCCGCCCCAGGTGGTGGTAACGGTGGCGATCGCCAGGGCAATATCCGGGTTCGACTCTTTGACCATCGAGCCGTAGGCCAGCAGCCCGCCAAACACCATCAGCAGGGTCAGCAAAATGCCAAACACCGTGCGCAGAAAGAAAAAGCGGGTCAACGGAGAAGCCGATTGCGCCGGTTGGCCCAGGGGAGCCGGGTCGGGTTCAGGGACGGAGTTCTGTACGGGGACATTATGGGCAGCCATGGCTATAGCCCTCCTTGAGTGGTGCGATCGCCGACCACGCGCACGGTGGCCCCGTCGGCCAGACCGTTTTGGCCCACGGTGACGATCTGTTCTCCGGCCTGAAGGCCGCTGAGAATCTCTCGCTGATCAAACCCCTCCAGGCCCAGCTCTACGGGCCGTTGCTCGACGGTGCTGGTGGTTTCGTTGACCACAAAAACGTAGGCCCCCTGATCGCGAAAGGCGATCGCATTCAGCGGCACCACTACGGTATCGCTCCGCTCGGCGGCGGCAATCCACAGGTTGACGCTGGCCCCGTGCTGAAGATTGCCGGAGCCGCTGGCCATCCGCGCCGTCGCCTGAATCGCCCGATTGCCGGGGCTGACCGCCGGATTCACCGCATAGACGCTGCCCTGGGCCTGGGCGCTGTCGATTAGGTTGCCCCCGGCCTGGATTTGATCTTGGGTCGCGCCATTACCGGCGGTGACCAGGGCCGTCTGGCCAGGACGAATGCGATCGCCCATACCCGCCGATAGGTCGGCCACCACCTCAAACTCACTGGGGTCAATCACCACAATCGGCACCCGGCTCAGCAGCTCCTGGTAGTTGCCCAGCTGCGACGACACCGCCTGGAGGCTGTAGTACTCGTTTTCGCGAATGTTGAGGTAGGCGACAATGCCGTCAAAGGGGGCGTAGAGCCGGGTGCCTTCGAGGGCCACCTGGGCCTGGTTGAGTCGGGCCTGGGCGGTGGCAATCTGCGAATCGGTGGCCTGGAGCTGCTCCCGCGCCGACTGCACCTGGGCCTGGGCGGTGCTGACCTGGGCCTGGGCCGACCGCACCTGGGCCTGGGCCGCCGCCACCTGGCTACCCGCATCCTGCACGGTGCCGCGCCGATTGTCGAGATCGCTGGCAGAAATGGCCCCCTGGCTAAACAACTGCTGGTACCGCTGCAATTCGGTTTGGGCCAGATTTTGCGCCGTTTGGGCCTGGGCCACCTGGGCCTCGGCCTGGGCCACCTGGGCGCGGGCCGAGGCCACCTGCGACTCCATCTGGGCCACGTTGGCGGTCGCGGCTCCGCGCTGTCGCTGGGCCTCATTCACCGCAGCCTCCGCCTGGTTGATGTCGGCCTGGAGGGTGCGATCGTCGATCTGGGCCAGCAGTTCTCCCTGGCGGACGGGGTCGCCCGCCCGTAGGGTGCGCCCCTCACGGTTGGCCAAGTAGGTGATGTCGCCATCGACATCAAAGGCCAGGTGCTTAAACCGCACCGCCTGCACCGTGCCCTCGCTCGACACCCAGGCCTGAATCGAGCCGCGCTCTGCGGTCACCGTTTGCACCGTTAGGGGATCGGGGGCCGCCACTACAGCCGCTTCGCTGGCGGCATCTCGCAGGCGCACCACCGAGATACCGCCGACGGTAAATACCACCCCCACCAGTGGAATCAGCCACCAAAACCGCTTGAGCAGAGACTGTTGCTCCGATTTAGAAGACGGTCTAGAGGCGGGGGCCTCAGGGCTGGCAGTCTTGGCGACAGCCAGCGGCGGCGAGTTTAGCTCCGTCGGGTCTTGGGTAGCAGAATTGGAGGAATAGGGTTGAGAAACCATAGGGGTTAAAGGGCAGAAACATCAGCAGGACAAACGGTGAACCTCTGGTTGGCAGAGGCTCGCTTTCAAAATCTCGGAAAACTTTTGGTGGGTGGCGGGACTAGTTGGCTTGGGTCAGGCTTTTAGTTGGGATGGACTGGGCCGGAGCGGGCGATCGCCCTAAACCGTGCTCCAGCACCCGCACCAGCTCATCAAAGATCCGCTCGATGGCAGCACAATCCTCCGGGGATAGCTGATTTTGAGCCAGCTGTTCTGGCGTTAGGCCCAGCTGCTGAGGAATAAAGTCTCGTAGCCGGTAGGACAGGGTGCTGAGAATAAACACTGCAAAGTCAACATCAATGCTGGCGTCAATGTCGCCCTGGGCAATGCCTTGCTCCACCAACTCTCGGCCATAGCTCAATGAGGCCATCTGGGTTCTTTGTAACACCTGATCTCGGAAGCTGAGCTCGCCATAGAAGGCCCGATTGACCAGTTGACTCAGGGCCGGGTGGGCTAACTCAAACTGGGTACTGGCGCTAAATAACCAGCGCAGGTAGGCGAAAAAGCCAATGTCAGGATCCGGCGGTTGGGAGGCCTTGAGGTAGGCAATTTTTTGCTGGCTGGCTAGGTCAATCAGGTGGAGGTAAAGGTCTTTTTTGTCCTCAAAGTATTGGTAAAAGCTGCCCTTGGCGATCTTGGCCTGTTTGGTGATGTTAGAAATCGAGGCGCTGTCGTAGTCAGTGCTGGCAAATTCTGCGATCGCGCAGTCGATGATGCCCTGCCGCTTGGCCTCGGGCAGGTTGAAAAATGTGGCGTTAGGCATAGGCGGGTGAGCGACAATCGCAGTGTGACCGATCGGTCATATGACTGAGTAGTCACACCCTAGCAAATATCCCCGTCACCGTCCACTTGCTTGGGTCAGGCTCACCCTCGCTCATTGCCCGGTGCCCGTCAACCCAGTTGAGTAATTGCGCTCTAGCGCCCATGTCGCTTTTTTACAAGACCCCTGCCTTGACTCCGCTCTACACTAAAACCCTTGCTGAGTGAGCATACGGAGGCGTGATGTAGCTGGTGCAGTGGACGGCACCTCCGACTCGTAATGAAACATGCAATCGCCCTTCATACTACAATGTAGTATGCTCGGTGCAAGCTTGCTGTCGATGGTTCTCTAGATTTGGAAAAATACAGTTTGGGAGCGATTAGATGCTTTGGGAAACTGCTGTAGCGATCCAATATGGATTGTGAAAATCTGTAGGGCAGGCGTCTCACCTATACAAGTAAGATGCCAGTTCTGCCTGCGTTAAAGAATTCGGATGGCTATAGAAGCTCAGTAACAAAATTAGAGTCAGGCAATTAGATAGTGCCAGACAGTATGCAAAATCTGGAACCGATTTAGTGGGAGGTCTTATGATCCCTTACATAACCTTAAACACCGAGCGGCTGGTGCTGCGCCCGCTCTGCGAAACCGATGTGAAGGCACTCTACACCATCTTTTCTGACCCAGCGGTGATGCGCTATTGGAACACTGCACCCTGGGAGCATGTCGGTGAGGCACGGGATGCGATCGCTAACGATTTTGAAGCTCGTCGTACCGGCAACTCTTTACAGCTTGGCGTTGAGAAAATTGCCGATGCCCAACTGATTGGCACCTGTACTTTGTTTAACTTCAACCATCAGTGTCGGCGGGCAGAGTTGGGCTATGCCCTGGCGCGCTCGGCCTGGGGACGAGGCTTTATGCATGAGGCGCTATCGGCATTGATTGACTATGCCTTTGCCGAACTCAACCTGCACCGCATTGAGGCCGAAATTGACCCCAGAAACCAAGCCTCTGCCAAAACTTTAGATCGTCTGGGCTTTCTCAGGGAAGGGCATCTGCGCGATCGCTGGATGATCAGCGGCGAAGTGTCAGATTCTGATCTGTATGGCTTGCTGGTGGGCGATCGCGATCGCTCAAGCCCAGCCCGTAGAGATCGACCATCGGGCCGCGCGGTGAGTGATCTATGTGTCAGGCAGGTTGCTTGACCCCGTCATCTAGTGGAGAAAAAACATGTCTAGATGGAAACTAATTACTACGCGGCCGCCAGTCTAGTTTGCTGAATTGCACTACCAATTTCTAAGCAGATCAATGGAGAAAAGACGATGTCGAAGATCAGTGGATTTGCTCTCCTTGCGATCGCCCTGCTCCACAGCCTGATCGGCTTAACATTGCCAGGATTGATTGGATTTGAGGGCATCTGGCAAGATATTGCGGATATAGGAGTCGTTGATGCAGCCAAACCAGAGGCTCTCCGCATTTGGGGCTATTACTGGTTCCTGCTAGCTGGATTTTTTCTAGTACTTTGTGGTGGTCTATGCCATTGGGTTGAACATAGCCTCAACCGCGTTTTACCAGCTTTTGTAGGGTGGGCCCTGCTGGCGATCGCACTCTTCGGCATTGGGCTAGATCTAGATACCGGCTTTTGGCTGGTACTGCCTGTAGCTATAAATATCCTAGTAGCCTCGCGAACTAGCGCTACGTTGCCAGACAAATCACTGGTATCCCAACACGGCCTTGAAGATTCATTTCGTCTGTCCACAAAATAGTACAAGAGAACCATAATGATTGGGCGGTTAGCCGATGTTGAACCAGCCGGTGACAACCATGACTGAGCCAAACGACATTATTTTGCGACCCGCTACCCTTGCCGATGTCGATCTACTGCGCCACTGGGACGAGCAACCCCAGGTGATCGCCGCCGACCCCAACGACGACTGGGGCTGGGAGGTGGAGCTGGCCCGCACCCCCGCCTGGCGCGAGCAGCTGATCGCTGAGCTAGACGGTCGCCCCATCGGCTTCATTCAAATTATTGACCCGGCCCAGGAAGACAGCCACTACTGGGGTGATGTGCCCGCCAATTTGCGGGCGATCGACATTTGGATTGGCGAACCCACCGAGTTGGGCAAAGGCTACGGCACCACCATGATGCGGCTGGCCCTGGCCCGCTGCTTTGCCGACCCCGCCGTCACTGCCGTACTGATTGACCCACTGACCAGCAACACCCGCGCCCACCGCTTCTACCAGCGCCTGGGGTTCACCTTTTTAGAGCACCGCCGCTTTGGCGACGACGACTGCGCGGTCTATCGCCTAGAGCGCACTGATTGGGTCAGTGGCACATCCGTGGAGAGCACTGCCGATGTCTCTTCTTGAACCATCCCACAACCGTGACTAACTTTGCATCCGGTTGACTCATTGGATCGCTAAATAAGTTTCATTTGATGAGGTAGCTAATATGACCAGCACGCCCAAAAAAACGGTGGCTACTGTCATTCCAGTTCTGCTGTACAACGATGCGGCAGCGGCGGTGGAGTGGCTTTGCGGAGCCTTTGGCTTTGCGCAGCACCTAGTTGTGCCTGGCGAAAACGGCACCATTACCCACGCCGAACTCACCTTTGGCAACGGCATGATCATGCTGAGTTCGTTGCGTGACACTCCCTTTGCTCGACTCCAGCAGCCCCTCAGCAAAAAAGGAGATGTCGTTACCCAGAGCCCTACATCGTGGTGGATGAGGTGGATCGGCATTACGAAACTGCGATCGCCGCCGGGGCCGAAATCGTTATAGAGCTCCAAGACCAAGACTACGGCGGGCGCGACTATTCTTGCCGCGACCCCGAAGGCTACCTGTGGAACTTTGGCACCTACGACCCCTGGATTGCCGCACCACAACAGGTGTAAGCAGTAGACATCAATTATTTGCAGTAAACATTCGCCGTCCTGTCGATTTTGCGTGCTGCCGTTCGACTAATGCATAGAGCCAGGGGTGAGTGTTGCCCCGACCGCGCTGGAAACAGCCCAGGAGTCGTTCCTAAATCGTTGTCATGCGTTCGATGTAACTCAGTTATTCAAGGAGACTGTTATGCAAGTTAACCCTTACCTGATGTTCAATGGTCAGTGCGAAGCCGCCTTCAGGTTCTACCACCAGGTTCTAGGCGGAGAGCTAGGTGACATGATCACCTTCGCCGGTTCCCCCGCCGAGGGTGAAGTGCCCGCCGAATTTGTCAACAAAATCATGCACACCCAGCTGACCTTAGGTGACGAGGCGATCATGGGGTCTGACTGCCCCCCTGAGCAGTACGATGCACCCAAAGGCTTCTCGGTTTCTCTGCAAATTGCTGATCCAGACAAGGCCGAGCATATCTTTCATGCCCTATCCGAAGGCGGCACTATTCAAATGCCCCTCGAAAAAACCTTCTGGGCCCAGCGGTTTGGTATGGCAACCGATAAATTTGGCATTCCCTGGATGATCAACTGCGAATAGACCCAGCTCGAAAAACCGGATTTTTTGATCTCATACAGCATTTTCATACCCATGAGATGCACGCAGGAATCCCCCCTGTCCCCCTAAAAAGGGGGGATCGAGTGCATCATGTACGGCAAAAGACTAGGGGGGATCTGATCGCATCAATAGTGACCTCACGTGATAGAGAAATGCTTTGCCGAGCCGTGCTAGGCAGAGATTAACGCCTTAAGACGACGCTCTAAGACAAAACCTCAAGGAGAAACCCCATGACTACTACAACTGACCTACAACAAACCGAACCCGCAGTAGAACAGCCCCAAAAAGAACACCAGTGGCTTCAGCAACTCGTAGGCGAGTGGACCTATGAGGTTGAGGGCATGGCAGAGCCCAACCAACCCATGGAAACCTCCACCGGCACAGAAAGCGTTAGATCTGTTGGCGGCCTCTGGATAGTCGCCGAAGGCCAGGGCGAAATGTGTGGCGCTATGGCTACCACCACTATGACCCTCGGCTACAGCCCCCAAAAGCAGCGCTTTGTCGGCACCTGGATGGGGTCGATAATGACCCACCTGTGGATCTACGATGGCGAACTTGACGCCGCTGAGCGGGTGCTTACCCTGAATTCTGAAGGCCCGTCTATGGCTGGCGAGGGCCAAATGGCTCAGTACAAGGATGTGATCGAGTTCAAGAGCAGCGATCACCGGGTGCTGACCTCTTTTTGCCTGGGCGATGACGGCCAGTGGCAGCAGTTTATGACCGCCAACTACCACCGTCAGTAGAGGCGGCCTATACAAGTTCATTGGGTGCGTCATCCTCTGGCTTGAGGCACCCAATGAGCGCCGTTACTTAGCTTAGGGTTGTTGAACGTAGGTATGAATCAAGCATTTAATGCCTTTCGTAGGGGCAAACGAATCGTTTGCCCCGGCCCAAATTCATGCTTCAATTCAGCAATATCCTTAGCTTTTATTATTTTAGATTTTGGTTTGCTAGAAACCCCTGGCACGCAACTGCCCTGAATTATTTCTATCGGTGGACAGGAAGACGCGATCGCAAGATTTTGACAGCAGCACAGGAAATTGATAGCCGAGGAGGTTAAGTTTACCTAAATTGAACTATTGAACATTGTTTAATTGCCCCTTTTCTGATCAGCTATGGTCTTTAATGCGCAAGGAATTATTGTGCCGCCGTCTTCGGCACTGCGAGATGTGGTTAGCCACTATTGGCTATGCCTCAATAACGTTAATTCGATGTATGTGGCGTTGCCCGATGGGGCCGTCGATCTCGTCTTTCAATTTCATGGTGATGCTATATATAGCAGGGTCTATGGCACCACTACCGCCCGCGTTGATATCCCCCTAGAGCAGGGGGGTAACTATTTTAGTATTCGCTTTAGGCCGGGGCAAAGCCGTCATTTTATTCAAGCCAGTGCCGATGAGTTGACCGATACCTATGAGGCAACCCAGGGGTTGCTCAAGTTTTCGCTTGGGCCGCTAACCGAAGCTGTGCTAATGGGCAATATCGTACAGCATTTTAATCGGGTCTTAGAAACCCACTTAGCTCAGCTGTCGCCTAGTCTTCAACCGATTGATCAGGCTATTCATTTGCTTGAAGCAGCCTACGGTGCTGTGCCCGTTAGTGAAGCAGCGGCTGTGTTTGGGCAAAGCCATCGTCAATTTGAGCGAGTTTTCCTAGAAACTGTAGGGGTGCCTGCTAAGACATTTGCCAAAATCATTCGCTTTCAGCATACGACTAGACTGCTGGCTTCCCCAAGCAAAATATCGCTGGCCTATATTGCCGCTGAGCTAAATTATTCTGACCAAAGCCACATGAGCCATGACTTTAAGCGTCTGGCGGGGCTATCGCCCAGGCAGTTTATTCAGAGCCATGTCGCTTTTTTACAAGACCCTGATCGCGACGCTGTTTTACACTAGGCCCTTCGTTTCATCAGTATCAGGAGATCTGTCTATGAAGCTGTGGTTTGGTATCATCACCGAAAAACTTGAAGCTTCGAAAGCATTCTATCGTCGGCTGTTTGACTGTGAGGTGATTTATGACAGTGACTGGTTTGTTTTGCTGCGCTCAGGGCAGAGCGAACTGGGGTTTATGTTGCCAAATCTTGAGGCTCAAGCACCTATTTTTCGGCCAGCTTTTGGGGGCAAAGGCGCGTGGATAACCATTGATGTCGATGATGCCCAGGCTGAGTATCAGCGCATTGCGGCACTGGGGGTATCAATTGAGGTGGAGCTGCGCGATGAACCCTGGGGCGATCGCCACTTTGTTGTTATCGACCCCAACGGCATTGGGGTTGATATTGTGCAGCACCAGCTACCCCAGGCATCGGCTCCCGAAGGTGCTGAGCTTACCCTCAACCGTTAACCCATTTGAGGAAAACTTGTGGAAATTACGGCTTCAGCAATTTCGCTCAACGTTGACAATGTGGCCGCATCGGCGGCTTTTGTCACAGACCATTTCGGCTTTAAAGAAGACATGTCAGCCGATGGATTTGTCTCGCTCTCGCGGCCCGATGCCGGGTTTAACCTAATCTTTTTGCATCGGGAACTCAAAACGTTCAAACCAGCTTCTATGCGCGGGCATCGGGCCGATGGGCTGCTGATTGTCTTTGTCGTAGACGACATCGATCGCGAATACGCCCGACTCCAGGCCGCAGGGGTGCCGATTACCACCCCGATTGAGACGGAAGCCTGGGGCGAACGGTTCTTTCAGGTAAGCGACCCCAACGGGGTCGTGATTCAGCTGGTGCAGTGGATGACCCTCCCGCTCCAGTGATTTGATGAATAAAAGCTTGCTGCACTACGTTGTAGTATGTACACTACAATTCTGTCGTTGATGCTCAGATCCGCAAAGCCCAGATTAGGAGCGGCTGAATGCTAAGTAGGAAGGCACAATAAAACACAAGACGATGTAGGTTGGGTTGAGGCACGAAACCCAACACCCGCATGGGTTACGCTATCGCTAACCCATCCTACATTTGAATTAGCCCAACCCCTTAGTTCTCGGTTGATTAAATCCAATCCCTAGGGCAAGCGGCCTGTGCCCTGTCCATTGTTTTAATTGAGCCAACCCTAAAGACAGCTCTGCCGAGCAAATTTTGAAGCATAGATAGGTAGAGCAAAGTGCAACCCAGTTCTAGCACGAGTTCTGCTGGGATCTGCTAGCGCGACACCCAGCCTATGGGGTAGCGGGCTAATTTTTTGATCACACGAAATGAATCCTAAATCTTTGGCTAATGAAGTGTTGAGGCTGACTTTACGACCTCAAAAATTGAAGGAAAGTCTATGGATTATAAAAAATATCTTCACAGCAAACATATTTACCTAGAGAAATATGGATGGGGGCATATTCGGCCTGTTCAAAGATTTTTGAAGCGCCTGCTCTCAACCGAGGAGCTGTCTATTCGGCAGGGGCGCGATGGTCTAAAGACCGGTCTGGAAGGCCATCGCAATAGTAATAAACTCTTTTTTGTGCAAGATCGCACCACCAGCCAGCACCATATCTTTCTGTCAGAAACCGATCTCAGAATCTGGCTAGACCAGCGCTATTACCGCCATACTTGCCCCCCTGATCTAGATTGGACGTACCATCGCCAGCGCTGGCTGCGATAGCTGGAAACTTGTTTAACCAGCCGTAGGGTGGGCACCGCCCACCGTTAAACCAGTGCCATTCACCCAGTTTTCTACGCCGTAGTGTTGAATAAATTGAATGAAACCCGTTTTTTATATCATTTTGGCTAACTCACTGGTGGCCACCCTAACCAACACCTTGGTTTGGTTTGGGGTCACGTTTTGGGTTTACCTGCAAACCCAGTCGGTGCTGGCGACCTCGGTGATGGCTGGAATATATCTAGTCACCGTCGCCATTTCTGGCTTTTTCTTGGGCTCGCTGGTCGATCGCTACCGCAAAAAAACCGCCCTGCTGATTTCTAGCATTGGGTCGCTGGTGCTGTACGCGTTTGCCTACCTAATTTATCTATCTACGCCAGCGGCGATTTTTGCCGACGCGTCTAGCATTGTGCTCTGGGGATTTATCATTGTGGCGCTGGTGGGGGCGATCGCTGGAAACCTGCGCACCATTGCCCTGCCAACCCTGGTAACGGTGCTGATTCCTGAAGCGGAGCGCGACAGGGCCAATGGCCTGGTGGGCACCGTCAATGGAGTAGCTTTTTTAGCGGCTTCTATTGTGAGCGGGCTGGCGATTGGGTTTTTAGGCATGTACTGGATGTTGGTGATTGCGATCGCGCTCACTGTCCTGAGCATCCTCCATTTGTGTACCATTGCCATTCCCGAACAGCGCATTATCCAGAGCGAGGCGAAACCCAACCACATTGATATTCGAGGCACAATTCAGGTGATTCGGCTGGTGCCGGGGCTATTTGCGCTGATTTTCTTCAACTGCTTCAACAACTTTTTGGGCGGCGTCTTTATATCGCTGATGGATGCCTACGGGCTTTCCCTGGTTTCGGTACAGGTGTGGGGCATTGTCTGGGGGGTCTTGAGTTTAGGGTTTATTGTCGGTGGTTTGGCGATCGCCAGGTTTGGCCTGGGCAAAAGCCCTCTGCAAACCATGTTTCTAGCCAACATTGTGATGTGGATCGTGGCCATGGGGTTTACGATTCAGCCGTCAATTATTTTGCTGGCGGCTGGTTTATTTGTGTACCTGTGTTTGATTCCCGTGGTCGAAGCTTCCGAGCAACTGATCTTGCAAACCATGATTCCCCTAGAGCGCCAGGGGCGGGTATTTGGTTTTGCCCAAAGTATTGAGCAGGCCGCCGCCCCGCTTACCGCCTTTATGATTGGCCCGATCGCTCACTTTCTGTTTATTCCCTTTATGACCACCGGGGCCGGGGTCGATTTGCTTGGCCCCTGGTTTGGCACCGGCAGCGATCGCGGCATTGCGCTGCTGTTTACCCTGACGGGCCTGGTGGGGCTGGTGGTAACGGTGCTAGCGATGCGATCGCGCGCCTACCGAAGCCTATTCGTGAATTATCAACGACGCCACGCCAGTAATCTCCGCATTGAAGCGGCAAAGCCATCATGAGGCGTTCACAACGTAACCTGGGCGAGAGGATTGCCCTTAGCTAGGAGCCTGTCTATGACCATAGAACTTGATCACACCATTGTGCCCTGCCGCAATCAGGTAAAGTCGGCCCAGTGCTTAGCTGAGCTGCTTGGGGTTCCCTGGACAGAGAAGAGTATTGGCCCCTTTTCACCCGTTTATATCAACAGTAGGCTAACCCTTGACTTCCAATCGACCAATGATGATTTCCCCATCTATCACATTTGTTTTCGGGTCACAGAAACAGAATTTGACGCCATTCTCGAACGCATCAAGGCCAGTGGAATCGACTATCGCAGCACCCTGCGAGGCAGCATAGACAGGAAAATTAGCACTCAGTTTGGCGGGCGGATGATCTACTGGAACGAGCCCGACGGCCACCAATGGGAACTCTTAACCGTCAGCTATGCTCGACAGCAATGTTGAATCTTGAATTCTACGTAATTTAGGCGACTTGTCCATACCAAAAATTTGTTAGCCGTTTGGAGCCACAATCGGTCGAGCAATGGGGTGGGCAAGCACCGAGCCAGATAGCTCTATGGGTACTATTCTCAATTCACGACGATTCGGAAGAGGATAGATCGCGCTTCATGATCGGGATATCGGGATCGTCGGCCCAGCAAAGATCCTCAGGTGAACGGTATTGGTGGTTGGTGAGCGATCGCCCCTTAGCCTCAGCGAGTGAGCCGACAATCATCACTGTCCCAATTCTCGGCGGCGCTGGGGACGCCTGAAGAAAAAATAAACGAGCGCACCAATTCCATTGGCAAACAAGATAATCAGAACCCAAACGATCTTGGTGTTGCCTGCACTAGATTCGTGGGTAGCACAGTCAATTAAAACCCAGAGCCAAAATAGAAAGCCGAGTAAGATTAAAAAAACAATTATCAATGGAAAGACTATGGCTTGCAGATCAAATTGGGTCGATTGGGGGGCGACAGTAATCGCAACGTCATGCTGAGTCAATAAATCCACTAGAGCTGGATCATTGGGTAGTTCGACGGCGATAATTTCACCGTCTTTGGTGTGGGCGATCGCTTGCGATCGCTCTGCATCTAAGTCAACCGCCGCTACCTGACCCTGTTTGATAGCCTGAACAAACTGGTTATAGCTCCATATTGTCGATGGAGATCTTTCGACACATGCAGTCACAATTAATAAAACTACGATCAATAGACTAACCAGTCTAAAATGAGCGGCTACCTTTAGCTGTCTATACTTATTTTGATAATCCACCATGCTCATGGTTATTTTTGATTGAACTGCCGATCTTCGGTAAAATTAAGTATTTTGCCTAAAACTGTCTACAGGCTGTCTATGCTTTATTCTTTAAAGGTTTCTGCCAGAAAATTGCCAGTAGCTACAGTCGATCTCTTTGGCTAATAAACGCAAGACTTATAACTCTTTGGCTAAAAAATAGCAAAAATCCACCTGATAGGGCTCCTTTAAGTCCGCTAAAATCTTGTTCAAGAACGAGGCGAGAACCAAAAAGGCCAAAAAATGTTGCCCGGAGGCCCAGCAAAATCATCAATACAGCAACGATTTGAATTAAAATATATGAAATCTTTTCAATTGCAGTTAGCTTATTCCAAGCCGAGATGATAATTCTGCTTATGCCATAGCCAGCTGAGCCTAAGATTATTCCTAAAACAGGTGTGATGACTAAGTAAAAATTCGAGCTTTCTGTAGATGATACAGCCAAAGAATATACACCTAAAAATAGGCCGACAAAAAATGACAACAGCGCCAACAAAAAAGCTGCGGGTATACACACAGCATCTATTTTGTCTAGATAATTCTGACGTGGGTAGGGTGGCATGGTCTAGCACTATAAAGTAAACGAAACCCGTAAGCTTTAGCCATATTCCACAGGCTACCTGTATCGCCACATCTTGACCTGAAGGAAAATGCACAGGATCAGATTTGAACCTGTGCACTGCAAAATCACATCATTTCCCTCTTTCTAATTCAACTCGCAGACGATCTTCCTGTTCCCGCAGTTCTGGAGTAAAGGCTTCGCCAAAGTCGTCTGCTTCAAAAACGGGGCGAATCTCAATTTCGTCGGCCTGAAAAGGGCTGCGTTTGACCCAATCAATCGCCTCTGCCATCGACTGTACCTGCCAGATCCAAAATCCGGCAATCAGTTCTTTAGTTTCAATAAACGGCCCGTCGGTGACGGTGCGTGCTTTGCCCTTGCAGGCTACCCGCACCCCTTTTGAACTGGGATGCAGCCCCTCGCCCGCCAGCATCACGCCCGCGTTGACCAGTTCTTCGTTGAACTGCCCCATCTCAGTCAATTGTTCTTCGGTGGGCATGACCCCGGCTTCAGACTCGGGAGTAGCTTTGACGAAAACCATAACTCTCATTGCAAATCTCCTAGTTAATTGGTGTTTATCTCTGGGATGACAAAAAAGCGGCTGCTCAAGTCGGGCCTAGCTCAGGCGTGGGTGCAATCAGAGCTGCTGTCGGGCACAAAGAGCACCGAGGCATGCTCGTGGATAATCTGCTATTGCTCCCCTTGCCGTTGGCAACCAGCGGTGACTCGCAGCCACATCTGCGCCGCTGGGTGATTGGGGTCTCTAGCACGGTTGTGGTCATAGTTGTAAGTCTCCATGGATGGCTTGTCAGCGGGCTAGGCGTCAACCTTTAACCCTGTCTGTGTGAAGTAGTCGAGCCGCGAGACGGCAGATCGACAGGGTGGCCATATTTTTTTCAAGATTTGAGGAATCGCTGGAAAGTTTTGCGACAGGAAAGGCGCGACCACCCCTTGAGGAAAGGTGGTGAGACATTATGGACGAGCCGGACTCAGTCCTCGATCGCCTCAATACCAAGTTGCTTAAGTCGCTCAAGGTTTTCCTGCATGGCTTTGAGCTGTTCGGGGGAGTGCCCCTGCCACTCTGTGACCTCACCCGTGACCCGAAGTGGATCCTGAGAGCGGTATGACTTTGTCGGATTGCCAGGGTACTTCTTGTCCGTCAAATTCGGATCATCGGCGATCGGGCCGGTCGGTTCCACAATGTAGATTCTGCCGGTGCTTTCGCCAAGGGCCAACTCGGCCCCCCAGATGGCCGCATCCAAGGTGGCGGTCAGGTAGACGTAGGCCGCTTTCTTTTGCTTGCCGTAGTTAGAGCTATAGCCGGGCACGATCAGATCCCCTGGTCTCAGATCGGCTTTTGTGCCGTGGTAGAACTGCTGCGAACTGAGGTCGTCGATCGCTGTCATCGGTTTATTCCTCATACTTTTGGGAATTAAACTGCCGAACGCACTGATCTTATATAGATCATAGATCGATCACCCGTGACCATGAGGATATTGATAGGGGCTATGGGGGCGATCGCCCTCTCTCAGGAGCAGCTACCCGTTAACCTAGTTACGCAATTACGGGTGATGTTGTACCGCTCCAGCACTCGCTTGAGAACATAGCCTGCTTTGCCCATGTCTCCATCATTTCAGGGGATGAGGTGTAAGACGTTGTCGCGTATGCTAGCGCTGTCATGGATGAATACTTGTTTGGCGTATTATCTATCTTGAGGTTTATGCCATGTTGGTGCCCAAAGCTTTCATTTGTCGATAGGGTCGATGGGGGTTTCTAAATCCTTGGGTTTGGCGCTGGGGCGGTTAGAGGACGCAGCGATCGCCCTCTGCGGGGAGTTCAAGGTTGATCAGGTAGTCAGCGACAATCGCATTGACGCAAGGGCTGATGCCCTCCATGGCGACGGTGTGCCGCTCTCCCTCGACGGTGAGCACGGTACCACCAAGAGCCTCGGCCAGACTGGCCCCAGCGCCGTAGGGAGTGGCGGGGTCGCCAGTAATGGAGATGATCAGCGTGTCGGGTAAACCCTCGACATCCTGAGCGTAGGGGAAACCCAGGGTCGGCTCACTAGGCCAAAACTCGCAGGCGTCGCGGGTGACGCCCTCGACGTCGCGTCCGGTATCGAGGAAGGGGTTCACGTCGAATATCTGGCGGCGCAGGTCGGCCTCTTGCTCGGGAGTGCGGCGCTCCTCGTCATTGCAGTTGATGGCGAGGTTGGCATCGATAAAGTTGTTCCATAGGCCGTTAGGATCCCTACCGATAAAATTATCATTGATGGTGAGCAGCTGGTCGCCGCGCCCCTCGGTCTTGAGCTGGGCGATGCCATCGATCACCTGCGGCCATGCCTCAGCGGTGTAAAGTCCGGCACCGACGCCACCCGTGGCCTGGAAGAAGTTCAGCGTGCGTCCGTTTCCGGCGGGTACCGGATTATCGATCAGCGGTTGAACCAGGGTTTGGAACACAGCGGTTGCCTGCTCGGGATCGTTGCCTAGCGGGCAGTTTGGGCTCTGGGCGCAGAACTCAGCCATCAGATCGAACGATCGCTGGAATCCGGCGTGGAGCGACAGGCGGCGTTCCGCGCTGCCCTGCCGGGGGTCGATCACGCCATCGAAGACCATGGCCCGCACATTCTGCGGGAACATCTCGGCATAGACCGCGCCGAGCCGAGTACCGTAGCTCTGCCCGGCGAAGGTCAGTTTCTCATCCCCTAGCGCAGCGCGCAGCACGTCCATATCCCGTGCTGCATTGCGGGTACCGACGGCGGCAAGCACCTGTTCACCCCCCGATCCCTCGGCGCACTGCTCCATCAGCTCGCGGGTGTCGTCGGCAGTCCATTCTCCCGACGTACCCAACAACGTCGTCTGGTTCTCGCCGCGATCGCTCTCTGCGTCGGTGAAGCAGCTGATGGCCGGGGTCGAGGCTCCGACCCCGCGAGGGTCGAATCCAACCAGGTCGAACCGCTGAATAATCGGGGTCTCCTTCAGACCCACCGCAGTGAGGGGGGTGGTAAACAGGCCCGAGCCGCCAGGCCCGCCAGGGTTAAGCACCAGGGAACCGATCCGCTGGTCCGGCTCATCCTGGGCCGGGAGCCGCAGCACCGCGATTTGCATAGTCTCACCCTCAGGTTGGTTGTAGTTTAACGGCACCTCCAGGCGACTACATTCAAACGGATCAACGTACAGTTGTGCCTCGATCGCAGTGGTTGCAAAGCCTTGGCAGGAGCCGAACGTCAGTTCCTGGTTGTAGAATCGCTCCAGTTCCGCCGCTGGCTTCTGGGCAGACTGGGTAGACGCGAAAGGTGCTCCAGCTAGGAGAAGCAATATCACCGCTGTGGCCGTTAGTAAGCGTCGGGTGTAGGTCTTGGGAACGCGCATCATTCTCCTCCTAGGGGAAGCTGTTGGTATTGAATCGTGTGTGAGTCGGTCACGATTTCGTGGGTTGTTAGAAGACACGTGAGGCATGATGACGAACTCCTTTTAAGACGGTGTTCGATCGGCTATGACTTCGGATGGCGCTTGGCGAATTCCCAGGCAATGGCACTGGCATCGGGACCGGCGCGATCGATATAAATGCCTTCTCCGGTAGGCCCTGGCCAGGCGTGCCCCATATCCTGGACGAGGTACGACTCGATGAGAAACGTACCGTCCGGCGCAGTGAAAGTGGTGTGGGTGTACGAATGCCTACCCTGTTCTGAAGGCACCGTTGTCGTCTCTTCGACTCGGTTCAGGCTGTCGTTAAGCAGGCCGTCATCAACGAAGTCGCCTACCGCAGTCCAATGTGCAACCAGACGAGTGGCGACGATGGGCGGAACGACGGCATCATCCTCGCCTTGGATAACGAGCAGCGGCACCTGCCGCGCCCGATCGCCCATCTGAGCCCACGCCTGACGTGCGGTGTAATTCGGTGGTGTGGAGTCAGGATCGTCGGGGTTCACCTGGTTCAGACCATACTCACCACCTGCGATCGATGTCACCGTTGCAAAGACATCGGGGTAGGTCGCAGCGAGAATAACGGCGGCCCCCTCACCCGATGAGGCCCCAGCAACATGCACTTGGGCTGGGTCTGCGTTGTACACCTCGACCACCTGTCGGGCCACGCCAGCGAGAAGCGCAGGTTCTCCGCTGTAGCGGTGCTGCTGCCGTGGGTCAGCCGAGTTCCAGCAGTTAAACGCGCTGCGGAACATCCGTTGCGTTGGGTAGACGACGATAAAACCTTCGCGGTCGGCCAAACTGTTGAACTGCGTCGTGGCCTTCATCGAATTCCATCCATAACCCGTCATGCCGCAGCCGTGAATCGCCATGATCACCGGCAGTTGAGTCATGCCATCGTGCTGAGGCGGCAGGTGAACCTGATAACGCAGAGAACCGGCATCGCTTTCGTACAGGTGATTGTGGTCTCCCGCCTGCATCCACCAGGGCAGGCCGAACTGGAACGCCGCAGTGCCGATAACAACGGCGGTCACGACTGTGACGAGGATACTGAAGGTGATTCGGGGCGATCGCTTACGAGGGAAGTCTGACCGAGACTGATCGGACTCGATTGCTTGGTTCAGGTTGCGTTTTCGCGGGGGATCAGAAAAAACTTTCATAGTGATCGATTCTTTTCATCCAGGTGCTGAAGATTCAGTCCGCGCCGACGTCCAGAACGGCCTTGCCGTGGAGTCAACGGCTTCGCAGGGCTTCTACAACCTTGTCCACGTCACGCCATCTGCCGCGCCACACGATCCCAAGGGCGATGACACCCGCAGCCACCCTGCCCGTGAGCCAGAAGGGGCCTCAGCCGATGAGGGCCAGCACGGCATGAACTATCAGGTGGGCGATCATTGCGGTCTCTAGCCCGTAGCGCCAGAATAAATACCCCGCAACCCCTGCAAACAAAGAATTTTGAATCAGCAAGAACCCCAGTAGGGCTGGGGTTAACGGCAGTCCTAGGGCGATCGCATAGGGCAAGTGGGCCACGGCAAACACCAGGGAGGAGACGGCAATAGCGACTACCACCCATCGGCTCTGGGGCTTACCCTGGCGCTGCTGCCCAAATCGCCAGCCCAGCCATAGCAGCAGCGTCATCAGGCCCCAGCGGATCAGAATTTCTTCGGTGATACCGCCGTAGAGAAATCGCACTGGCAGCGGCGTGGGCTCAGCCGCCCCGTAGGCGGGTGGCAGCAGCGGGCGAGACAGTAGGGCGATCGCCGTCAGCAGTCCGCCGCTGATCAACCCACCCACCACGCCGGGCAGCAGTTGAGGAGCCATGGCTTGCCGCCACGATCGCCCCACGGCCAGCGCCTCTGCCCCCGGTGCCATTAGCCCTAGCCGGTGGGCCAAGAGCACGCCTATCAGCACCGCCACCGACAGCAAAATCGTGGGCTGCACCAGCACCAGTAGTCTGACCACGGCGGCAGGTGGGGCACCCTCTGGGAGCAAGGGCAACGGCAGCAACACCAGGGATATCACCCCAGCCATGCCTGCCAACCACAGCAGCCCAAACAGTCGCAGCCTAGAGTTTTTATGCTCAACCATGACTCTATCCTCATGTTTAACCATGACTCTATTCTCAACTTCCTTCTAGAATCGGCGTGAACGGGTCAATGATGCGGTCGAGCGTGCCAAGTGGATGAAAGTACTGATCTGCGATGTTATTAAACCTTCGAGATCTTGTGGTCATAGGGTGCGGATCGTCCCTTCGTCAAACTGTGGCAGGGATTCGAGATCATCGAACCCCTGTGCGTGCACGGCAAGATTGGGAGCAGGCTGAAGAGCGTCGGCTTACCGTGCGGCGACATCCAGAACGGCCTTGCCATGGAGTCGACGGCTTCGCAGGGCTTCTACAACCTCGTCCACGTCACGCCAGCTGCCGCGCCACACAATCCCAGGGTCGATGACACCTGCGGCCACCCTTCCCGCGAGCCAGGAGATGCCGCGATCGATGTCGGTACTGTCAAGTAGGAAGAACGTCGCAAGCGACCGATTGTCCTGACCCTGACGACTGAGCAGCGCACCGACGGGGAACACCTCGGGCTCTTCGGTGACATGACCCACCGAGACTAGAGTGCCGTTGCCCGCGAGCGCACTGAATGCCTCGACCAGCAATGACCCACCGACGGTGTCAACGACGCCGTCCAGCCCATCCGGCAGTGCGCCTGGAGCGACTACCTGGTCAGCGCCCAACGCCCGAAGTGCCTCTCCATAGAGCTTGGGATCGCTAGTCACCGCGATCACCTCCGCTCCACCAAGATGCGCCAGCTGAACCGCAAACCGTCCCACACCACCAGTCGCACCGGTCACGGCGATTCGCCGCCCGAGCAACGAACCGATCCGGTCGAGCGCGGACAGAGCGCTCACCCCAGCCACGGGCACCGTTGATACCGCCCCCAGATCAGCACTGTCCGGTACAACCCCGAGGGTACGGGCCGTAACAGCGCGGAGCTCAGCCCAACCGCCATTGAGTGCCAAGCTGACAACCGGCGTGCCGACTGCAGGACCGCTGCCATCAAGAGCGGCGCGCTCGACGATGCCGGCTGCTTCCCACCCCGGTACAGTACCGTCGGGTGCCCCGGCAACGCCGTCCTGTAGATCTCCGAAGTTGACCGACACGGCGACGACCCGCACCAGCGCCTCGTGTGGGCCGGGCTCGGGGGGCGGAATCTCGCCCAATCGAAGACCGTGGGCGGTTGAGTGATCGACAATGAGTGCAAGCATGTCAACTCCGTTCATTAGATGTATGAGTCAATGACGCGGTTGAACGCGCCGAGTGAATGAAGACAGTCTTGGGTTCATTTGCTGATAGGTTTGCGAACTGACGAGATCACCCACGATCTTGCGGTGGCTCTGGAAAACGGGTTGGGGTCTTACGCTTGAACACTCCGTAGGCGATCGCCAGAAACACGGGTACTGCAACCAGCACCGCTAGCGCCCCGTAGGTCGCGTGATACTCGCTGATGGTGAACAGAGCGGGTGAGGGCAAGGCAGTTCCAGTGATGTTGAACAGGAGTACCCCGCCGATGTTGTTCGCGAAGTGTACGCCGATGGCGAGTTCAGTGGTGCCGTCAATCAACGAGACCACAGTCCACAGCAGACCCGGAACGAGGAAGTAGGTGACGAAGACCGTAAGCCATCCGCCTGCGGACACCTCCGGGTTAAGGAGGTGCGGCAGGGTAAAGATCACGGCTGGCACGATCGCCAGAAAGATACGGTTAGACCAAACCAGGCTCGCGCCCTGCACAACGTATCCGCGAAAGAAAAGCTCCTCCGTTGTCGTCTGGATCGCAGTGAAAAGCAGTGCGATCGGGATGAAGAGAGCGAATGTTAAGAGGTCGGAGTTAAAGGAGAAGGTATCCGGGTAGAACAGATACTGCCCCAGCCCACCGATCAGGCAGTACGGCACAAACCACGCCACGAATCCATGACCGACTCGATGCCAGTTTATCCGCTCCCGCGCTGTGACGAGCGTCCGGGGGTGGCGGCGGTGGACGAGGGAGACAGCGATCAGGACTCCCGCGAGGAAGCACAGGAAACTCGCCATGACAAACAGGTAGTATTCCACAAGCCCGAGTTCCGAGGGGTCTGCCTGGCCGCCGAGCGCGAACGCGACGAGTACGCTGGCACCACTACCGACGATCAGCCACGCAAAGAGGATGATCATCAGCCCCAGAACATACCGCCACCCCCGATACTTACCCCACCGGGCAGCCTCCACGTAGGTAACTTTTTTCGCTTCTGCGATGATTTCCTGCGTTCTTGCGGTATTTTGCATCTTCATCTCCGTTTCCTCTACGGGTGTGCATGGGGTGCTTGGCTCGGGTTGCTGATCATAGTTGCCGATAGTTTCAAGATTTGGCGGCGGGTCAGCCCATGCCAGCCAGCACCATGACCGGAACCGTGGGCAGGTTGAAGACGACGTGAACGACGACGGCGGGCCAGACCGAGCCGCTGCGGCGCAGCAGTTCGGCACCAACGAGACCCATCACCAAGGCGGCAGGGAAAACAATATTGACGCCGTGCATAAAGGCGAAGATCAGGGCACTGCCCACGACCCCAAAAAACGGCCGCCCGTGGCGCAGCAGCACGTTGGCGATGACGCCCCGGAAGAGTAGCTCCTCGCCCAGGGGTGTGAGGAGACCAAGAAACAGCGTCGCCAGGATTAAGGACAGCACCCCGCCACTGCCACCTTCGGCGTATACGGTCTGAGGGGTGGAGCTATCCCCGGTGATGGCGATGTAGGCCAGCACCGCCAGCCCCTTGACCATAAAGGCAACGAGTCCGGCTCCGACCCCGATCAGCAGCCACCGCCGAGAGACCGGGCGGACGCCGAAGGGGCTGAGGGATCGGATGCGGAGCAGCACAGCAGCGGCAAACCCGGCGATGCCAGCGATGCCGGAGAGCGCGGTGAAGACCAGGCCGTAGACTACGGGGTCGAGTCCGAGCCGCGAGAGCTGCGAGCCGACTCCGTACCCAACTACCATAAAGACGACAAGGCCAACAATGCCCTCGGGTAAGCGAGGACGTGAAGCCTTGTTGGGTAGGAATGAGGGCGTTGCGGCGGTCTTTTCTGACTCCTGCGGGTGGTTAGAAGGAACTTGAGACATAGCAATAAACTCCTTTAGGGCAACGGGTAAGGCGATCGCGGCGCAGTGAGATAAGAACAACGTGCGCAGGTGCTCAAGCAGCGCTGTGACTAATATTTGAAATGACCCAGCCCTTGAGATGCAGTTGATAGTTGAGCGCAGACTTGATCGCTAGCCACGCTCCCCAAAACTGTCCAATTGAACTCTCATTTACTGTTTGCAATGAATTGACTGTGTATTTGTGGCAGCGAAGGATAAGGTTCCGGGGTACCTGAAACTCTCATTGCAAATTCCCGCAGAAATGCGATCAAACGCCGAAATTATTAATTTTGCGACACAACCACTGGTCTTACTATCTAAAGTGTAGCGAGTTCCGATGCTTGACTGCTTTCAGATTCTTACGATGATTTGTTAAATTCTTATGGTGTTAGCGAACCTGTTTGGGAGTTAAGCCAGTGTGGCGCTTAAACTGTTGCGTTAAGTGGCTTTGACTGGAGAAACCAACTTCTAGGGCGATGTCTGCGATCGCCAAATCCGTTTTTGACAGCATCAATTTCGCTTGTTCAACGCGCTGCTTAATCACGTACTGATGGGGCGAAATCCCCATTGTTCGCTTAAATAAACTGGCAAAGTAAGTTGGGCTGATGTTAACGACACTGGCTAGTTCCGCCAAAGATAAATCTCGATTCAAGTAAGTGTGAATATAATCGATCGCCTGCTGCAACTGGATACGAGTGAAGCTGCTGTTTTGCGATGCGATCGGTTGAGCCAGAGTCGAATAGTGTCGCAGTAAATGAATCACCAGGACTTGAGTGAGTGATTCGACATATAGTTGACCCATCATCCCACCCGATCGCAACTCAGCAAACAGCAGCATGCCAATCTGGTGAAGTTGCAAATCTTGCTGACCGAAACTATGTACAAGCTCGAACCGGTTTGAATCAACATCACAGGCTTCAGCAGCTTGTTGAATAAATTCCGGTTTTAAGCAAATGAATAGCGGAGCGCAGCCGACACCACTTTTATCTCGACGCCAGTAGCTTGGTTGTCCAGCCGGGACAAAGAGATTGTCCCCTTCGTGAAGGATTGATTCATGCAGGCGATCGTCCCGTTTTTGAATCATAGGGGCAGGATTCCCCAGGTGCAAGCTGAGCCAATGGTCTGAGAGAGCTGGGAGTTCTGCCTCAAAATCTGCAACAGGGCTTTGACACTGCTCAACCAAAACGCCATTCCAGTTCATTTGACGACTGGAGAGCATCAGTGGTTTATTAAATCGTTGGCTGAGTTCGAGCGAGTTGAGCAGGTTGCTGGCCATGGAGCTTGCTCTCACCGATTGCTTGCCGTTGCAAGACAAACACTTTTCAGCCCGGTTGTGGCGCAGCAAAAGCGTTCATCAGTCAGGAACACAAAATAGTGACCAGAGTATAAAAACACAGGCTAGCGATCGATACTTCTCTCCTTAGATAGACTTTGCCAACTCCGCCAGGAGCCGATCATTCAGCAGAACTATTCCCGGCTATTGATTCCAGGCCATCGATTCCATCGACTTGTACTGGGTAGGATTGTTTCAGCAACTCAGCAACTTCTTGCGCGATCGCAATTAGGGCATAATTAACGTTAGAGTCATGGAGAAAATCAGTCTGAGGTGTAATCTCATGCTCAGAATTATTCTCGCGTTGCAATATTGAATGCGTCATCGGATAATTCTCAATGAAATACTAATTTGTAATCGACTGGATTAAGATCTCTCGTCACTACCTTGATGCGCGCCGCGTCCCTGGCTGTTGTGGGGAAGAACTTCATCAGTCGGTTGATCTGGGGTTGTATAGACCAGCCGATACTGTGCCTGGGGTGTGCCGAGTGTGTGGAAATAGACGGCATAGTTGAATAGGCCCGCTTGGGATGCGGTGTCCTGTTTCGGCTCAGGGAAACGGGTGCAGAAAAGCCAAATTCGTCCTTGATCCATGCGATGCTGGTGAATCTTGCCCATTTGATTTCAATCGTGTTTTGCAAGACTACATCGTGACTTTTGCAGAGTATTTATGCTGCACTGATGGTTTCATCCTTGGCCTAGGTTTTGACGACGAAGGCTTTTAGTTCGACAATCTTATCGCCGCGAAAGCGCCAGACATCGCAGTACGAGTAATCAGCCGCCTTCCCATCTTCGTCTTTCATTGTGATGTCGCCGAGTGCTGCGACGAAATCATCCTCAGCGATTAAGTTGGCGACCCTAAACTTTGGTGGCTCTACGTATGTCGCTGCCATCCATTGGCGAACGGCTTCTTTGCCCTTAATGGTCTTGTCGCCTACAAACGTCCATTCGATGTCGTCGGCGCAGAACGATAAGAATCCTTCATTGTTGCCTTTAGCGATCGCCGCATTGGCCTTTTCTAAGATGGCTTTATTTTTCTCTGACATCTAAGTTTCTCCTGCGTTTGTGCCTTGGGTTAGTAAAAAGGATACTTTATATGAGTGGCGGTGAAATCGTTGCCCAACGTTCAGCAAGCTTGCCATCTGCTAGCCTCCAAAGTACAAAGCCCTTAAACTCCATCTTTTTTCCTGTAGAAGAATCAGTTCCGCGCCATAGACACCGCACCATAACCTTGTCTTCTTCAGCGATCGTGTCCTCGACTATAACGTGTAAATCGGGATACTTTATGTATGCCTTCTCCATCGTTTGCTTAACTAGCTCAGAACTCACTATTCCTGCAAAAGGTTCTTCATGATCTATAAAGTCAGGTGCGAAGTTCTGGTAAACAATGGCAGAATTCTTGCGGTTTACAATCTCTTCAAAATGATTGTGAACAAATGTTTTATTCTGCTTCAGTGTTTGCTCCATAATGTGAGATAAATCCGTAGCTTCGAGTTATGTAATGTTCCATAAATCTGAAGTGTAGCAAGTCTCCATACTGGATTTCTCCCAGATTCTTATGGTAGTTTTTCGCATTCTTATGGTGTTTAGCGAACCCGTCGCTTTTGCTAGTGGCGCACGAGTTGTGCGTTTAACCCAACGCATCCTTGGAGAGATTTCGCTAACCCAGTAAGCAGACAGTTACTTAAGGGCTGCTATTGCCTCAATCTCAACTAATGTTTCTGGAGAGGCGAGCGAGGCAACGCCGATGCCAGTAATCGCGGGGCGGGAGTCTGCCAGATATTGCGCGAGAATGGGTGCAACATCCTCAAAGAATTCTCCAAATTCACCGCGGATATAGATGCGAAGGTTCAGCAAATTTTCTACAGAGCTTCCCGCTGCATCTAGGACGATCGTCAGGTTATTCAGCACGCTCTTTAGTTGCCCCTCGACGGTATGGGACGAGACTTGGAAGTTCATGTCCCAGTCAACTTGACCAGAAATGTAAACGACACCCGCTGCGGTATCGTTTACAGCGTGGGACAATCCGTGCGGTTTGCCATCATAGCGTTGTGGCGGATTAACAAGTTGCTTTCTCATTGTTTCTAAATCCTTATAGAAGTAGTTGAGGCATTCAGAACGAATTGCTTGGCAGTGGCAAGCCTAATACCGCTGGTGCCACCCGTAACCAGCGCAACTTTTTCTGAGAGTTTTTGTGACATCGTGTTTTCCTGGCTGAGTTTAGGAATTACAAACCTGATTACGTCTAGTTCAAGCAGCTATGCCACCATCAATTTTGAGGCTCGCACCCGTGACAAAAGCGGCTTCAGGGCTGGCAAGATAGGAAACCATGCCAGCCACCTCACTGTCTTTTCCATAGCGACCAAGAGCAATGATGTTAGTTATTTCTTGAGCAGAGTCCTCATCTGCGGGACTCATATCGGTATCGATCGGCCCAGGTTGGATGTTGTTGACCGTGATGCCGCGAGTCCCTAGATCGTGGGCAAGACCATGGGTAAAGCTGGCGATCGCTCCCTTCGTCAACGCATAGACCGAGAGACCGGCAAAGGGGGTGAAATCACTGCTGACGCTGCCAAGCATGATGATTCGCCCTCCCTCGCCCATGTGGCGAGTTGCCTCTTGAGTGGCTACAAAAACGCCTTTGATATTCACCGCCACCAATCGGTCAAATTCCTCCATCGAGAACTGGTCGATCGGTGCTAGAGCCGCAACGCCTGCATTGTTGACGAGAATGTCGAGACGACCGAGGGTGTTGACGGTCTCAGCGACGGCATGTTTTACCGCCTCTACATCAGCACTGTCAGCCCGAATTGCCAGAGCTTTTCCCCCTGCTGCTTCGATATCTCGCACCACCTGATCCGCTTTTTGGGGTGAACTGGTGTAGGTGAGCGCAACGGTTGCCCCATCGCGAGCGAGACGTTTAGCGATCGCCGCTCCTAAACCGCGTGAACCGCCCGTAACCATTGCAACTTTGCCCGCAAGCGTTGTTGTCATGATGTACTCCTTATATGGGTGAAATTTTTGATTCAAGCTTGTGCTTCGATCAGTTTGCCGACGGCATCTGCAATCATCGTTTGCCCCTGGATTGTTTGAACGTGGCTGCCCCCTTCAAAAACAACGTGACCAGAATTGAAGCCGCGCATCATTTCGCTGTAACTGCTGACGGCTTCAGGCGAGAATCCGAATCTGGAAATCGTTGCCTGCCACTCGCTTTCGGGGACAGCGATCGCCTGCACGTCGCGTCTGAGAGCAGCGGCAAATGCGGCAGCAACATCGTTCGGCGAATAGTCTGCTGCACCGTGCAGTTCGATGATGCGCTTGCCCGTCCAATCTTCGGTCATCGCCTGGGCCACGGCACGTCCGATATCTGCGGCGCAAACCATCGGCATCTTGCGCTCAAGCGGCGTGTAGAAACTCGGCAAAATGCCTTGCTCAGCGGCAACCTTCACTACGCTGCTCCAATTTTCCATAAACGCCGCCGCCCGCAAAAAAGCGACGGGAATGTTCAAGTCGCTGAAAAGCATCTCCAAAATATGCGTCGTCAAAATGTTTCCCGTGCCTGAAGCCTGTTGTGAGCCGACCGAAGACAGCAACACGACTTTCTGCGCACCAGAATTTTTGATGGCGGTAACGTAACGCTCACCGATTCCTCTCGCCACCGCGAACATATTAGCGAGGTTGTAGGCAGGCGGGTTCATCGCGTAAACAGCATCCGCGTTCCGCATCGCGTTGGTCATCGCTGCTGAATCGCTTAGGTCTGCAAAAGCAACGTCTGCGCCTTTCGCCCGCCAGGCGGCAGCGGTTTTGTCCGAGCGCAAAACGACGCGCACCAGCTGATTTTTTTCAAGCAAAGCGTCAGCAACCGCAGAACCCGTCTGTCCAGTCGCACCGAAAATTACATACACAAGATTTTCCTCTTGACTCCATGATGGGTTTACATGGTCTGGCTGATTGGGCGGACAACCACTTCGTTAACGTCAACATCGTCCGACTGGGAGACAGCGTATAAAACGGCTCTGGCGATCGCCTCTGAGGGAAGTGCAGTTTTGCGAAATTCTTTTAACAAGCCTTTGGATGACTCATCGGTGATATCGGAGCCAAGCTCAGTGTCAACGACACCTGGAGATATGATGGTGACGCGAATATGTTGTGATTCCTGCCGCAGTCCTTCAGAAATTGCCCAAACCGCATACTTGGTTGCACAGTAAACTGCCGCAGTGGGCACGACCACATGGGCGCCAATAGACGCAGTATTGATGATTTGCCCGCTACCTTGTGCTTCCATAATCGGTAGCCCCGCCGCGATACCATTCAATACGCCCTGGATATTTACATTGATCATGTTGTCCCATTCCTCGACTTTCAGGGCATTCATCGGCGATAGGGGCATCACGCCTGCATTGTTAAAAATGACATCGACGCGACCAAATTTGTCTTTGGCAAATTCAACAAATGCTTTCACATCGTCGCGATCGGTGACATCCACCGCTTTGAATTCTGCTGTGCCACCGGATGCGTGAATTTCCTTAACTAGCTTTTCTAGCTTGTCTGTCCGCCGTGCCCCCAAAACGACTTTTGCACCATTTTGGGCAAGCAGCTTCGCGGTGGCTTCGCCAATACCGCTACTGGCTCCAGTAATAGTAATCACTTTGTTTTCTACATTCAACATGATGAATTTTCCTTTTTTTTTAGTCAGTGTTAATTAAAGAAACATGCCGCCAGAGACTTCAATTCTTTGAGCATTTACCCAGCGGTTATCTTCAGAGAGCAAAGATGCGATCGCACCTCCAATATCATCGGGAAGACCTACACGACCTAACGCGGTTTGCGAAGCGAGGAAGTCGTTGATTTCTGGATTGTCACGGACTGCACCGCCCGCAAAATCTGTTTCGATCGCGCCCGGAGCCACAACATTTACGGCAATCTGTCTGTCTCCTAGTTCTTTGGCCATATATCGAGTCAGCACCTCGATCGCGCCTTTCATGCTGGCGTAAGCTGAGTAGCCCGGCAGCGTAAAGCGAGCAAGACCTGAGGAAAGATTCACAATCCGCCCGCCGTCCTTGAGCAGTGGCAACAGCTTTTGGGTGAGAAAGAAAACGCCCTTGAACTGGAGGTTTATCAGTTGATCAAAATCGTCCTCGGTGGTTTCAGTAAACGGCTTATGGATACCAATGCCTGCATTGTTTACCAGAAAATCAAACTGCTCGGTCTGCCACTTGTCTTGAAGCGTCTGTTTGACCTCTGCTGCAAATTCATCAAAGGGTTTCGTGCTAGAAGCATCCAATTGCAAGGCAGCGGCTTTACCGCCGATTTCTGCAATCTCAGAGACAACACGAATTGCCTCTGCCTCGCTGCTGCGATAGGTCACGATCACATCGACTCCTTTTTTGGCAAGGGCCAAAGCCGTATTTTTGCCCAGGCCTCGGCTCGCCCCTGTGACCAATGCAATCTTTGTATGATTTGTCATGCTTATTCTCGTTGTGAAGTTAGTAATTCAATGAATCTGTGGAGAAGTTTCTCGCAGGAAAAGACCGTTGAACCGTGATGGCTTTACCAACTTTTTTGGGTTGCGCCGTTTTTCCACTGCGCCGTTATTTCCACCATGCTTCAAATCCATCTACGATAGTTAACTTGAGCGTAATAAGTTTCAACACTCAAGTTCTTTCAGATTCTTACAGCGGTTTGTCAGATTCTTATGCTGTCAGCGAATCTGCTTGGGGGTCAGTCCAGTCAGGCGCTTAAAGTGTTGTGTCAGATGACTTTGACTAGAGAAGCCGACTTGTAGGGCGATATCTGCGATCGCCAGATCCGTTCGCTTCAACATCATTTTCGCCCGTTCTACCCGCTGTTGAATCACATACTGGTGCGGCGAAGTTCCTATCGCCTGTTTGAATAAGCTGGCAAAGTAAGTTGGGCTGATATTGATCACGCTTGCCAGTTCAGTTAGCGATAAATCTTGTTCGAGGTAAGTGTGAATGTAATCGATTGCCTGCTGCACCTGTTTGTAAGCTAAGCTTCTATTATCAGGCGTGATAATTTTTACCACCCCAGAATAGTGGCGCAACAGATGAATCACCAACGTTTGAGACAACGATTCGACATACAATTTACCCATCATGCTATCTGAGCGCAGTTCAGCTAGCAGCAGCATGGCGATTTGCTGAAGCTGCAAGTCTTGCTTGGCAAAATGGTTCACTAGATCGAGCCGCTCTGTATCCACTTCAGCAGCTTCAGCAACTTGTTTGACGAGTCTCGGTTGCAGGTGAATATATAGTTCTGTTTGGCGTGCTTCACTTCTTGGACAACACCAGTGGCTTGGTTGCCCAGCCGGAACTAAAAGACTATCCCCCTGTTGAAAGATGGATTCATGCAAACAATAGTCTGACTTTTGACTGATATAAGTAGGATGTCCCAGCGGCAAAATCAGCCAATGCTCAGACAGGGCAGGAAGTTCCTTCTCTTCTGTTTTTTCTGGGGAAGAATATTGATGCTGCTCAACCAAGATGCCATCCCAGCCCATTTGCTGACTGGATAGCACCGTAGTTCGATTCAACCGTTGAATAAGTTCGCTCGCTCCAAGCAGGGTACTTGCCATCAGCTTTGTCCTTAAAACTTAACTCGTTGAATTGCAAAATCCTGCCTAGGCTAGTGTGTGAGCCTAACTCAACGGATGAATCACAGAGTTTTTCCATAAGTTAGAAATGAACCAAGTCACTGATTATTCCGGCTGAAGAAAGTCCAGCAACGCAGGATTAACCTGGTCAGTGTGAGTCCAATTGATGGCGTGCGGCCCGCCAGGAATAACCACAAGCTGACTGTTTTTAATCAGCTTTGGCAGTCTTGCTGCGGTGGACTCAAGCGGCAAAATGCGATCGGCATCGCCATGAATGATCAGGGTTGGTACATCAATGCGGGGCAGATCGTCGCGGAAATCGGTCAGCCAAGACGGGACACAGTCCAAAGTCCCTTTAGCAGAAGCCCCTGCGGCCACATTCCAACTTGCCTGAATGGCTTCATTGCTGATGCGATCGCCCAGCAGCACATCCACATTAAAGAATTCTCTAAAAAATGCAGAAAAGTAGGCTGGTCGGTCTTCAACAATCGCTTTCATGATGCCGTCGAAAACGCTTTGATCAACGCCTTCAGGATTATCATCGGTCTTCAGCAAAAAGGGCGGCACTGGGGCCATCAGCACGGCCTTCTGCACCCGCTCTGAGCCATATTTGCCAAGATAGCGCGTGACTTCGCCTGTTCCCATTGAGAAGCCGACCAGCACGGTATCCTGCAAGTCAAGCTTGGTCATCAGCGCGTTCAAATCCGCTGCAAAGGTATCGTAGTCGTAGCCAGACGAAGGTTGGCTGGAAGCACCAAACCCTCGGCGATCGTAGGTAATCACTCGATATCCTGCATTCAGCAGCACTAAGACCTGCTTTTCCCAGGAATGGCCGCTGAGGGGAAAACCGTGAATGAGAACAATTGGTTGACCTGCTCCCAGATCTTCGTAGTAGAGATCGATGGTTGCAGAATTTTCTTGGCCGACAGTAACGTAAGGCATTGCAAGCTCCTATGGATAACGCATTAGATTCTCGTCTGACTCAACCTGAGCGTAGTGAGTTCTAATGCTTGGTTTCTTTCAGATTCTTAGGGTGTTTTGTCAGAATCTCGCGCAATAAGTTTCTCAGCTGCCGCAGCCGAGTCAAAGGCCAGAGCACCAATCCCCTCGCTGATCGCCATGCCTCCACCGGTCAGCTCCAAGATCAACCGGTTGAGGCCAGGGGTTCGCAGAAGCTCCACGATGGTCGCAGCGACGTCGTCGCGGGCGATTTCGGTGTGGAACTTGGCGAGGCCCAGGTCAACCCGTCCCGTCCCAGGCTCGTTTGTCAGTGCGGACGGGCGCACGATCAACCAGTCGAGGTCGGTCAGAACTAATTGCGTCTCAGCCTTCTTCTTCTCGACCATATAGTGTTCGAACGACGCATCCATGCGCCGCTCGCGCCATGCCTCGGGAAAGACCGAGACGAGGATGAAGCGACGCACCCCGGCGCGTTCCGCTGCGGTGGCCAGTTTCCTCGGCCCGTCGCCGTCCACGCGGGTGGTCGCCTCGTCGTTCTCCTTGCCACCCGCGCCGGCGCTAAACACGATCGCATCGCAGCCGCGCATGGTTGCAGCCAGGTCTTCGACCGACATCGCCACCAGATCGCCCCGCACCGTCTGGATCCCGCCCAAGGCAAGCGCCTCTGCCTGCTCTGGTCGCCGCACGAGACCGATGGGTTCGTCGCCCGCCTCGGCAAGTTGTTTCGCCACTCGGCGACCGATGCCGCCAGCGATGCCGATGATGAAGACCTTCATAAGCTACTTAACTTCTTGAGGGTGGCGATCGCGGGTGACCAGGCGCTGGGCGGCCGGGGCCGACGAGGCCGGGTTCTGGCCGGTGATCAGCAGGCCGTCCTCCACGACGTAGGGGCCCCAGTCCGGACCACTCGAATAGATGCCGCCCTTGGCCTTCAGTTCGTCCTCCACGAGGAACGGCACCACCTCGGTCAGTCCTACGGCAGCTTCCTCGGTATTGGTGAAACCGGTCACCTGCTTGCCCTCGACCAGCGGCCGGCCCTCGGCGGTTTTCACGTGGCGCAGTACGCCCGGCCCATGGCAGACCAGCGCGACTGGCTTATTTGCCACGATGAAACTCTCGATCAAGGCGGACGAGTCCTTGCTCTCGGCCAGATCCCACATCGGACCATGGCCGCCGGGGTAGAACACCGTGTCGAAGTCGTCCGCAGCGACGTCGGCGAGCTTCACGGTGTTTGCCAGTGCCTTGCTAGCCTCGGCGTCTGCCTCGAATCGACGGGTGTCGTCGGTCTGGAAGTCGGGCTCGTTGCTCTTCGGATCGAGCGGCGGCTGGCCGCCCTTCGGAGAGGCGAGCGTGATCTCGTAGCCAGCCTCCTTGAACACATAATAGGGAGCGGCCAGCTCTTCGAGCCAGAAGCCGGTCTTGCGACCGGTGTCGCCAAGCTGGTCGTGAGACGTCAGAACCATCAGAACTTTCATATTCATTTTCCTTTCGCTAGTGATTAGGGCGTGCTTTCTACTCAGATCCGCGACGGAAGCCTGGGGACATAGACCGGTTCCGGTGTTGCAATGCGATCGCGCTCAGGAACGCCGATCGCCTGGACTCTCCAGCAGCCACCCGGGGTATTCAACCGGTAGCCTGCTGGCGGCATCCAGTTGTGCGAGGTCGTCATCGCTCAACTGGATGCTGGTCGCCTGCACGTTCTCGGTGAGTTGCTCGACCCGCTTTGCACCGAGGATGACTGCGGTTACGACCGGCTGATGCAGGAGCCAGGCGATGGCGATCTGGCCCGTAGTGGCACCATGCCGCTGAGCGATGGTCTTGAGAACCGCGATCAGCGGTTCGCCACGCCCGCGATCGATCGGCGGAAAGTCCAGATCCTTGAGTCTGCCGCCCGTGCCGTCACCGCCCCCGGAATATTTTCCGGTCAGGTAGCCACCAGCCAGGGGGCTCCACACCAATAGGCCGACCCGCTCGGAGGTCAGCATCGGCGCGATCTCGCGCTCCAGGTCTCGGCCTACCAGCGTGTAATACGCCTGCAGCGAGACGATGGGTGCGAGACCCCTGGCTCTGCCGATCCCAAGTGCCTTCATGACCTGCCAGGCGGCCCAGTTCGACAGGCCGATATAGCGGACATCACCGGCGCGAACAAGGACATCCAGAGCTTCGAGCGTTTCCTCGATCGGCGTCGAGGGGTCGAAGGCGTGGATCTGATAGAGGTCAATATGCTCCAGGCCGAGCCGTTTCAAGCTGGCACGGCACTCGCTCAGGATGTGGCGGCGCGAGGTGCCGCGCCTGTTTGGCCCTTCGCCCATGGCGGAGGCCACCTTCGTGGCGATCACGACGTCATCCCTCGGCACGCCGAGATTGCGCAGCGACTGACCGAGCATGATCTCGCTTCGACCGTCGGCGTAGACATTGGCTGTGTCAAAGAAATTGATGCCTAATTCGAGGGCCGACTTGACCAAGACATCAGCCTCGTCTTGCCCGAGCTTGCCGACCTGCCCCCATATTCCATCGGTGCCCCCAAACGTCATGGCACCGAAGCAGAGTTCGGATACGAACAGTCCGCTGTCGCCCAGCTTGCGCATGGGCATTTTCCCAATCTGATTCTGATTAGTCATGTCTTCTCCTCTAGGTTCCCAGGCCGCCCGCCACGTCGATCACGCCGCTAGTTCTGTAGCCGCCGTGTGGCCCTGCCAGGCACATGGTTTACTCCGTTGACCTGTCCCAAGATCTTCGGAGTAGAGTTC
Organism: Leptolyngbya sp. CCNP1308; assembly: GCF_034932455.1. Taxonomy (NCBI): domain Bacteria; kingdom Bacillati; phylum Cyanobacteriota; class Cyanophyceae; order Leptolyngbyales; family Leptolyngbyaceae; genus Leptolyngbya; species Leptolyngbya sp. CCNP1308. The sequence continues at coordinate 2,604 of NZ_JAYGIH010000044.1, read as the reverse complement.
AATGGGTGCAGAATTGTTTTGACTGACAGTAACGTAGGGCATTGAAATCTCCGATGAATCCTGCGTCGGATTCTGGTCTGATTTAACTTAAGTTTGATAGATTCCAATACTCGATTTCTTTCGGATTCTTATGGTGATTTATCAGATTCTTAAGCGGCGCATTGTCTTCTGCATAGTGAAAAGTAGACCCTTTGACATTCCCGTAACGGTTTTACCGATCTTGTTCACGGCGGCATCAAGTTCAGGCTGACGACGACCTGTGGTAAGGCCTTAGGTACCTTCAGCGACAAGTCGCTTGGTTGGGGAAAGGCCGATTTCGCTGGTGCCGCCCGTGGCAAGCGCAACTTTGTTTGATACGAAATCTGAGTTGGGAAACCCCGATTCATAATCAGGAACCCCGTAGGGACGTAGCATGCTATGCCCCTACAAATCGGGGGTATTCAGTTAGGATTTGGTACGAGAGTTTTTGCGCCACTGTGGTTTTCGGCGTTGCCGAATGGCGGTACGATTGCGCGGAATTCTGAATGAGTCTGCAAAATCTACAGCGTTTGGTTCATACATTGAGTCAGCAACGTCTGGTTTTCTAATCGAGTTCAGGAAGTACAAATACGTCTCGTTCAAGCGGTAAAGCCGCCATTAATGTTGAGGCTCGCGCCCGTGACAAAAGCGGCTTCAGGATTGGCGAGATAAGAGACCATGCCAGCCACCTCGTAGCCCTGTCCGTAGCGATCGAGGGCAATCGCCTGGGTCATGACTGCAGCAAGGTCTCCATCTGCAGGATTCATACCGGTGGGGGAATCGCTGGCCTCCAATGCTCATGCTAGGCTTAGCGATCGCGCCCCCGGCGCAAAAGCCCCCTGGGCCCCGGTCATGGCGATCGAGACTGTATCGTAGGCGGCATTGTTCGTGTCGATGGCGTTGACCTCAATGCGGTCGGCATAGACGCTAAAGGCGGTAAACCCGAGCTGAGAGCTGGCGGCAGCCGTCCAGTCAGAGCGGCCCACCGAGCGCAGCTTCGCGCCGTTGCCCGAGGTGATGTAGGTGGTGCCGTCGATCGGCTCGGTTCTTTCGTAGTTGTGGTCGTGGCCGTTGATATAGAGCTGTACGCCGTGCTCGGCAAACAGGGGCGAGAGATCGTCAATCAGCGGCTGTTGGGAGCCATGCTGGCCCGAAGAATAGACCGGATGGTGGGCAAACACAATTTTCCAGGGAGCCTGCGATCGCCGCAGTGCAGTCTCAAACCAGGCGAGTTGGGTGCGCCAGGGCGATTTGTCGTCGCTATCGAGGGCCTGGGTGGTGTCTAGGGCAAAAAACTGCACCGCCTGCTGAGTAAAGGTGTAGTATCGCCCGGCCATGTTGTAGCCGGGATAGTTAAGCTGGTCTTCCCCGTGGTTGGTGCGCACGTCGTGGTTGCCTAAGACGGCATAAAACTTTGTATTTTGCCGCAGCAGTTCGGCGTAGGGCTGCTCAAAAACCCGACCAACTTTCTCGATTTCTCCATTTTCATAGATGTTGTCCCCCGTGAGCAAAACGAGGGGAGAAGGGGTCACCCGCTGATGCTGAATCATGGCCTGGGCTACGGCATGCTGTGCTCGTTCCCCTGTCCCCACATCCCCTGCCGCCATAAAGTTAATCAGGGCATCATTCCCTGCGGCAGTGTTGGCTAAATAGTTGCTCGCAGGGGCTTGAGGCCAATAGCGCCGCCCTACCGCTGCGGTAAAACCACCGAGGCCTAAGGCCAATAGTGCTCGACGTTTCAAGGTTGCTAGCTCCGCTAACGCTACCAATATCGAGTGTCTATGCTCTGGCGAGAACCCTATTTAGTCAAGCGAGATCCTTGAGAGATCTCCTATTCTTCATGTTCTTCATGCCGGGTTAATGGCCCCCGGTTGAGACAGGGCGATCGCCCCATGGCCAAAAGCTTGCTCGTGCTAGAGCAGACTCGGGGCGAAAAGCGCTCTATGCCCCGCCCAACCGCAGCGCCGAGCGGGGATAGTTGGCGGCTTACAGCAGGATGGTTTTGGTCAAAATGACCATCCACGTCATCCCTGTTGGGGCAGCGGTCTCAACGACTGTGCTGGACGATGAGGGCACAGGAATGGGATCGCTCCAATCGTTGGGGTCGGCGTAGCCGTAGGCGTGGAGGATTTTGATGGTGCGGTCTATGGCTGCCCGGCTGCCGTAGAGCAGATGGCGCAAGCGCTCTGGGCGGGGATGGGGCTGGGCGGGCTGGGCAAGGGGTCAGGTTTGACGCGCCAGAGGCGTCGGGTTCAAGATATTCAAACATCGGTTCTGTTTTCCTTTTTTGGGTTGAGGAAGACAGAACGCGAAAACCCCAGCCACCCGCAGTTGAAGTGCAAACTGGAGTGACTAGGGTACGATCTCCCTAGCCTCGCAATCTGCTGTCGAGATTTGCGGGGTTAGCGTGCGATTCGTTCTCTCGAAATGGATCTAGCATCCAGGGATGAGAGGCAGGTTTGCCTCGGTAAGCCTGACAACTCAAGGATGGTGAGGGTGCGATTCCCTCCCTTCAGGTGATGAAGTGACAGCATAAGCCCTTCGGTAGCGACTGGTCCTCAATCCGAAAAGCGGGCTTAACCGCAG
>NZ_JAYGIH010000043.1:0-55765 GCF_034932455.1 Leptolyngbya sp. CCNP1308 | reverse complement strand
GTTTTGGCTAGTATTGCGTGACGACCCTTAAATCCCTTTCTGTTCGTATCCGTTGACCTCTGTGCTGGCAGGATGACCACCGTACGGCTAGCAGCTACCTGCGGTTAAGCCCGCTTTTCGGATTGAGGACCAGTCGCTACCGAAGGGCTTATGCTGTCACTTCATCACCTGAAGGGAGGGAATCGCACCCTCACCATCCTTGAGTTGTCAGGCTTACCGAGGCAAGCCTGCCTCTCATCCCTGGATGCTAGATCCATTTCGAGAGAACGAATCGCACGCTAACCCCGCAAATCTAACAGGCAGATTGCGAGGCTGGGCTCATCGTACCCTAGCCCCCTCAGTTTGCACGACCGCTGCGGATGGCTAGGGTTTTCGCGTTCTGTCTTCCTCAACCACAAAGGAAACAGAACCGATGTTTGAATATCTCGAACCCGACTCCAACGACAACCCGATTAGACCAGAGGCCGACTCCCTGCCGCTACCGCCCAGATCTGGGGCAACCAACCCCGGCCCCCGGCCCCTAACCCCCGAAAAAGTGCGCCACATGCTCTACGGCAGCCTCGCCGGGGTCGATCGCACCATCAAAATTCTCCATGCCCTTGGCTATGCCGACCCCAACGATTGGAGCGACCCCATCCCCGTGCCGCCCAGCGCTGAAGGGGCAACCACCGCCGCCCAATGGATGGTGATCATGACCAAAACCGTACTGCTGGAATAGCGGGCAGACTCAGATCCTAAGGTTCCGGTGCAAGCGCCCCTATCTCGACCACAGCCCCCACCAGAACTCTAGGATCTAGTCTTTCTATAATAGCTGGCCCTTTGCCTTGAGCCACTTGAGAGATTCTCGCTGGCTCAGGGGGGCCAGCGACGCCGTAGACACAAACCCCCGCACCGACTCTGGCGCGGTTTTTGAATATTCTCGCAGCGCCCACCCGATCGCCTTCTGAATGAAAAACTCTTTGGAGCCTTTGTTTTGATCAACCAAAGAAAAGAGCAGCGTTTCGTTAGTTTGTGCTTTGTAGCCCAGCTGAAATAATAGGGTGGTACGGCGTAGCCAAATATTGTCTGACTCTCGCCAGGCATCGATCACAGCCTTTCGGCTCGATGGATACTGACTCAGCAATTTGCCGACGTTGTGGCTAGCTAGAGAGTCCACCGTGTCCCACCACGATTTGGTGGTGATGAGATATTCCAGTAGAGGAACATCCTCGGGGGTTAACTGCTTTTGGTGTCTATCTAAAAACGTCAGGGCCATATAGTGGTACTCGCGCTCAGGCCAACTCCAGAGTTCTCGCACTATGCTGTCTAGCTGAGCTAGGTCGGGCAAGCCATGCTCGGCAATAAATTGCTTAACTAGGGCCTTCTGCATCGGCCCCTTAATACCGAGGAACTCAAACTGATTTCTCATGTACTGCTTCATCGGCCCCGCCTGCTCTGGGCTAGCCTGCTGCTCGAATAGAGTCTTGAGATTGTGCAAGTAAGGGGTCATAACCTGAGCTTGGCAACGGTGCTGTAAAAGTTTAGTAACACCAGCCTCCCTGCGGTTGTAGCAGCAGCGTGCAGAAGCTGACCTTTAACTTTCTTAACAACTGCCTCGCTGGCGACGGGGCCACAATGCCTGTTTCTGGGTTATACATCGCCAAAAGCGCTGCGATATGTAACGAAAATTGCCTTGACGCTCTCTTAAAGTTACGCGACACTACATCTAATGGATACGCCGCTCCTAGGATCAATACAACGCATTGACTTTTGCAATGAAAGATGGCGAAACTGCCTGCCCGGCGATTGGCTCGGGACTGGGGTAAGAGGTCGCCTGTATTGTTAGCTAAGGGTTATCCCTGCGGATTGATGCACTGACCACCTTTAGCTCCATTCCGCATTTTTTAGAGGCTGAGCAACTGTGGAAACCTTAGAGTTCATTATTTACCCCGATGGTCGGGTTAAAGAGACGGTGACTGGTATTGTGGGTGCCTCTTGCGCTGAGGTAACTGCGGCCATTGAGGCTCAGCTAGGTATCGTGGTGGCGCAGCAAACGACTTCTGAGTATTTCGCTCAGCGGAATGAACAAACGGCTACCGATACTGTGGCTGCCCAAACTGCCTACAGTCAGTGGTAATTTTTCGATTCTTATAGTCCCCTATATCACCCGTAGAAAATGTCACACTTTAGCCAAATCAAAACCAAAATCCGTAATCTAGATTCTCTCAAGCTGGCTCTAAATGACCTGGGTACTGACTGGAAGGCAGGCCCCTGTGACGTGAGAGGCTACCAGGGCCAGACACAGACTGCGGATGTGGTGATTCCCCAAGACAACGGCTATGACATTGGCTTTCGCCGCAACCCCGAAACCTGCGACTACGAACTGGTAGCCGACCTGCAATACTGGCGTCAGCCGCTGACCGTTGAAGGGTTTCTGAGCCAGGTGACCCAGCGCTATGCCTACAACACCGTGGTAAGTGAGACCTCTCGGCAGGGCTTTCAGCTGGCTGAAGAGCAGGTGCGCGAAGATGGCTCGGTGCGGCTGGTGGTACAGCGCTGGAATGGCTAACGCATCAGCCTTCTGAAGCTTGGGAAGGGGCTACTTGGCCCCTTTCTTTGTATTGGCCCACCCATTGGGCGTTCTGAACCACAAGGGGCATAACCCGATGACACAATTTGATGGGCAACCCGAGGCCACTGGCTATGAGCCAGAACTGGGTGGTCGACTGCGCCAGACGGAAGACCGCACTGGCTATGAGCCAGAACTGGGCGGTCAGCTCCGCCAAAAGGGCGTCTATGTGGATGAAATTACCTGCATTGGCTGCAAGCACTGTGCCCACGTCGCCCGCAACACATTTTATATTGAGCCTGACTACGGCAGGTCGCGCGTTTACCGCCAGGATGGCGACTCTGAAGACCTGATTCAAGAGGCGATCGACACCTGCCCGGTGGACTGCATCCACTGGACGGATTACACCGAACTCAAGCAGCTAGAGCGCGATCGCCAGCACCAGGTAATTCCCGTCGCTGGCTTCCCGGTGGATAAAGCGATGTCTACCCTGCATATGCGCAAGGCTAAGCGCAGGGGCCAGCGACGATCAGAGACGGGCTCATAAGAGCGATCGTCCTAAGGATTCGATTCCGGCGGTACCACTACTACGGCTCCAGTGGGTAAAAACTGCACCTCCACAGTGATTGAGGCGTCGCTGCCGATTCCAGGAATGGTTTCGCCGGGTTGAGGCAGGGTGGCGTTGGTCTGGTAGGTGGCCGAGAAGTCATTGAGGGGTTCTAGGGCTGTTACGGTGCCATCGGGGTCGAAGCTAAGGTTGTAGCGCAGGGGTGCGGCCAGGTTGGCTGGTGGTCGCCACTGTTCCTCAAGGGCTTGGGTGAGATTGCTCATCCAAGCAAGGGCCGAATCGGGGGCGCTGGTGGCGGCAGCGCTAGGGCTACTGTCAAAGGTTTCAGGGCCTGTGGGAGCCGTTAGGGCCTCGGGCGTGGAACGGGCAGCATTCGGAGCTCGTTCCGCCGCCATATCTGTGTCAGGGCTGGCGGCCTCACCCCCAGCGCGGGCCTCGGCCTGTGGTGGGTAGGCGGGGGCAGGTGGGTAGGCTTGGGGTGCCGGGGCTGAGGTGGCAGGGGAAGGCGCGGGCGATACCTTGGGCGTTCCCGTCTGAGGCGATGCGCCAGAATCGCCTGAGGCGGCGGCTGGGCTGGTCGGGGCCGTTGTAATGGGCGCTGGCAGAGCCTCGCCTGCGGCAGCGGGGGCAGAGTCTGCCGCAGCGGTATCGTTGGCGGCGGTGGGCGCAGGTTCTTCGCGGGCTAGCTCTGGATTATCGGCAGGATTCTGAGCCGTTGACCCATTGGTCGGTTGAGACTCGCTAGGGGAAAGCACTACAGAGCTAGGGGCGGTGGTGAGCAGTTGGTTGCCCAGCAGCGCCGCAATGCCCACCGCCGCCACCGACCCCAGCCAAAGCGGCAGTTGGGGGCGAACTCGGCGTGCCTTAGGCACCGCCGCATCGGGAAGAATCTGGAGGTTGCCGTCGGCCTGCTCTAGGGCATCGGCCAGGTCAGAGAGTTGCAGGGTAGAGAGTTCAACTACTCTAGGTGATTCTGGGGGCACAGTTAGGGTGAGCCGATGGCGAGTTAACCCCACAGGCTGAAGCGAATTTTCGCCCCGAAAAACGGCTCCGCCAGCGGCTAGCGCGTCGGCACTGAGGTGTCTTTGGACGTAGGTTTGCACCAAATCTGCCAGGGCTGAAAACTGCGGCTCTCGGCCACTGATCTCCAGGACCATGGCTTGGCTAGGGATGGTGCGGGCTTCCCTGAACGCATCGCCCCCCTGCACTTGCAAGTGAAACCGCGATCGCGCCAGCACCGGCTGCCCCGTCACCTGGCTTAGGGGCGACAGCTCGCCCACCAGCCGTAGGGTGCAGGTGCCCGCCGCATATTCGTAGGAAGTGACCGATGCGATCGCAGCCATAGCACTCAGCTCAATAACACCCCAAAACCATCATCACAGTCGAAAACGTCCAATCCCAAATCCTTATTTTCCCGCCCGCTCCAGCAGCGCCACCCACAGCTTCCGGCTGCCGCCGGAGCCGCTGTAGAACAGCAGATCGACCAATAGCTTGAGCCCCAGGGTGGTCAGTTCGTCGGTGGTGGCGGTTTGGTCGCCCTCCATCCGATCCTGGTAGGCGTTGCTAAAGGCATCGAGGTAGTCGCCCAACTGGGCGGTACGGTGGGGCGCTTGCCCCTGGGCCAGCGCCTGTTCGAGGCGGGCCACGGCCTGGCGGATGCTGTCGCGGTGGTTGACAGCCAATTGGCAACTTACCAGCACTAGGGCACGGGCTTCGTCCACATCGAGCTTTTTGCGGCCCTGGCCTTTGCGCAGGGGGCTAGCCTGGCGCAAGCGCCAGAGGTTGACGCGATCGCTCAGCAAATCCGACACCCCCAGAGCGTCTGCCGCCGCCAGCATAGCGTCGGATCCAAGGCCCGTGAGGGCTTCTAGGGCCAGCAGCACTAGGTCGAGCTGGGCTTTAATGCTGCTCAACTGCCGTGGGGTTGGTAGCCCCTGGGTTGGGCCTAGACTTGGCTCACTGTTTAGCTCTCTGGGGGAAAACGGTTCCACCGGGCTGCCCTGTTACTAACGTAGAGGATTGGGCTAATTGTGGCACGGGGGTTGCAGTTCTTGAAACGGGTTTAGTATCTCCTGTCGTCCGCGCCCCAGCACAAGTGGTCTAACGGCTAAATAGGTGTTCTACCTGGCAGCTAAACCCCGGCAACAGGGGTGAGGTTAAAGCATCTTGGCCAAATAGCGTTGCACTCAAAACTAACTGAGCAGCCTGGCGGCGATAGACTTCAACTTGCCGAGTAAACCGGTCACAGATCCAATATTCTTGAACGCCTCGAATAGAGTAGAGCTTGAGCTTAGCTTCGCGATCGCGGCGAATCTTGCTCGGCCCCGGCGACAAAACCTCGACCACCAACTCCGGGAAATCGGTCAGGTGCCCAGCATCGTCCTCAATTACGGCCAACCGCTCGCTACTCACCCATGCCACATCGGGAATCACGCTGTCGGCATCGGACACCACAATACCCGGAGCCGGAATCGCCTCACCCAGACCAGTCTCCGTAGACCAAGTATCCAAAGCTGCAAAAACCTTGCCAGCGGACTGCTGGTGACGACGATGGGGCGATCGAGTCACAAACAGCTCTCCATCAATAATTTCATAGCGGGTGCCTTCGCTCTGGGGCAGCACCTCCAGATCGTGAATCGTCCAGCGAATTTGCGCCGTGGCTTGGTTCATGAACTGGACTTTGCCGTTTGATCCGACAGTTTAGAAATCACTCCCATCATACCTATTGGCTCATGGGGCTAGGGTCTGGCCTGTTGCCAGAATTGATATTACGCTAGCTGTGCCTCGTCCTCTGCGGCATAGTCAAACTCTGCGGGGGCAATATGCTCAGGTGGATGAGCTCGCTCCGACTCAATCGTACGTCGCAGCGCTTCACTGGAGGTCACTCGTTCCGAGTACCCCAGCTCTTGACGAATGCGCGTGGTGTCTAACAGCCAGTCCTGGGCAAAATCTTCGTCCCACCTTAAGAACGCAGGCAGTTTTTGGCGCGGCAGAGGCACCACCTCACCAGTCCATCCCGCTACTGTTCCAATTTGCCGTATCCACTCTCCCCAGGGTGGCATGTCCTGTTGCCCAACGTTGTAGATCCGCCCTGTGGCCTGCTCTTGTGTCGTCGCTAGGAACGTTGCGTAGGCAACGTCTTCGACATAGCCGTGGGTGAAGCGCCAGTTGGCCATCACGTCTTCAATCAAAATGGTGGGACGACCGTCATCCATGCGCCGGAGGAATGGGTATAAGCGGTTTTTGGCATCCTTGGGGCCGTAGACAGCTGGATAACGCAATACTGTCGTGGCCAATTCGGAGGCGTTTACCACAATTCGTTCGACAGCAGTTTTGTTGTAGTTCTCGCCATCGATAGAGATTTTTCCCCGTAGGGGAGAGTCTTCGGTGAGTGGTACAGGATCAGGAATGCCAGGCTCGGTGCGGTGCAGCCGTCCGTAGGCGCGATACACATCAGCGCTGCTGATAATCACTGCGCGGGAAACCAGGCCACTAAAGGTATTCACAAACAGGTGCGCGTCGCTTTCTGTAAAACAAATCATGTTGATGACGACATCAGGTTTGGCCGCGCGGAACTGATCTGCAAACTCAGCCAGATGGGCCTTGTCGCCTTGAATTTGGTTAATGGTGTCTGCGAGCTGACTAGAACGGCTTCTGTGGAAAACAGTCACTTGGTGACCGGCCTTGACCAAGTGCTGTATTGTGTGGGGCCCAGTAAATGATGTGCCACCCAGGATTAAGACGTTCATCGTTCACCTCTAAAAAATCCCATAACCCAATAAAGCTCAAAGGTTCAGAAACGCTTGAGTGTGTTGCCAGATTTCTTTCTCTACATCTGTCAGGGCATGATCGCTGGGCAGTTCAACCAGGTGCACCCAGGGGCGGGTAGCGGCGTAGGCGCGGCTGGCTTCTATAGATATAGTCTCGTCGTGGGTGCCGTGGAGAATCAGGGTGGGGATGTTGGCCCGCAGATCTTCGTCGTGGTAGCTCTGGGCATCGGTGATGAAGCGGTAGTCGAGGGGAATTTGCCGCTGCTCGGTGTAGTGGTAGACCGAGAGGGTGCCCTCGGTGCGCCAGGCGGCGATCGCCTCAGGGCCAAGGCGGGGCAGCCACTGGGCGAGGAACTGGAAGGCGGGGGCTAGCAGCACCAGTTTTTCGATGCGATCGCTAATAGCAGGCTGCTGGGCGACCCAGGCGGCGGTGAGGCCCCCGAGGCTGGAGCCGATCAGTATCGTGGGTTCACTCTGGGCCAAAATCAAGGCGCTGACCTGCTGGATCTGGCGGCTGAGGGTGAGGTGGGCAAAGTCGCCTTGGTTGAGGTTGGGGATCCGCAGGGGGATTCCCAGGGTGGCAAAGCGGGCTTTCATGGCCTGAGCTTTGGCGGACTGAGGACTGGAGGCGAAGCCGTGGAGATAGAGGTACTGGGGCATGGTGGATGGGTGGGCGGGTGGATGGGTGATGGGGTGGGGAAGGTATCTCGTAGGGGCAAGATGGTTGTTTGCCCCTGTGGGGTCTCGGCCCTCGGCCAGAGTGGAGTGGGGTGGATGAGTCGGTGAAGGGGGAAACCCCTGGGGGTATGATATTGAACTGGCGTGTTCAGTTTTCCTTGCGCCAATGGGTTGGTGGGCATTGCCCACCCTACGGTAAATCACATTTCTCCGACGCTATGACTTCGACGTATCGCATTACGCTGCTGCCCGGTGATGGTATTGGCCCTGAAATTATGGCGGTGGCGGTGGATGTGCTCAAAACCGTGGGCAGCCAGATGGATCTGGCCTTTGAGTTTGAGGAGGCGCTGATTGGCGGGGCGGCGATTGACGAAACCGGGGAGCCGCTGCCGGAGGAAACGCTGAAGATCTGCAAGGCCAGCGATGCGGTGCTGCTGGCGGCGATCGGTGGCTACAAATGGGATGCGCTGCCTCGGCATCAGCGGCCTGAGACGGGGCTGCTGGGTTTGAGGGCGGGGCTGGAGCTGTTTGCTAACCTGCGCCCGGCCACCATTCTGCCGCAGCTGATCGATGCCTCGTCGCTGAAGCGAGAGGTGGTGGAAGGTGTGGACATTATGGTGGTGCGGGAGCTGACGGGGGGCATTTACTTCGGCAGCCCCAAGGGGGTGTTTGAGAGCGAGACGGGGCAAAAGCGGGGGGTCAACACCATGGCCTACACCGACAGCGAGATCGATCGCATTGGCAAGGTCGCCTTTGAGACGGCCCAAAAGCGCCGGGGCCAGCTGTGCTCGGTCGATAAGGCCAATGTGCTGGAGGTGTCGCAGCTGTGGCGCGATCGCATCACCGCCCTCGCCGCCGACTACCCCGATGTCGCCCTCACCCACATGTATGTAGACAACGCGGCGATGCAACTCATCCGCTGGCCCAAGCAGTTTGACACTATCGTTACCGGTAACCTGTTCGGCGATATTCTCTCCGATGCCGCCGCGATGCTCACCGGCAGCATTGGCATGTTGCCCTCTGCCAGCCTGGGGGCCAGCGGGCCGGGTGTCTACGAACCCGTCCATGGGTCAGCCCCTGACATTGCTGGGCAAGACAAGGCCAACCCCCTGGCCCAGGTGCTGAGCGCTGCTATGATGCTGCGCTACGCCCTTGACCAGCCCGTCGCCGCCGATCGCATTGAGCAGGCCGTGACAAAAGTCCTCGATCAGGGTTATCGAACTGGCGATATCATGTCGGAGACCATGACCCAGGTGGGTTGCAAAGCAATGGGCGAAGCCCTGCTGCGTGCCCTGGCGTAAAGTTCTCTCTAGAAGCCCCTCTAGAGTTTGCGGCCCCTGGAAAGATCGATTAAAGTCTTGTCTATAAGCGCACAGGTGAGCCGTGTACGGTCTACAGCAACCCCCTTCTTCTAGCCCATTGCCCAGCCAGCTACCGGATGTCGGCCCCCTGCCAGCGGCGCTGAACCCGGCTTTGCTCAAGTCGGCCCGGCAAATTTACCGCACCTACTACGAGGTGCACCCCGAAGACGTACAGCGCCCCATCGGTATTGCCATTAGCACCAAGACCCATCGCGGCAAGCTGATCTTTGGCGACAAACCTGTGCTGCTGCCCAACGAGTGCTTTGTGCCCATCAGCCAGATTGAGCCGGGGCTGCACTAGACCAGCGGCAACTTTCGCCAGCTTTGTTTCGCCAGGTTTATTTCGCTAGACTTAGCGACCAGCCGAGATATTGGGTGATTCCCGCCGGGCACACTGGGGAGCGTCACCCAGTAGCGCGGAGGGTTTGCTACCCATGGCTGAGTCTTCTTTGGCGGCGTCGGCTGCATCCTGTGCCGAGGTAGTCGCTCCGCCCGCCCGTCTCCCGGTCGGCCCGAAAAAGCAACCGGCCATGGTGGGGCGATCGCTGCCCAGCTACACCCAAAGCCTGCTGCGGCGACTGCGGCTCAAGCTGGCCAATGCTTCCCCCCATAGAGAAACCCTCGATCTGTCGGTGGTGATCTGCACCTACAACGGTGAGCACCGCCTGCCCAAGGTGCTCGACTGTCTGCTGGCCCAGCTCGGCACCGAGCACCTGGCCTGGGAAGTGATTGTGGTAGACAACAACAGCACCGACGGCACCGCCCAGGTGGTCGAAGACTACCAGCAGCAGTGGCCCCAGGATATTCCCCTGCGCTATGCCTTTGAGCCGCGCCAGGGCGCTGGCTACGCCCGTCAGTCTGCCATTCACCTGGCCCGCAGCCCCCTGATTGGTTTTTTGGACGATGACAACCACCCGGCCCTAGGGTGGGTGGTGGCGGCCCATCGGTTTGGCCAGGCTCACCCCCAGGCAGGAGCCTTCGGCAGCCGCATTCGGGGCGATTTTGAAGCTACCCCACCGCCAAATTTTGGCCGCATTGGCTCGATGCTGGCCTTGACCGAGCGCGGGCCTGAGCCGCTGATCTACGCGCCTCAGCAGAAGGTTTTGCCGCCAGCGGCGGGGCTGGTGGTGCGGCGGCAGGCCTGGCTGGCCAGCGTGCCCGATCATCTGTCGCTGGCCGACGCCATTGGCTTTCGAGCGGCGGGGGAAGATTTGGAGGTGGTGCTCCACATGCAGCGCCACGGCTGGGAGATTTGGTACAACCCGGCCATGCGCATGCGGCACGAGATTCCGGCCAGTCGGTTTGAGCGCGCCTATCTGCTGCGAATGTTTCGGGGAATTGGCCTCAGTCGCCATCGCACCCGCATGCTCAGCGTGCCCCTATGGCAACGCCCGCTGATGGCTCCTGCCTACCTGGTCAACGATGGGCGCAAAATTCTGCGCCACTGGGTCAAATATCGGGGCGAGGTGGTCAGCGACACCGTCACGGCCTGCGAGATGACGCTGTATTTGTACAGTCTGGCTAGCCCGTTTTATATCACCCAGCGGCTGTGGCGGCAGCGCTGGCGACGGTGGACACAGCCTAAGGCGTTGATTTCGGCGCAAATCGCCCAGGAGTCGAGAGCCTAGCTCTGGGCGGCAATTGCGAAGCGTCAAGCCAACGGCATCCCAGAAACGGGAACCGACTCGCAACGAGTATCCGTCCCGGAAGCGCCCTCGATATCCCATCGCCGATGCCGTTGTCCAAGGCTGCCACTCTAGTCGTCAACCCGCCAAAAAATGGGCTATCCGCAACTCGGCTGACAATGCGACAATAGGTCGAATTAGCGCCCGCCCGACTGGTTCGACCTGGGCGGGTCACTGCCCAATCTTGAGAGATAGACCTATGCGCTCTGACTTACAACGCGCCCTCGACACCCGCAGCGCCATCAAAATCATCAGCGGGCTTACCAACTTTGACCCCCAGCGGGTAGTCGCGGTGGTCAAAGCCGCCGACCAGGGCGGTGCCACTTTTGTGGATATTGCTGCCGATGCCGAGCTGGTGCGCCTGGCCAAGGCCGCGACGACGCTGCCCATCTGTGTTTCTGCCGTCGAGGCAGAGGCCTTTCTCGCCCCCGTTGCCGCCGGGGCCGACCTGATCGAAATCGGCAACTTTGACGCCTTTTATGCCCAGGGTCGGCGGTTTGAAGCGCCCGAGGTGCTGGAATTGACCCGCCGCACCCGCGAGCTGCTGCCCGAGATCACCCTGTCTGTCACCGTGCCCCACATTCTGGCGCTGGATGAGCAGGTGAGCCTGGCCGAAGCGCTGGTGGCCGCCGGAGCCGACATCATTCAAACCGAGGGCGGCACCTCTAGCCAGCCGACTCACCCCGGCACCCTGGGCTTAATTGAGAAGGCGGCTCCTACCCTGGCGGCGGCCCACGCCATTTCTCGCGCGGTGAGCGTGCCGGTGCTGTGCGCGTCGGGGCTGTCGGATGTGACGGCACCGATGGCGATCGCCGCCGGTGCAGCCGGTATCGGGGTTGGCTCTGCGGTCAACAAGCTCGACAACCCTCTAGCTATGGTTGCCGTAGTGCGCCAGCTGGCCGAGAGCCTGCAAAGGGCGCGGCTATCATCGGTAGCTGTGCGGTAGATGCCGTGAGTTATGGCAGGGGGTAGCGGCGATCGCCACGCCCCCTGTCGATGATTGTGCCCAATGTCTAACCCCGTACTTTGGTAGTGATCTCTGCTACGCGATGACCCAGGGCGCGGGCGATCGCTAAATCTTCTGCCTGGGGTTGCAGTTCGCCCTGCCCTCCGGCAATAGTGGTCGCCCCGTAAGGAGTGCCGCCCCGCGCCTCGGTGTGAATCATGCCGTCGGTCGAGTAGGGCACACCCACCACCAGCATGCCCAGGTGCAGCAGGGGCACCATCATGGTGAGCAGGGTGGTCTCTTGGCCGCCGTGGGTCGAGGCGGTAGAGGTAAACACCCCTGCCGGTTTGCCCTCCATGTCGCCGTTGAGCCAGAGGCTGGCGGTAGAGTCAAACAGCTGCTTCATTTGGGCCGTCATGTTGCCGTAGCGGGTGGGTGAACCAAACACCACGCCGTCGGCTGCTTTGAGGTCATCTACGGCGCACACAGGAATCTGCTGCTGTTGGTCTCGCATCGCGCGGGCAGCCTCGTTCTGGTCAATGATCTGGTTGACAGCGTCAAACTCTTGCACCCGGCGCAAGATCACTTCTACTCCAGCCACCTGCCCAGCGCCTTCGGCTACTGCTTGGGCGAGCTTTAGGGTATGGCCATACATAGAGTAATAAACAACCAAAACTTTCATGAATTCTCCAGGTTTCAGCGTCTTTCTGGGCAAGGGGCGCGATCGCTCATTCCCATCCCATAGTGCTGAAACCGGCAGCAGTTTTTATCTTTCGAAAGAGTGATTTTTGCGATCGCCCTCCAAGGCAAACCAACACAGCTGATGAAATCGCTGGTTTAGGCTTTCTCCACGGGCAGGTGGGCCTCATGCCAGCTCAGCATGCCACCTCGCAGGCTAGCGGCCTCGGCCCGCCCCTGCTTTTTGAGAATAGCGGTAGCCTGGGCCGATCGCCGCCCCGACTTACACACCGTCACCACAGGCTGGTCGGTGGGAATTTCGTCCACGCGCCCTTCTAGCTCGCCGAGGGGAAGAAGCTGAGCCTCGCTGATGTGACCCAGTTCAGCATTGAACTCGTCGAGGCCGCGCACATCGAGGACGTGGACTTTGCCCAAATTTTCGGCCACCCACTGGGGATCGATTTCTTTGACGCCCCCGTAGGTGAGGCGTACGGGAGCCCAGTCGGCTACGGTGGGCATTTTGCCGTCTTCGGGCTGGCCGCAGACGCAGTTGGCCGGAATCGCAATGTCGATTTTCTTGGGGTGGGGCAGGCCCAGATTTTCCATATAGCCGACAAAATCGGTTTCGTCGGCCTGACCACCAATGCGGGGGTTATGAGCTTTTTCTTCGGCCACGGTAGATGAGGTACGACCGCTGTAGTCGTGGGCGGGCCAGATGATGCAATCGTCGGGCAGGCTAAAAATCTGCTCGGTAATAGAGGCGTACATAGTTAGGGCATCGCCCTGCTGAAAGTCGCAGCGACCTGCCCCCCGAATGAGCAGGCAGTCGCCGGTAAAGGCCATGGCGTGGTCGTCAAGCACGTAGGTGATGCAGCCGTCGGTGTGGCCGGGGGTAGCGCGCACTTCGAGCGTGCGATCGCCAAAGGTCACCCTATCCCCATGGTCGAGCAAATAATCGGCCCCGCTCACCATATCGCCGTAGCGGCCCGAGATGCCAATTTTAGAGCCTACCGCCTGTTGCATCAGCCAGGCCCCAGTGACATGGTCGGCGTGGCAGTGGGTGTCGAGGGTGGCGAGCAGGGTGAGGCCAAGTTCTTCGATTAGGGCGCGATCGCGCAAATGCTGCTCAAACACTGGGTCAATCAGCACCGCTTCTTTAGAGCTGGGGTCAGCCAGCAGGTACGTATAGGTGGAGGAGTCTGTGTCGAAGAGTTGACGAAAAATTAAGGCTTGATCCATGTCGCAACGCTCCTGTATATGCCTGAGATCTTTCATTTACTATATAACTATCCAGTTATTTTTGCCCAAAAATTTAGGTAAGTTAAATGTCGTCTTGGCGTCAGGGGGCAACAGCGTTAACCCCTGAGGTGGTTCCTCGGTATCGGCCCGGTTGACCAGGTGTAAGGAATTGTCGCTAAGGCCTAGGTTAAATGGGTGGAGAGAAAGTTTAGCGATCGCTCCCAGGCCAATTTGGTGGCTTCGGGGTCGTGGATGTCGTTATTTTCGTTGCCAAAGGCGTGGTGGGCGTTGTACCAGTAGGTTTCGCTGGGGGCGCTACCCTCTTCTAGTCGAGCCTCAAATGCCTTCACTGCGTCCGGGGGAAAGAATTCGTCCCGCTGGGCAAAGTGTCCTTGGAAGGGAATTGCAATGGTGCTGGCGTCGGCAGCTTCTGCCGGAGGCACCCCATACCAGCTAATAGCCACGTCGGTCTCGGGGGCGTACACCGCCGCCAGTACTGTCAGCGCGCCGCCCATGCAGTAGCCCAGCACCGCCACCTTGGGGCTGGTGGCCTTGAGGTGCTGCACCGCGCCGCGAATGTTTTGGGTGGCGGCGTCGCCAAAGTCGAGGTCGTTCATCAGGTGCTCGGCCTCGGCGGCTTCGACGGTGACTTCGCCCTTGTAGAGGTCGGGCACCAGTACCCGGTAGCCCTGCTGCACCAGCTGGTCGGCCACGCCCTTGATCTGGTCGTTGAGGCCCCACCACTCCTGAATCACGACAATGCCGGGGGCGGTGCTGCCGCTGGCTGGCTCGACGTAGTAGCCCTGGCAAGATTGGCCATCGGGCCGCTTAAAGCTAATCATGTCGCCCATGGAAAGTCTCCTGAGGTTGAGGTGCGATTCTCTAAAAGAGAGGCTGCACCAACGCTAGATTACCTCTCAGAGGAGCAAAATCTAAGCGCCGGAGGTTGGGTGTCGCAATCCTTGCCAAGACTGCCTGAAGCTCAGCACGGCAGAAAATCGGCATGGAGAGCGTCATCGGCGGAGAACGGCGGCAGGGTGGGAATGCAGCTGCTTGGCAGATCGCTTTTCTGCAAAACCTGGCTTCTAGCCTTGGCATAGAATTCCACAAAAATCTCCTGCACCATGGGCCTGAGGCTGGGGCTGTCGTCTAGCAGCAGCTCCAATTGGCCCCGCTGTTCAATAATGGTGTTGCGCCAACCCCGGCTGTTCTGGGCTTTTTCTGACTCCCAAAACATCAGCTTTAGCAGGTGCTCAAGAATGACCAGCAGACGGCTTTTTAGCTCCTTTTTCTCGCTGCGGCCCATGCTGTCGATTTCTTCAATTAAGTTTTCCCAGTCCACCTGCTCTAGTTCGCGGTTTTTAAGCGCATGGACAGTCTGCTGAATCCAGCGATAAAAGTCTTGGTCGTAGAGACTAGGCTTTTGCTCTGAGGTGGTAGGAGACTGCATTGACTGACCACACGGAGGAGTTGCTGCAATTATAGAAAGCTTTCCCCGCAGTTAGGGTTCAGGGCTAGGTCATGTCCCTTGTGCTCTGAGCCCTGCCCGTCCGTCTACATGCCAGGGGTAGCCAGGTTGCGGAAGCGGGTAAACTGCGGCTCAAACAGCAGCTTGACGGTGCCGGTGGGGCCGTTGCGGTGTTTGGTGATGATGATTTCGGCGATGCCGCGATCGGGGGTGTCGGGGTCGTAGTACTCTTCGCGGTAGAGCATCATAATCAAGTCGGCGTCCTGCTCGATCGCACCTGAGTTGTGGGACACAATGCCGTCTGCTAACCAGGAGGCAGGCCCCGGTACAGTCAGGTCATACACGGGTTCTTCCCCCGCAGGCTCAATAGAAAGCACTTCATCCCAGAAAATGTCGGCGGCGGCAATTTCTTTGAGGGATTCATTGTCTAAAATCTCTGCGTAGCTGAGGAGTGTTTGCCGTGAAGGAGCAAATTTGAAGTGGGATGTCCCGCCGTAGGAGGTGCCTCGTAAGGTTGCCATTTGGCGTTGACTAATTCCCTGGGCTTTCATATCAGCCTTGACTCGGTCAAAAACTTCTCTGGGCAATGTGTCTCGGTTAGGGTTTGAGATGATGCTCTCCAGTTTGAGCCGTAAAGCTACGGCGGGTTCTACCCTAGGGCCGAAAGCCCCCACCCGAGTTAAGAACCTCAGCTGGTTGACGCTGCCCTGAACGTTGACGGTAAAACACTGACTTGGCTGCCAAAACACAGAGGCCCAAATGCCCAGCCTTAGGAGTAGAGCGGCAACATCACGGGCCAAGCCCTCACTGCTGGTGGAGAAGAATACGGCATCTCCGCCTCTGCCCTTGCGTACGGAGATACAGCCATCGGTCGCCCACAGATGTTGTAAGAGAAGACCTATCTGTTGATTGGAAAGCTGAAACACTTCGGCAGGAATGCGTTTCTCCCGAGAAGGCTGGTTAAAGATGCCAAGCTGCCGTAACCAACGATTCACTCCAGCAGGATGCCAGCGATTGCCGTTACCAGAGATCAAAAGCTGATGCCACTGACCTCTACCTTTGTAGCGCTTCACCTCACAGCTAAATTCTTGCTCGGCAGCTAATTTGACGATCTGGCTATTGTCTTCGGAGCCGGTGGTGTATCGAAGGGGCTGCCCCTTGAGGTAGCTACCATCGCCAATGAGCTGCCCTAGTAATGCCAGCCTCAACTCAGGCCAGGTCTCAGCAACAGGGGGCTCAGGCAAATGCTGAGCCACAGCGATACGGCTTCCCTGCTTCAACCGCTCCAATCGTTGCCAGCCATCGAGGGTGTAGAGTCGGTGCTTCTCAGTCGCACGGATTTTGCGTCCACTGGCTGTAGTCAACTCATAAATTGGGCGAGTACCCACCTGCCAAACTAAATCGGCCTTAGCCTGGGTCAACTTACCCTGTTCATCTAAACTCACCACGTCTGGGGTACTGCCTACCAAATCTTGAATCGGTACTCGTTGACCGTTTGCGAGGACAACTAGGGTATCGCCAGTGACGCACTCCCGCAAATCGCTCATCATTGGGCGCTTGTTGGTGCGCGATTCGACGCCCCGACTGAGCTGGGAGAGCGCGATGATTGGTACGTTGAGTTCGCGGGCGAGACCTTTGAGCGATCGCGTCATCTTCGACAGTTCCTGCACCCGGTTGTCGCCGCCGCCCTCCATCAGCTGTAAGTAGTCGATCAAAATCAGCCCCAGGGCACCGCCCTGCTCTGCTTGTAAACGGCGGCAGCGAGAGCGAATTTCAGTCACCGAAATGCTGGGGGTGTCGTCAATGAAAATCGGCATCTGGGAGAGAATGCTGATGGCGTGGCCCAGCTTTTCCCACTCGTTTTGGGCGATGCGCCCGGTGCGCAGGCGGCTGCTTTCCATTTCGACTTCGCTGGAGAGCAGGCGGTAGACGAGCTGCACTTTGGACATTTCTAAGCTATAGATCGCTACTGGAAGCTTTTGCAAAGCGGCGATATTGCGAGCTATGTTCAAAACGAAGGACGTTTTGCCCATTGACGGTCTCGCAGCGGCGATGATCAGGTCTGATCGCTGAAAACCCTGGGTCATGGCATCCAAATCGTAGAAGCCACAGGGGATGCCGGGGAGGACGACGCCGAGCGATCGCTGCTCGATCTCCGAAAACGTCTCAATCAAAATATCAGACGTGGAGGTCAACCCTCCCTGGGGCCGCGACTGGGTGATGCCAAACAGCCGCTGCTCCGACTGATCCATCACATTCTCAATGGGCAATGTCGTGTCGTAGCCCAGTTGAGAAATTTCGCCGCCGGTCTGAATCAGCAGGCGGCGGGTGTACTTATCCATCACCAGGGTGGCGTACTGGTCGATGTTGGCGGCGCTGACGGTGCGATCGACCAGCTGAGCGAGGCGGGTCTGACCGCCCACCTGCTCAAGCTTGCCGTTGTCTTTGAGCCACACGGCGATGGTCATCAGGTCGGCGGGCTGCCCCTTGGCGTGGAGGGCCAGCGCCCCTTTGTAGATATCGCGGTGGGCACCGATGTAAAAGGCGTCGGGGGTGAGAATCTCCATCACCCGGCTAAGGGCTTCAGGATCCAGCAAAATGCCGCCCAAAATGGCCTCTTCGGCCTCAATGTTTTGGGGTGGCAGGCGATCGCTGACCGCATCAAACTTGAGATTCTGAACCATGACCTTGGCGGAGAGGAGTAGATCAATTGTGCTTTAAACCTGTCTCTCCTGGGGGCAATGGGGGCTCAATTAGCCCGCGTTAACGGTATCAAACACCTCTTGAATCCGCTCTACTAGCGGCTCAGGCAGCGGCACATAGAGCAGCTCTTCAGCTATGGCGCGGCCTTCGGGGCCGAGGGACCACTCAAACACGTCGCGCATGGCGTTCCACTTGGCTTCGTCTTCGTAGCTGTTATAGATCAAGATCCAGGTGAGACCGACGATGGGGTAGGCGTTTTCGCCCGTGGGGTCGGGCACCAGCAGGGCAAAGTCGTCCGGTATTTCTTCATCAAGAAGGGCATTGCCTGCGGTTTCAGGGGAAGGCTCAACGTAGTTGCCAGCGTTGTTTTCTACCAACGCTGAATCGATGTCCCTGAGGGCCGCATAGGCGTAGGACAGATAGCTAATCGCGCCTTCGGTTTGCTGAATGGTCGCGGCTACCCCCTCATTGCCCTGGTCACCGATGCCCACGGGCCAGTCAACGGAGGTGCCAACGCCCCCGGCCCAGCCGTCGCAAACGGTGTCAATGTGGTTGACAAAGACAAAGGTGGTGCCCGAACCGTCGGAGCGGTGAACCCAGGTGATGGGCAGGTCAGGCAGCTCGAGATCGGGGTTGATTGCTGCGATCGCCGGGTCGCTCCACTGGGTAATGTCGCCCGTGACGATGCCGCAGTAGACCTCGCGGGAAAGGCTGAGTTCGAGATCGCCAATTCCAGGCAAATTATAGGAGAACGAGAGCAAACCGCCGGTTATCGGCACCTGAATGGGGGCATAGCCAAAGGCATCGATAAAAGCCTGGGTGCGATCGGCGGAAGCGGTAATGGGTGCCTCAGACGCGCCAAAGTCTACGGTGCCGGCGATGTACTGCTCTAGGCCAGCGCCACTGCCCACTGACTGATAGCTCACCTGCACATCGAAGTTAACTTCTCGGGTGTAGGCGTCAAACCAGCGCTGGAAAATCGGTGCGGGGAATGTCGCCCCAGCCCCGCTGATCGGAATCGTGGTGCCGCTGCCGTCGCCAGCAGACACCGGGGGAGCATCGGGGTCGGCGGTAGGAGCAGAGCCACCACCGCAGGCCGCCACCGCCAAAACCATTGGCAAAGATGCCGCTAGCCATACTTTGCGACTAAAAATCATAGGAACAACACTCTGGACAGGTTTTGACGGTCAACGGCAGAACGAAGGTTTCAGGAATCTTCCGTCGTAATCTGGCCGACGAGAAATCCATGACGGGTTTGGTCTAACACGTTTTTGGCCTAACACTTTGCCTTGCGGCTCGAGGTCTGCGGGGAGACAGGTTGCCCCTGGGCACGGGCAGGCAGGAGTAACGGCAGGGTAATGGTGAAGGTTGACCCCTCGTTTTCGGTGCTGACGACTGTAAGCTTGCCCTGGTGCGCCTGAACAATTTGCTGGGCGATCGCCAGCCCTAGCCCAACGCCGCCGGTATCGCGCGATCGCGCCTTGTCAACCCGGTAAAAGCGGTCAAACACGCGGGGCAAATCGGCCTCTGGAATGCCAATGCCGCTGTCCTGCACCGTAATCATAATCCGGTCGAGGCGGTGGCTGAGGGAGAGGGCGACCTCGCCCCCGGTCGCGGTATAGCGGCAGGCATTGCTGAGCAGGTTGGCAATCGCCTGCCGGAGCAAATTGGCGTCTCCATTCACCCAGAGGGGAGCTTGGGGCAGCTCTAGCCGCCACCACAGTCCCTTAGCCTTAGCTTGAGACTGATACTCGCGGGCGAGTTCTTTCACCAAGAGGGTAAGGTTGCACCGCTGGGTGCCCGACCAGCGATCGGCGGTCACCAGCACCAGCAGGCTGTTAATCAGCCGCCCCGTCGACTGGGCCAGCCCGGCAATGTGCTGGAGCCGCGCCACCTGTTCTTGGGGCGAAGCCGTCATCAGCCCCAGCTCGGCCTGGCTGAGAATGGAGGCCACCGGCAACCGCAGCTCATGGCTGGCATCGGCACTAAACTGTTCTAATCGCTGGTACGACAGCTGAATGGGCCGCATCACCTGGCCCGCGAACCACCAGCTCAGCAGCCCAATCAGGCCCACCCCCACTGGCAGCCCTAGGCTTAAAACTAGCCGGATTTGGTTAAGGGCGGTTTCCACCGGCACCAGGGTGGTGGCCAGTTCTAGGTGGCCCAGGGTTTGCCCCGCCGACTCAATGGGCACCGTCATCTGGCGCAGGCGTTGGCCCTCGTAGGTCAGCGTTTTGTAGCCGGGCTGAATGTTGCGCTGATCGCCCGGCAACGGCCCAAAAAACGTCAGCAGGTGGTTGTTGGTGTCGTACCAGCGGGCGTAGGCCAGATCTGAGGTAATGCTGAGGGTGCTGCCCCCCAGCAGCGGCACCGTTTTGATCTGAAACTGCACGGGGTAAGTTGGGTTGGGCGACGAGCCAGCGCCGCCGCTGCTAATCATGAGCTCCGCTTCGCGGTAGAGCTGCTGGTCGAGTTTGTTGAGCTCTCGCTCGACTTCAATGACGTAGACCAGCCCGCCAAACACTACAAAAACGCTGCCCATGGTTAGCATGAGCCACTGGGTGAGATGTTTGCGGCTGCGGGTAAACATGGGTATAGGGAGAGACAAAGGAATGGGAGGTGAGTCGGTGGGATAAGACGGGCTTAGGGATAGAGTTCGATCGCCAATGCTAACGCGATCGCCCCTGCCGTCGATGGGTGCAAGCTAGGTGTCGGTGCCTAGCTGCTCTCAGCGCAGCCTCAGGCGTCGCGCGAGCATTGCTTTCGGGCTCGGTGCTCATGGCCTACAGGGCTTGTTCTAGCTGACTATGGGTTATCACCTGACTGGGATAACGCAGCCGGTATTCTAAAGTCTGAAACCCTCGCTTTGCTAGCTTAACCTGCTGTTCACCATTAGTTAATTTACTCAAGGGAAGTAGGGAGAGGGGAGTAGATGGGGAGATGAGTAAGTGAATGGGTGGGTCGATGTTATGTCGGTGACGTTAAGCTTTAGAATCATCCCCACCCCATCCCTGACTCATCTACATTACCCACTTCCCAACCTTCCCCATCGCCTATGCCTGCGCTCAAACGTATCCTCACCCACTCTGGCCTAGAGTTCTGGCTACCTCTAGGGCTGTTGGGGGCTGCATTTTGGCTGGCTGGCTACGGCTGGACTCATCACTACCTGGGGGTGGCGGGCCGGGCGATCGACCCTCTGGTCTTAGCGACCAATACGGCGGCGCAGAACGAAGGCATTCTCAGCATTCGCGCTGTGATCGACAACGAGGGTCAGAATCCGGCTGCTGAGGGCGATCGCCGGGCGACTCGAGTTGAAGTGATTGTGGTGCAGCCGGTGCCTCGCACCCTCGACTTTTACCTACCGCTGCGATCGCCGTCGGCCATTGAGGCAGAAATGGCGCAGCGGCTGAATGTTTCTCCAGGCACCATTCGTCGCCTCATTCGTTACGAAACCGTGCGTCCATAAACTACCCTATCTCACCATGGCCCTGGAGCTATACTCCGCCACCGTCAGATCGCCCGACTGGGGCGAGTCAAGCGATGGAACCGGACTACAAAAATTATGCCAGCGGTGGCCACCCCAATGGATTGGCCAATCCACAGCCCTACCCCGCCGAGGCCCAGCCAAAAACCGAGAATGTAGCCCGTAGTCAGCCCCACTCCCCAAAAGGCCACCCCGCTGAGCACCATGGGCATGCGGGTATCTTGCAGCCCGTAGAGTGCCCCAGAGGCCACCCGCTGGACGCCATCGGTGAGCTGGGCTAGGGCGGCGACTACGATCATCGGCAGGGCCAGGGCGACCACCGGGGCATTGACCGGGTCGCGCAGGTCTAGATATAGACCAATGATGGACTGGCGAAACAGCAGCAGCCCCAGGGTGGCTAGCAGCATAAAGGCGGCGGCGATCGCCATCGCCACATACCCCGCCCGCCGCGCCGCGCCCAGGTCTTGCTGGCCCAGCGCCTGCCCCACCCTGGCCGTTGCCGCGTAGGACATGCCCAGCGGCACCATGAAAATTAGGTAGATGGTTTGGTACACGGTCTGGTGGGCGGCCAGCACCTCAGGGCCAAGGATCCCCATCAAAAACGTAACCACGGCGAACAGGCTGAATTCTAGGGCGATGGTGACAGCAATCTCGCTCCCCATGCCCAGCAGCCGACCGACTAGTCGGGGCTGTACCCGGTGCCACCCCCGCCAAAAACGGTATACCTTCAAACGCGGATGCTTGAGGGTGTAGATCAAAAACAGCCCAAACATCAGCCAGTAGCTTAGTCCGCTGGCCAGCCCCAGCCCCCCCAGCCCCAGGGCGGGGAAGCCCCATTTGCCAAATCCCAGGGCGTAGTTGCCCGCAATGTTAAAAGCCGTGCCCACCAGCACAATCACAATCACCACCTGGGCCTCAGCCAGGGCCGAGGCGTAGCCCCGCAGCATGGCAAAACCCAGGGCAGGGAATGCGCCCCATAAGATCCACTGAAAATAGGGGCCGGTCAGGGTGGCGATCGCCTCGGGCTGCCCCAGCCCCAGCATCACCCGATCGAGCTGGCTCAGCACCGCCATCATCGGCAGACTGAGCCCCAGGGAGAGCCAAAATCCCTGGCGGGCGATCGCCTCAACCTGGTCTTTTTGCCCGGCCCCAAAGGCTTGAGCCACCAACGGCCCCACCGTCATTACAAACCCGCCAATCACCGCCAGCAGCAGCTGAAAGCTAATTGCTGCCAGCCCGCCTGCGGCCAGGGTGTTGGCCCCCAACCGTCCCATCATTAAAGTATCCACAAAGCCCACGGCAGCCTGGGCCACCTGAGCCCCGGCCAGGGGCACCGCCAGGGCGAGAAAGGCTCGCACCTCTGAGCCGGTTTTGACTTGGGCGATAGATCTATCCTGTGTACGCATCGAAAGATCGAGCCCAGTTGAGTTGAATGCCTGGCAAAATCCTTTACAGCATCCCCAGCCGTGACTTGAGAATCGCCGCCTGAGCCTTGGCCTCTGCGAGAGCATCGCGGGCTCCCTGCACGACATCGGCGGGGGCTTTATCTACGAAGCCAGAGTTGCTCAACCGCCCTGAGAGCGACTTGATTTCGGCCTCTACCTTGGCCAGATCTTTTTCTACCTTGGCCCTCAGGGCTTCGATATCCACAACGCCGGTTAAGGGAATCAGCACCTGCACGGTGCCCGTGACCCCGGCAAACAACTTCTGCGGCGGTTCCGCAGACGCTTCAGCGGCGCTGCTATGACTGGATTGATTGGTAGCCGAGGGCATCGGGCGCAATTGGGTAGTCGCTTGGGGAGTAGCTGTGTCAGGGCCAAAGATATTGCGCCGCCACTGCTGGTAGGTCTGGGCGAGGCGATCGCGATCGCCCCCCGTCAGCAAGTTCTGCCGCACAAAGTTGAACACAAACCACAGGCCCACCAGCTCCATCAGCGTGCCAAAGATGGGCGTGCTATCCACCGCCGTCACCACGGCCCCAGAGAACCGCAGCAAAATTACCCCCGCCAGAATCCACAGCAGCGTGTAGGCCGGGCGGCGAATGTCGGCGAAGAACGATCCGGCGTAGTGCAGCGGCTCTTCAAACAGGGGCAGCATGGTGTGCCAAAAGTCTTGCACCTCGGCCACGACGGGGTTATCGCTGAGCTTATCTAAGGAGTTTGCTGCCCCCACGGTGCCATCGACGGCATGGGCCGTTGACACCGGCTGTTTGCCGCCGAGGATCACCAGGGTGTCGATCTTGCCCAGATCTTTGATGTAGTCAGCGGTAGCTTGCAGAATGTGGCGTTCGTCGGCACTCTCGCTTTCGAGAATGGTCTCGATGCGCAGACCTGGTTTGATGCCCGCCTCGGCCCTCAGGTTGCGCACCGTGCGCACGGTGTTAAACACCAGGGCAAACTGCTGCTCCAATCCGTCATCCACCAGGCCGGGGAAAGCCCTGGGGTAGGGCTGCACCGCCAAGAATTGGTCGTTGCCCACCTGGCTGAGCGTGTGCCACACCTCTTCGGTGATGTGGGGCATAAAGGGGTGCAGCAGCTTGAGAATGCCGTCGAGCACAAAGGCCAGGGTCTGCTGGGCGACGCGCTTTAAGGTCGGGTTATCGCCCTGGAGGCGGGGCTTGACCAGTTCGATGTACCAGTCGCAGAAGTCGCCCCAGGTGAACTCGTAGAGGTCTTTGGCGGCTTCGCCCATGCCGTAGGCGTCGAGATTGCTGCGCACGCTCTGCACCACCCGGTTGTAGCGGGAGAGAATCCAGCGATCGGCGAGTTCTAGTTGCTCTGGTGCCGGTGCGCCCAGCTCGGTGGGGGACTGACCGCCCAGGTTCATCATCACAAAGCGGGAGGCGTTCCACAGCTTGTTGGTGAAATTGCGGCTGGCTTCGACCGAAACGGATTCGTCAGTGTTGCGATCGTACTCCAGGCGAATGTCTTGGCCCGCCCCGGTGACTTCGCGAATTAGCGTGTAGCGCAGGGCGTCGGTGCCGTACTTGTTGATCAGCAGCAGGGGGTCAATGCCGTTGTTCGACGACTTCGACATCTTTTTGTTGTTTTCGTCGCGCACCAGGCCGTGGATGTAGACGGTCTCGAAGGGCATGGTGTCGGTGAAGTGCCCCGCCATCAGGGTCATGCGAGCCACCCAGAAAAAGATGATGTCGAAACCGGTGACCAGGGTGGTGGTGGGGTAGTAAGTCTGGAAGTCTTTGGCCGACTCGTCAGGCCAGCCCATGGTGGAAAAGGGCCACAGACCGGAGGAAAACCAGGTGTCGAGCACGTCGGGGTCGCGGGTCAGGGTCACCCATTCGCCAAACCGCTCGGTGGCCTTGGCCTTGGCCTCTTCTTCCGTAGCGGCCACCACGAAGGGGGTGTTGTCGGTGATTTCACCGCCGGTTTCGCTCACGGCATACCAGGCGGGAATTTGGTGGCCCCACCAGAGTTGGCGGGAGATGCACCAGTCGCGCAGGTTTACCAGCCAGTCGCGGTAGACCTTAGTCCAGCGATCGGGCACAAATTTGGGCTCTTGACGATTGTCCAAATAATCCAGCGCTTTGTCGGCCAGGGGGCGAATGTTGACGAACCACTGAGTCGAGAGCAGCGGCTCAACGGGCACCTTGCCGCGATCGCTGTAGGGCACTGTATGGTGATAATCCTCAATGCGCACCAAAAAGCCCTCCTCATCCAGCCGACGCACCACTGCACTGCGCGCCTCGAAGCGGTCTAGCCCTTCGAATGGCCCCGCATTCTCATTCATGGTGCCGTCTTTGTTCATGACGGTGATTAGGGGCAGGCTGTGGCGCTGGCCCATGGCAAAGTCGTTGGGGTCGTGGGCGGGGGTGACTTTGACGCAGCCGGTGCCAAACTCCGCATCGACATAGTCGTCGGCAATCACCGGAATCTCGCGGTTCACAATCGGCAGCCGCAGGGTTTTGCCGACCATATGCCGGTAGCGATCGTCGTTGGGATTGACCGCCACCGCTGTGTCGCCCAGCATGGTTTCGGGGCGGGTGGTGGCGACTTCTAAGTAGCCCGAGTCGTCGGTGAAGGGGTAGCGGAAGTGCCACAGATGCCCATCGACCTCGCGCTGCTCCACCTCCAGGTCAGATACCGCCGACTGGCTGGCGGGGCACCAGTTGACCATATAGTTGCCCCGGTAGATCAGCCCCTCGTCGTAGAGCTGGGTAAAGGCAGTGAGCACCGCGTGGGAAAGCCCCTCATCCATGGTGAAGCGCTCGCGGCTCCAGTCCACCGAGACGCCCAGCTTGCGCAGCTGGTTGACGATGGTGCCGCCGGATTCGGCTTTCCAGTCCCAGGCGCGCTCTAGGTAGCGATCGCGCCCCACATCCTCCTTCTTCAACCCCTCAGCCTGGAACTGCCGATCTAAAATCGTGCTCACGGCAATGCTGGCGTGGTCGGTGCCCGGTAGCCACAGGGTATTGCGCCCGGCCATACGCTGGTAGCGCACCAGAGTATCGATCAGCGCATTCTCAAAGGCGTGGCCCATGTGCAGGCTGCCGGTCACGTTCGGCGGTGGAATCACCACGCAGTAGGGTTCGCCGGGGTGGTCGGGGTCGGCTTTAAAGACCTGGTTCTCTTCCCACTGGGCCTGCCACTTGGTTTCGGTCTGCGTGGGGTCGTACTGGGCGGAGAGAGCGGGAACGGTGGCCGTCATCACAAAACCTGGAGCGCGGGGACTATTGCATTAAAAACAGTGTACCTAGGGATTCTGCCATTTTGATGGTGAACCTGGGGAGTTGCGGGTATCGGGGGCGGGCAGGTTCAATGTGTCAGATACAGCCCTAAACCTTGAACCTGCAAATCGGACACTTTAGATTTCATCGACAAACTTAAGGATTTTTTGGTAAAGCTGGTGGCTGATGCGAAAACCGGCTAGCTCAACCAGGGTATCCATCACCCGCCGCACGCTGGGGATGAGTGCCCTCTGCTTGGCAATCAGAATAATGCCAACAATGCCAATCACCGATAGTCCCAGCTCTTGGGCCACCTGCCGTCCCCGCCGTTCGTTGATGAGCAGTTCGTCGGCGTTGAGCTGAAGGGCTAGGGCCAGGGTGTGGGTGTCACCCAAATCGAACTGTTGCCCTTGCTGCTGAACCTGGGCGATCGCGCCTTCCGTTGGCACCTGTACCTTGACCCAGCTAACCGACAGCACCGCCTGAATGCGGGCATTCTTGGCCGTTGCCAGTTCCCGTGCCACCACTTCTGAAATCACCACGGTGCCGTAGATTGCCTCTAACAGCCAGAGGTAGTCAATCAGAGCCAAGCTGCCTAAGGATGAAGTATCGCTCACAATGGTCATAGCCAGCCCCGGCGACGCAGGTTTTCCATGTCGTCAGCAAACTCTACGGCATCGTAGTGAGCACAGACGCCGCGACTGCCGATAATTTTTTGAAACTCCATCAGGTGGATGCCCGCAATCTGGCTGGCAATGCCCAAGGTAACCTGCTCCTGCTCGAAGAGAGAAATCGCCATTTCCCGCAGCCAGTCGGCCCTAGAAAAGGATGGGCATTGGGCGATGCCGTCGGGAATATCCAGGTTGATACGCATAGCGGGCAGTGACCGCGAGGATTGTTGTTGAGAGGCGGTGAAGGGGCGCGATCGCCGGTAGATGAAACAGCACCTCTAGCTATGGTGCGCTATTCTGGCAACCCTGCCGCAAAAAGCTGAGCGGCGGTCAGGGTGAGACCGGCAAACTGGGCCGATGCGATCGGTTGCTCCCCTGCAAACGTCCCCACCGGAGCAAACCCCTGCCCCTGCTGCGCCAGCACCAGCACTGTCTGGTCTTGAGGATTGATTATCCAGTACTCAGGAATACCTAAATCTTCGTACTGGGCACGCTTGGCCACGTAGTCACGCTCCCACTGCAATTCCCCAGGGCTAACTACTTCCATCACAAGGGCTGGCGGTGGCATCGTCAGACGAATGGTGTTGCGCTTGGCCAACAGCTGAATGTGCTCCGGCTGAATTACCGTCAGGTCAGGGTAGCGATTCTTCGGTTCGCCCCTAACCTCAAGCTCCAGGCCATGAAGCCGCACCCGCAGATGCCCCACCAGAGCCGCTAGCTGAATAGATAGAAAAAAAGCAACGCTGGTGTTGTAGCCCGACTCTGGCGGCACCTCAATCAGTTCTCCATTAAATAGCTCGTAAAAATGTTCCGTGCCGTCGTCGTAGGCCAGATACTCGTCAAAGCTATAGAACCTGGGCCGCGTCTGCACCATAGAGAAGAAAGCTGAGCTTCAAGATAGCTCCAGTCTAGGTCATTCCCAAACCCAGAGGCACTGTTACTTCCTATCCCCCCCTCATCTCCCCAGCCCTCCCTACCGCTCCCCAACCAGCCTCCAAAAGCCGTGCGGTAGAATCTAGGCCAGCCTGTGACAGACTATCATTAAGAAAGTTGATGTAAGTAGGTTGGCAGAAGCGATGCCCCCTCGGTGCTAACCTTCATTGAGCACGCAGTCCGACAGATAAGGAGACGCCAGAGCGAATGGGAAAAGTAGTTGGCATCGACCTGGGCACGACCAACTCCGTGGTCTCTGTAATGGAGGGCGGCAAGCCGGTGGTAATTGCCAACGCCGAGGGGATGCGAACTACGCCCTCGGTGGTGGCCTTTAGCAAAGAGGGCGAGCGGCTGGTAGGGCAGATGGCTCGCAGGCAGGCGGTGCTCAACCCTCAAAACACCTTCTACAGCGTCAAGCGCTACATGGGTCGCCGCTACGCCGAGCTTGACCCATCGTCTAAGCGGGTGCCCTACACCATTCGCCGCGATGACCTGGGCAACGTCAAAATTCGCTGCCCCCGCCTCGAAAAAGATTTTGCCCCCGAAGAAATTTCGGCCATTGTGCTGCGCAAGCTGGCGGATGAGGCCAGCCGCTACCTGGGCCAGCCGGTGACCGGCGCGGTAATCACCGTGCCCGCCTACTTTAACGACGCCCAGCGCCAGGCTACTCGCAACGCTGGGCGGATTGCGGGACTGGAAGTCAAGCGCATTTTGAATGAACCGACGGCGGCAGCGCTGGCCTACGGCCTCGATCAGGTTCAAAACGAGACTATTTTGGTGTTTGACCTGGGGGGCGGCACCTTCGACGTGTCGATTCTCGACGTGGGTGATGGGGTGTTTGAGGTGCGATCGACCTCCGGCGATACCCAGCTCGGCGGCACCAACTTCGACACCAAAATTGTGGATTGGCTGGCCGATGAGTTTCTCGAAAAAGAGGGCATTGATCTACGCAAAGATCGCCAGGCTCTCCAGAGGCTGACTGAGGCAGCGGAGAAAGCTAAGATTGAGCTTTCTGGCGTGGCCAGCACCGAAATTAGCCTGCCGTTCATCACCGCTAGCCCCGAAGGCCCAAAGCACATTGAGACGCGCCTGAGCCGATCGCAGTTCGAAGGCATCTGTGGCGATCTGGTCAGCGCTCTGCGCGCTCCCCTCAAGCAGGCGCTCAGCGATGCAGGCCTCACCCCCAACGACATTGACGAGGTGGTGCTGGTGGGGGGCGGCAGCCGCATGCCCATGGTGCAGGACTTGGTGCGTGGTCTGATCGGCCTCGAACCCAGCCAGAATGTGAACCCTGATGAAGCCGTCGCCGTGGGGGCTGCCGTGCAGGCGGGCATCATCACCCAAGAAGTGCAGGACATCATGCTGCTCGATGTCACGTCACTGTCCCTGGGGCTGGAGACCATTGGGGGCGTGATGAAGAAGGTGATTCCGCGCAACACCACGATTCCGGTGCGGCGATCGGATATTTTCTCGACTTCTGAGAACAACCAGACTTCCGTAGAAGTCCACGTGCTCCAGGGCGAGCGCGAGATGGGGGCCGACAACAAGTCTCTGGGTCGCTTTAAGCTGATGGGCATTCCCCCCGCGCCGCGCGGCGTGCCCCAGGTGCTGGTCTCTTTTGATATCGACGCCAACGGCATTCTGCAGGTGTCGGCGATGGATAAAACCACCGGGCGCGAGCAGAGTCTGACCGTCCAAGGCGCATCTAACCTCGAAGAAGGCGAAGTGCAGCGGATGATCCGCGAGGCGGAGGAGTTTGCCGAAACCGATCGCCTCCAGCGAGAGCGAGTCGAGAAGCGCAACCGGGCCGAAGCCCTCACCTTCCAGGCCGAGCGACTGCTGCGGGAGGTGGCCCTCGACTTTGGCATGCAGTTTGCCCGCGATCGCCGCCGCCGCATTGAAGGTCTAGTGCAGGAGCTGCGCGACTACCTGGAGCAAAGCGACGAGCGGGGCATCGACATCGCCCAAGCCGAGCTGCAAGACGAACTCTATGACCTCAACCGCGAGGCCTACCTCTACGAAGCCGACGATGCCCCCGAAGGCGGTATTCTCGGCCAGATCGGCAGCACCCTCAAGAAAACCTTTACCTTCGACGACGACCTAGATGCCCGGCCCAATTACGGCTATCAAGGCTCTACCTCCTGGGGCAACTGGGATGACGACTGGGACTACGACAACCGCAGCGGAGCAGGCGGCCAGCGCTACGGCAGCCCCGCCTACGACAATCGCGCCTACGGCACAACCGGCTACAACGGCCAGGGCTACAACAGTCCTCCCTCTGGCAGCCCGGGCTACGGCAATCAGGGCTACGGCAGCCCGGGCTATGGTGGTCAGAGCTACGACAGCCAGGGCTACGATCGCCCCGAACCCAGCCGCTCCCAGCCGCCTGCCGCAGACTATGGCCGCCAGGACTATGGCCAATCTGGCTACGATCGCCAAAATTACAGTCAACAAGACTACGATCGCCAGGACTACAGGCAGTCTGGCGATGCGCCACGATCTGCCCCTGACGACTATCGATCTGGCTACGACCAGTCTGGCTACGGTCGCCAAGACTACGGGCAATTTCCCCCAGCAGACGCGCCGCGAGCGCAGAATTCTGGGCCTGTTCGCCCCGCCTATGGCGACCCAGACTACGGTCAACCGGGCTACGACCGCCAGGGTTACGACAGCCTAGGTTACGACCGCCAGAGTTACAACGAACCCGGTGCTCCTGAGCCAGGCTATGGCGAGTCTAGGTACCGCAACTCTGGAACCGACCGCCCTGGCAGTCGGGGCTACGACAATCAGGGCTATGACCCCTACGCTGGCGAAGCGGCTTCCTCAGGGAACCGCCCCGCGCCCCCGCGCCCAGACGGCAGTTGGGATGATGACCCCTGGGGGCAACCCGCCTCGGCGAATCGCCCCGCTCAAGATCAGCCCCCCGAGAACCGCTCTCGCCCGGCTTCCCCCGAGCGAGGGGCCGATGCTGCCAGGCCGTCTACCCCACGTCCAGACAACCGTCGCCCGGCCCCCCGCTACGACGGCGACAACTGGAGCGATCGCGACGAGTGGCTCTAATCCTCCTAAACTCTGAGGCAGGCAAATCCCCCGCCGAGGAAATTCCAACCCCTTACCCATCCACCCACCTACGCCCCTACTCACCCACCCCTCGATGGAGAACTTTCGGAACTATTACGACATTCTGGGGGTTTCCAGAGAATCATCCTCTAGCGACATCAAGCAGGCCTATCGCAAACTAGCCCGGCAGTACCACCCCGATCTCAACCCCGGTGACCAGGCTGCCGAAGAGCAGTTCAAGCTCGTCAGCGAAGCCTACACTGTACTTTCTGACGACGAAAAGCGCGCCCAGTACGAGAAATTTAGTGAGTACTGGCAGCAGGAGGGCTTTAAAAAAGGCCAGGGCAAATCTGTCGTTGGCGATCTCTTCGGCGGGCGCATTTCCCTCGAAGACTTTGGGTTTGGAGAGTTTCCCGACTTCAATGTCTTTGTGGATCAACTGCTCAACCGCCGTACGCCCACCCGTCGGGGGGATACAGCCACCGGCAATGGCTACGGGTCAGAGAGCCCGCGGGCCTATCAGACTAGCCCAACCCGAGATCCTCGCGATGCCGAGGCCGACCTCACCGTTCCCCTCGAAAAAGCCTTTCGCGGCGGGCGTGAGCGCATTCGCCTTGAAGACGGGCGATCGCTGGAAGTCAACATGCCCGCTGGCATGGTCACCGGCCAGCGCATTCGCCTGCGGGGGCAGGGCGTAGGCGGCGGCAACCTGTACCTGCGCATCCAGGTTGACCCGCACCCCTTCTACACCCTCCAAGGCAATGACCTGTACTGTCGGGTGCCCATTACCCCCAGCGAAGCCGCCCTGGGCAGCACCATCGACATCCCCACGCTGGATGGCCCGGTGCGTACAACCCTGCCCCAGGGGACACAGACTGGGCAAATCATTCAGCTGGCGGGACGGGGCTACCCCATCGGCAGAGAACATCGCGGTGACCAGATTGTGGAGTTAGAGGTAGTGGTGCCGACCGGGCTGAGCGATCGCGAAAAAGCCCTCTACGAAGAACTGCGCCAAACCGAACGCTTCCGCCCCCGCGCCGACCTGCTGTGAAGCAAGTAGAAACGTTGAAACGCTTATTGGAAAAATTTTCAACCAAACTGGTTACCGCTATATCTCCGATTAATTCTGCTCCAGCGCATCGAGCTTATCTAAAATCTGTAACCCCGCTTGGGGGCTGCCAAGAACGGCCATGGCCTTGAACCGAGTGTAGGTGTCAAATTCTACAAGGGCGATCGTCGATAGCTCTTCCATCAGCTTGTTGACGCTGATGCCTCGACTCTGGGCGAGTTCTTTGAGCCTTTCGTGCTTATCGTCGGGTAGGCGAATGGTTAAAGTAGCCATAATTTCACCGATTGAGCAGGTCTGCCGGGGTAAGAATTTGGAGATCAGGAAAGAGCAACTCAGCGTTTTGAAAATCTCGAATATTTTGGGTAGCAATAATTTGGGCATTACCCGCCACCGCTAGCTCAATGAGATGATTATCTGCTTCGTCCTTGAGATTGGGACGCCAGGTGTAGTAAATAAATGTCCATTTGCACACGCTTATAAAAGCTTGAAACAGAGTGTCTATTTCAATTTTAGTCAGGCGACATCGATCGAGAATATAATCCCTCCCAATGACAGCTTCATATTCAGAAAAGAGCGCATTGCCCATGAGGGGCTGATAGTCTTTGAGCAGACAACGGCGAATCAGCTCTCGACTAGGGCCAGTTGACCCAATGAGAGCGCTGACAAAAACGCTGGTGTCAACGACAATCCGATTCACCATGATGCGTTTATGATAGCTTATGTGCTATCAATCATTGAGTATCGAAGGGTAGTGGCCAGATAGTATTCAATACCAAACTGCGTAGGATGGTCGCATCCCTAATCTGACTTGCAAATGTAGTCACCATGCTGCGGTTTCCCAGGCAACCTATCCGTTACCCACTGCCGGTAGCGCCGACCTGGTGTTTGGGTTGGGGGCCGGGGGCCAACCTTAAGGGAGCCGCCTGGCAGGAGGGGCCGCTGGCGATCGCCCTCAATCCAGGTCGGTCAGTGGAGAGCCAGCTGGTGCTCAGCCCCTCGGGGCGCTACGTGGTGGTGGGGGATGTATGGCTGCGGGAGCGGCGATCGCTACTCACCGACCTTGCCTTAGAGAATTCGCTGCACCAGTCAGATATGCAGCTGGTGGCTGTCGCCTGGGAACGGTGGCAGGGCGAAACTTTGACCAAGCTGGTGGGCTCCTTTTGCCTGGCGGTGTGGGATCGGGAGCAGCAGGTGCTGGAGCTGGGGCGCGATCCAGCGGGGGCCAGAACGCTGTACTACACTGCCCAGGGGGCAACCCGGTGGGCGGCGGGGGATCTGCGATCGCTCGCCCCCTACCGCTCCAATGCGCTTGACCCGATCGCCCTGCGCGACTATCTGTGCTGCGCCTTTGTGCCGGGCGATCGCACCCTCTGGCAAGATGTGCGCGAGCTGCGCCCCGGCACCCGGATCTCCTGGCCTGGGGATGATTGCCAAGCCTACTGGCACCTGGAGGAGCGGCTGGAGGCTGAGGGCAACGGAGAATCTTTGGAATGGCATGGGGAGCGGCTGCGATCGCACCTGAACCAGGTCGTACAAGACTCTTTGCCAGACGCTCCAGTGGGCGTATTTCTCTCCGGCGGGCTCGACTCCAGCGCCATCACCGCATTGGCCGCTAAATATCACCATGATCCCGTCCACACTTACTCCATTCACTTTGGCGACCCTTACCCCAACGAGCTAGAGTTTTCGAGCCTAGTGGCCCAGCACTGCGGCACCCAGCACCACATTCTCGAAATTCCCCTAGCCCAAATGTGGGAGCAGCTGCCCGAGGCCATGGCCTGGCTCGACGACCCCATCGGCGACCCATTAACTGTGCCGAACCTGCTGCTGGGGCAGCTGGCGCGGCAGCAGGTGGCGGTGGTGCTCAATGGCGAAGGGGGCGACCCCTGCTTTGGCGGCCCCAAAAACCAGCCGATGCTGATCAACCAGCTCTACGGTTCCATCAGTCCGCAAGACCCGCTTCAGGCGTACCTGCTGGCCTTTCGCAAGTGCGCCGCCGACCTGCCCCAGTTGCTCAAGCCTGATCTCTGGGCAGCGGTGCAGCATGAGCCCTACTGCTTTGCCGAAGATCTGCACAGCTCGGCTAGCTACCTAAATCGGTTGATGGCGCTAAACATTAAATTTAAAGGGGCTGACCAGATTTTGACCAAGGTTAATAACCTCACCCGGGCCGCCGGGGTCGAGGGGCGATCGCCCCTGTTTGACCAGCGCATTGTCGAGCTGAGCATGACTATTCCCCCGCAATACAAGCTGTCGGGGGTGGAGGAAAAAGCTGTGCTCAAGCAGGCGGTGAGCGATCTGCTGCCCGAGGCCATTTTCAAGCGCCCCAAAAGCGGCATGATGGTGCCCGTGCAGGCCGGGTTTCAGCGCGAATGGCAGCGGGCAGCCAGGGAGTTGCTGCTGAGTCGTCGGGCGGCGATCGCCCCCTACCTCAATCAAACATTGATTCAACAGTGGCTGAATTATCAGGGCGACCCCTGGCGACGCTACGGCGTCAAGCTGTGGCTGCTGGTCAGTCTAGAAATTTGGCTACAGGTCAACCAAAATTGTCAGCGGCGTAAATGAAGGTGCCGCCGCTGCTGCCGACATCGCCCACCAAAATCAAATTGTCGTCAACGTCTTCGCCCAGGTTTTGCAGCCTGGCAATGCCACGACTGACAATTTGCATCAGCCGTTGGGGAGTGAAGGACTCTAGCTCGACAAAATACCCTGCTTCTAGCCACTGCAACTCGGTCTCCGACAGCGATTGACGCACCTCGGCTGACATGGTTTTAGCCGCCTGGGCCGAGTCGGTCGAAACCTGAATATAGGCCTGCTGCCGGGCCGCTTCGATCTGCCGGGGCAGCAGGCCCAGGTCAAAAATCATCGGGGTATTTTCGGCAAACCAGTCGGGGCTGGTGCGCAGTTCCTGTACCAGGGCCACGCCTCGGGGGCTACAGTTGTGCAGTGCGATTACTTGCAAATCTGGGTTGCGGCGCAGCATGGCCATGGTGGTGGCAAAGATGGTGCGGGGGTAGCCAGTGATGCTCAGCACTGCGCAGTTGTGCTCGAAGTGAATGTTGTTGGCGATCAGGAGTTGGGCGATCGCCACGCTGTCGCACACCAGCACTCGGTCAAAGCTGTAGGCCGTCACATCGTCAGCGGCAGGGGCTAGGGATGCGGCAGCACTGGGGGGCGGCAGCAGTTTAGTTGGGGGTGGATTATATCGCTGCCACTGCTGGAGCCAGGTATTCACCATGGTGTTGGTTAGGACAACATCTCGATGGGGCTCAGATCGCCGAACGGGTCGGCGCAGACCGGAAATAATCAGCCACAGGCCAATGGGAATTATGAGCAGGCCAATGCCAAAGACGGCGGTAAAAAAGCCAATTGCGACTAAGAAAACGCCAGGAATAATTCTAGCAACCCGCTCACCCATAGCCACTTTGCGACCTAGCCGTTTTTCTAATAGGTAGAGCAGCTGTTTGGGGGTGAAATAAAGCGTGTCATTGGCTGAAATATCGGATAGCGCCTTCGCAAAGAACCCATCGGTGAAACGGATTTTGACATCCATAATAGTGGGTTCAAAGGCAAAGGGGTGGTTGCAGTTTTTGCAGCGACCCGAGTTAGCGGTGCGGTCTTTGAGATTGTTTTCAGCGGCGCATTGAATGCATTTCATAGCCGTTTCCCTTGCCCTTGAACTAAAAAATAGAAGCTAAAAAATTTGATTGTGAATGAGCGTTTGGTAACTTTCTCGCCGACGAATCAGGCGGTGCTGACCGGCCTGAAGCAGCACTTCCGCCGGTCGCGGACGGTGCAAAAAGTGAGACGCCATGGCGTAGCCGTAGGCCCCCACATCCAAAACAGCCAGGGTGTCACCGGGGGCCAGCTTTGGCAGCTGACAGTTGCGCCCCAGGTAGTCGCGGGAATAGGTGGTGTTGCCGCAGACATCGGTAGGGTAGGTCTGGGGGGATGAGCTGGGAGCCAGAGCGACAATCTCGCGGTAGCCGCCATGGACGGAGGGCACCGACAGGTTGGCCACGGTGGTATCGACCCCGGCGATTTGCTTATCGCCCTGCCATTTCACCGAGACTACGGTGGTCAGTAGGGCGGCGCATCCGGCGATCGCAGCCCGCCCCGGCTCAATCACCAGTTCCACTGGCGGCGACAGCTGGTTTAACTTCGCTGTGATGCCTTCCCCAAACACTGCCCAGTCAAACACCGCTCCCCCGTGGCGGTAGGGGTGGCCAAAGCCGCCGCCAAAATCGAGATAGGCCCAGTCGGGGAGCTGCTGACCCAGGCTTACCACCCGGTCAATCACCTGGGTAAAGGCCTGGGTGGCGTTGGTGCCGGTGCCCCGGTAAAAATGCAGTCCGCAGAGCTTAAGGTTTGCAGCACCGATGGATTCGTTGGCCCTGGTGACGAGAGCTTGGGCGATCGCAAACTCTTCGGGCCTGACCCCAATGCGGCTGTCACCCGTGAGAGCAGGATCGTTAAGGCGCAGGCCCAGGCGTAGGGAGGGGTGCTTAGCAGCGCTGTCCTGAGTTTGATAGATCTCGCAGAGTTGCTCAAGCTGGGTCAGGCTGTCTAGGTTGAGAGTAGCGACGCCCCAGGTCAACACCTGGGCCATATCATCGCGGCTGAGGTTGCTGCCGCTGTAGACGATTGCCCTCGGCTCAAACCCCGCCTGTAGCCCCAGGTAAATATCACCCGGAGTGTTGGCGTGCAGCCCCCAGCCCGCATCCCGAACAATTTGCAGCAGCGCCACACTGCCGTTGGTGACGGTGGCAAAGTGAAAGCGGGTGCGGGGGTAGGGAATGGCCTGGGCAATGTGGTGTAGGGTCTGGAGGAAGCGATCGCCGTCGTAGACATACAGCGGCGACCCGTAGACCCGCAAGAGATCTGCCGCCAGCGCCGTCGAGGGCTGAAACGCAGTTGGCATGGGGACGGTTTGGGGTCTAGGTTGGGTGGTTAGGGCCATCGCTTGCGGTATCTCCAAACTTGGGGGGGCAACCAAAATGGATGCGGCCACAGCGGATTTTCTAGGGGTTCGCCCAGCACTTGCGATCGCCACTGCTGCCACATCACCAGCAGCCACAGAACTTCGCCCATCCGCCGCCCCTGAATGGTACCGCTGAGGTCGCCCAGGGCCGTGCGCAGGGCTAGATCCGGCTGCCAGCGGCCCTCGGCGGCCAGCACCCCAGGATTCAGCCATTGGCCTAGGTCGCGCCACCACTCATTTAAACACCAGGCGGTTAAGGGCACCCCCATGCCGCGCTTGGGCCGCCACACAATGTCGGCGGGTAGCCAGGGTTCCACCGCCCGCTTGAGAATGTACTTTTCGCAGGCCCCCTGAAGGCACAGGGTACCGGCCAGGCCAAAGGTCCACTGGGCCAGGTCGGGGTCACAAAAGGGCGATCGCACCCTTAGCCCCTGGGCCAGGGCCAAATTGGTCGCCCGAGGGTGAATATTCTGCGCCCCCTTTAGCATCAAACTCGCCCGCCGCAGCCGATGCAATAGTCCCTGGGCCGCCGTCGGTTCGAGGGCCGGGTACAGCCAGTCCTGGCAATTCAGCGCCTGAATTTCGCCCAGCACCGCAGGCTGAAACACCTGGGCCTCGTAGCCCCACAGCCGATGGAAGGTGCGTAGATATTGCTGGGCAAAGGGTTCAATGCCCTCGGGGTGGTCGGCCTGGTAGAGGCTGGCGGCAATCAGGGGCTTGTTCGTCCACCCGGCGAACAGCTGATCGCCCCCTTCGCCGTTAAAAATCACCCCCACCTCCTGGCTGGCGGCCTGGTTGAGCAGGTATAGGGGCACGGTGACTCCATCGCCAAAGGGCAAATCTAGCGCCTTAGCCGTTGCCCCCAGGGCGGCTCGAATGCGCCGGGGCATCGCCTCTACCTTGACCAGCGGAATCCCCAGAGATTGGGCCACCTGCTCAGCGTAGGGCCACTCGGGCAGGCTGCCCTCGCCAAAATCGAACCCAAAATCGAGGG
Source organism: Leptolyngbya sp. CCNP1308 (assembly GCF_034932455.1). Lineage (NCBI taxonomy): Bacteria > Bacillati > Cyanobacteriota > Cyanophyceae > Leptolyngbyales > Leptolyngbyaceae > Leptolyngbya > Leptolyngbya sp. CCNP1308. The sequence continues at coordinate 18,245 of NZ_JAYGIH010000043.1, read as the reverse complement.
TATAGGCCCGCACCCGCACCCCCGCCTGCACCAGCAGCGCTGCCACAATGGAAGAATCCAGCCCGCCCGACAGCAGCACCCCGACTGGCTCATCCCCCAGGTCAGCAACCTGGCGCTCCACAGCGGTTTTTAGTAATGCCTGAAGTTGGGCGATCGCCGTCGCCTCATCGTCTAGTTGGCTAGCACTCTCCCGCCAGTTCACCAGGTTGTGGCAGGTGGGAGAGAGCACCTGTCCCGCCCAGGTTTGCTCCACGCCTGCCGGTAGCGCCATCACATCTTCTACGGGGGTAAGGGGCGTCGGCACGTAGGAGAAGCAGCTGTAGCCGTACAGCGCCGCCAAGTTGACCGGGGGCGATTTCCCCTGAGAACGCACCAGGGGCAGCAGCCATTGCAGCCGCGAAGCAAACCAGATCCCCTGGTCGCGCTGCATCCAATACAGGGTCATGCGACCAAAGGCATCGCGCCCTAGAGTGAGGCGGTCGGTAGTCACCGTGACCCAGGCATCAGCATGCATCCCAGAAGCCGAGAGGGCAATCCGGCAATCTCCCTGGACAGATGGGAGCTGCCAGTCGCTTAGCTGCGTTTGGGCCACCAGGTCACTCAGGGTTGGCCGGAGAAAGTCTTCATCACCATAGCCCCAGTAGCCGAGGCAGCCCTGGGCCTGGATCGCTATGGCTGCGATCGCATCCCACCCCATAGAGCCTCTATTCCACGGTAAAGGTAGCGTCGCTGAGCTGGCGATCGCCGACAAAGGCCGCCACCGTCCAGTTTCCCTTGGGCGACTCAGAGCCCACGGTGTAGCGACAGTAGGTGGGCCACACCGCCGTGGTAATGGTCTTGGTGCGGTACTGATTTTGGTGCACCACCTGGCCATCGGAGTCACTCCAGCTACAGGAGAGCGCTAGCTGCTCACCCACCGGGGCGTCGGCCAGGGTAATGCGGTAGACCAGCTCACTGCCACCCGATTGGGGCGTCACCCGGCTGAGACTGCCGCCGTCGTCCTGGCTCAGGGTGATGCGATCGCCCTGGGCCACCACCTGGCTTAGCTCCTGCTGCTGTTGATTCCCCAGCCACAGCCAGCTCGCTAGACCCAGCGCCACCGCTCCCGCCACCCCGGCGACCAGCCAGCGTCGGCGACGCTGCTGCACCACCAGGGCATCCTGGCGCTTGAGTTGAATCAGGGCATCGTCTAAAAACTCGGGCGACAGGTCGAGCTGCTGCAAAATATCCTGCACCTCGGCGGTGTCTAACTCTGCGTGGTGGCGATCGGAGAGTCGCTGTACCTCGGCCACTAGGCGCTGCACCTGGTCATCGGTCAATCGCTTGTCCATAGGGGCAAAGGAGGTGGTTGGGGGTGGGCGCGATGGTCAAAGACCGGCCTTGGGCGATCGCGCCCAATACCTAAGGCTATCGCCTTAGCACCTCGCCAACCCATTCCATAATTTTATTTTCAACCCTGCTTCTACCAGAGCATTCGCTAAACAGACAGCGTTAGCAGAGGCCTGGGCAGAAACACAAAGGCAGCAGCGGGCTCACTCGGTACTGCAACTATATGTCGAAAAAGTTACAAATCTCCCACCCCGTTCTCATTCTCCAAAAACCAGTTCAGAGGTTGAAATTCCCTTAAGATTCAAGCGATTCAGCTCCTAAGCTAGTCACCAATACCCCTCATTTAGCCAGGCTTTGTAGCTAACTAAATGAGAATTTAACTTTCCTTGATGCCCCCCAAGTCGCTAAACTATCAATGAAAAAGGTCATCCCCGTCATTTTTAACTATGTCTGTTGTTAGCCAAGTTATTTTGAATGCCGACGACGAGCTGCGCTACCCAACCACCGGCGAGCTCAAGGCCATTGAAGATTTTTTGAAGACTGGCGAGCAGCGCACCCGCATTGCCGCCACTCTGTCTGAGAATGAGAAAAAGATTGTGGACCAGGCCAGCAGAGAGCTATGGCGGCGACGGCCAGACTTCATCGCCCCCGGTGGCAATGCCTACGGCCAAAAGCAGCGCGCCCTCTGCATTCGCGACTATGGCTGGTACCTGCGCTTGGTTACCTACGGGGTACTAGCTGGCGACCAAACCCCGATTGAAGCCATTGGCATCGTGGGCGTTCGCGAAATGTACAACGCTCTAGAGGTGCCTGTGCCCGGCATGGCCGAAGCCATCCGCTGCCTCAAGGAATCGTCTCTAAATCTGCTGTCTGACGAAGACGCTGCCGAGGCCCAGCCTTATTTCGACTACATTATCCAAGCGATGTCGTAGGTCTTAGTCTACCAGCCAGAAATACTAAAGCCCCAGATTCTTGACGAGTCTGGGGCTTTGTTTTGGATAGGTTTGGTAGAAACCACCTGTATGGAGGAGCCTCCCCACCAGTCCGCTAACGCATCTCAGCAGACCCATTACACTAGAGGCATACCAACCTTTACCTGCCATGGTTGCCAACTCCCAGCCCTGGACAATCCGCGATCTCGCCGCCATGCCCGATGACGGCGGCTGGAAGCGCTACGAAATCATCGACGGAGCACTCTGCGTGACCCGCGCCCCCCACATTCGCCATCAGGGTGCAGCCGGAAAGCTGTACATGCGTTTAGAGCATTGGTCCGAGCAAACTGGTTTAGGCGCAGCATTTCAAGCCCCCGGAGTCGTTTTCTCCCCAACTGATGCGGTTATTCCCGATGTGGTGTGGGTGAGCCAAGAGCGCTTGGTCAACGGCATAGACGACGCCGGTCACCTAATCGTCGCCCCAGAACTCATCATCGAAGTGCTCTCCCCCGGCGACCTCAACGAGCAGCGCGATAAAGAAGTCAAGCCCAAACTCTACTCTCGCTACGGCGTGCAGGAATATTGGATCGTCAACTGGCAGCTTAAAACCCTAGAAATCTATCGCCGCACCGACGCTCAGCTTCAGCTTGTCAGCACTCTCTTGATGGGTGACACCCTCACCTCCCCACTGCTGCCCGAGTTCAGCACCCCCATAGCCGAGCTTTTTCGATAAAACCCCGGTTTCTCTAAGAAACCGGGGTTTTGGTTTGACAGACTGCTTCGCTATCTACAGCGTCGCCAGCACGTCGCGGGCGGCTGCGATAGTGGCGTCAATATCCGCATCGGTGTGGGCCAAGGAGGTGAACCCGGCTTCAAACTGTGACGGTGCCAGGTAGACGCCGCGCTCTAGCATGCCCCGGTGGAAGCGGCTAAACTTCTCTAGATCAGCCCCTTTGGCATCTTCAAAGTTGCTGATCGGCCCCGCATGGAAGAACATGCCGAACATGGCACTGATGTGGCCACCATAGACAGCATGGCCAGCATCTCGCGCCACCTGAAGCAGGCCGTCGATCAGCTTCTTGGTCAGGCGATCGAGTTCGTCGTAGGTGCCGGGGCGCTGGAGCAGCTCTAGGGTTTTAATGCCGGCGGTCATAGCCAGGGGGTTGCCCGACAGAGTGCCCGCCTGGTACACCGGCCCAGCGGGGGCGATCATTTCCATAATGTCGCGGCGACCGCCGTAGGCTCCCACGGGCAGCCCGCCACCAATCACCTTACCGAGGGTGGTGAGGTCGGGGGTAACGTTGAACTTAGCCTGGGCACCGCCGTAGGCAATGCGGAACCCGGTCATGACTTCGTCAAACACCAGCAGAGCGTCGTTTTCGCGGGTGATTTCTCGCAGCCCTTCTAGAAAGCCGCCATCGGGGGTGATAAACCCGGCATTGCCCACCACCGGCTCGAGGATGACCCCAGCGATTTCCCCAGGGTTTTGGGCAAAGAGGGCCTTCACCGCTTCGAGATCGTTGTAGGGGGCGGTGAGGGTGTCACTGGTGGCAGATTTGGGCACCCCTGGGGAGTCGGGCAAGCCCAGGGTAGCCACCCCAGACCCCGCCTGCACCAAGAACATATCGGCGTGGCCGTGGTAACAGCCCGCGAACTTGATAATTTTGTTGCGCCCGGTGTAGGCCCGCATCAACCGCAGCACAGCCATACAGGCTTCGGTGCCAGAGTTAACAAATCGCACCATCTCGATGCTGGGCACCGCCTGGATCACCATTTCGGCTAGCACGTTTTCGAGAAAACAAGGGGCACCAAAGCTGGTGCCTTTTTCGAGCGCCGCCGACAGGGCGGCTAGTACTTCAGGGTGGGCGTGGCCGCAGATAGCAGGCCCCCAGGTACCGACGTAGTCGATGTACTGGTTGCCGTCTACATCCCAAATGTAGGCACCCTTAACCCGGTCAAACACGATGGGCTGCCCACCCACCGATTTAAAGGCCCGTACCGGAGAGTTAACGCCACCCGGCATGAGGTTTTGGGCGGCAGAGAAAATTTCCTGTGATTTCGCTGTTTTAAACGGGGCTGTACTGACCAAAGCACGTTCCTCTCAGAGTCCAAAGTCGTTCAGTGGCCTAAGCCAAGACCTTCTGAACGTTAGCTCTGATCATTATCCTATTGATTGGATAAGGCGCACCGCTTGGTGTTAAGGAATGTAGCGTTACCGGCGCAGATGGTGCAAGCGCCCGTTCTTAATTTGCACCACGGGATGGTTAGAGATGCGCACCAGGTGCTCGTCATGGGTTGTGACCATGACGGTAATGCCGATGGAGTTGAGCTTTTTGAGAATTTTGATCACCTGAAGGGAGTTTTCGGCATCGAGGTTGCCGGTGGGCTCGTCGGCCAGCAGCAGGGGTGGGGTATTGACCACGGCGCGGGCAATGCTGACCCGCTGCTGTTCGCCGCCGGAGAGTTCGTCGGGGAAGCACTGGGCTTTGCCTTGCAGACCCACCATTTTGAGGGTGGGCCAGAGGCGACGGTGAATTTCTTTGCGGGTAAAGCCCTGGGCCCAGAGCACAAAGGCCACATTCTCGGCCACGGTGCGCTTGGGAATTAGCTTGTAGTCTTGGAACACTACGCCAATGCGGCGGCGCATCATGGCCAGTCGGTTGCCCCGCAGATTAGAAATCGGCTCATCGCCCACCAGAATGCTGCCACCCGTAGGACGCTCGTAGCCGTAGAGCAGCTTCAGCAGGGTTGATTTGCCAGAGCCTGAGGGGCCAGTGACGAAGAGAAAGTCGCCGGGGTTGACGGTCAGGTTTACGCCAGCCAAAGCCTTGCTGCCGTTGGCGTAGATTTTTTCGACGTTGTTGAGCGAAACGATGGGCTGAAGGTCGGGGGCTTTGGGGGGCGCTTCGTCGAGCACGGGGGATGGTGACGGGTCGGCGGCGGAGCGGGCGGGTACTACAAGTTTGAAGCGATCCTGTAGCCGGGTTCTCACGTCTTCGGGAAGACTGGATAGTTTAGTGTCGTCGGTGGGGCGATGGAGCACAGAAGTCATGGAACGTCCTAACTGAGATGGGCTAGACAAACTCGGGGTGAGCCTGACAAAAACGTATGAACTGCGCGGCCAGCACCGAGGACAGGGCTAGCGGGGCTTTTGGGTGGCTATTGTACCGGAAAGACCGTATCTGGCAAAAGGCATATTTGTTTTTTCAATAATCGTTATGCTTTGTTACCTAGAGAACAGCAGGGCTGAAAGGCTTATATCAGTGACCAGTGACGCCGGAAGACTACAGCTCTAGAAGAGTACCGCAGCGTTTGCAAAATTGGGCATCTCTGTCGTGCAGGGTAAGGCCACAGCTAGGGCAGGGCCGGTGCTGCCCCACTTGGCCCAACTGCCTAATCAGGCTGCTGACCTGGGTGGGAATGAGCGCAATTCCGGTAAGAATCATCATCACCGTAAGCCCGCGACCGGCTTCGGAAATGGGGGTGACATCGCCGTAGCCGACGGTGGTCATGGTGACAACGGCGAAGTAAAGCGCGTCTAAAAAGGTACCAAAGTCTTCGGGGTTACTGGGGTGCTCGACCTGAAAAATCAGGCCGGAGTAGATAAAAATAATTGTCCCTAAAGTAAGCAAAATGCGAATCAAAATTAGGCTGTCGGTGCTGGTTACTTGGCCAAACCAGAGCCGGTCGTTGAAGATGCGCACTAGGCGCAAAATTCGTAATGACCTAAAAAAGCGTAAAAACCGAATGTCAAAGACGCCAATCCAAGAGGGCAGAATGGCGATCAGGTCAATGAGGCCGTAGAGACTAAAGGCGTACTGCCAGGGGCGCGGGGCTGTCCAGAGGCGCAGACCGTATTCGAGGGTGAACGCCACCACAATTAGCCAGTCGAGGATGTCTAGCCATTCATCTAGGGCAGGAGCGATGGGATAGCTTTTGATCACAAAAATAGCGGCCGACATAAAGATCAGCAGCACGATCGCCCCATTTACCACCCGCCCCGTCAGGGTGTCAGTGGTGTCTAGGTTGCCGCGCAGGCGATCGCGCCAGGTGGCTGGCTCCAATTCCATTGGTTCCTTCATGGTGTAAATGCCCACCCCCAGGATGGTTCTGTGCTCTGGCCTGGGCTAAGATAGCCGGGCAGACTTATTTTTATCTGGCTGCGATTTTTTGGCTGCCTCGGTTCTAGCACTAGGGTTATCTGGTGGCTGATTTGGTGTTAAAGGTCTGATCTGGGTCTAGGTTAACGTTCACCCCTTGGCTCAGGCTGCGATTAGCTAAATTTCCATAGATGATATTTTTGGGTTGGGCTGAGAGTTAGATTTAGTATTACTGCGGCAATTTGAGCACCTATGGCGATCGCACCCATTATTACCACTCCTGACGATTTTTCACCCAGCGCAATGGGCACCTGGTCGCCGCTGCCGACCCAACGACCGCTGCTGCTGGTGGGCCATGGTAGCCGAGATATGGAGGGGCGCGATCGCGTTCTAGAATTCGCCGCTGCCTACCAAAAACTCGACAATTCTCGCCCGGTGATTCCCTGTTTTTTAGAGTTAACGGAACCCACCATTCAAGACGGGGTAGACTTGTGTATAGAAAAGGGCTATACCGACATTTCGGTGCTGCCTATTTTGCTGTTTGCCGCCCGCCACAACAAGTTTGATGTCACCAACGAATTGGATCGGGCTCGCCAGCGCCATCCCCAGGTAAAATTTCACTACGGTCGCCACTTTGGCATTACCCCCGCTATCATTCAGCTCTGGCAAGAGCGTCTAGCAGAGCTAGATACGCCGCGCTTTAACCCCGACAACATTGCCCGCGAAGACACGGTGCTGCTGTTTGTGGGTCGGGGCGCTAGTGACCCCGATGCCAACGGCGATGTCTACAAACTAGCCCGCATTGTATGGGAGGGTAGTCGCTATAAGACGGTAGAAATTTGTTTTATTGGCATTACCCATCCGCGCTTAGAAGAGGGCTTTCGTCGTGCCCGCATGTATGAACCGAAACGCATAATTGTGCTGCCTTACTTTCTTTTTACCGGAGTGCTAATCAAAAAAATTATGGGCATCTGTGAGCAAGAGCAGGCGGCTCATCCTGAGCAGTTAGTCAGCTACCTGCCAGAGATGGGGAGTCACCCGCAGCTGATGCAGATTTTGCGCGATCGCGAGATCGAAACCCACCTGGGCCAGGTGGCGATGAACTGTGAAATGTGCAAATTTCGCCTCGCTGCCGGGGGCGGTCAGCAGAGTCATGGTCATGACCACGGGCATACTCACGAACAAGGTCACGATCACAATCACGGCCATGATCACGGTCACGAGCATCACCACGGCGAACCCGTAGATCTTTTTCCCCAACCCGACGACTACCATCAGCGAGCCTGGCAGGTTCCCTAGGCTAAGCGTGCTGGGAATGCTAGAAATATCGCCTGGGCAACGGCCTGGGTAAGTTTTTAGCGCAGCCCAGGGAGCAACCATGTTTAAATCCGTTAGTCGGCACGTATGCGCCTTTGACTTAGAGTGGGTGCCCGACCCAATATCGGGGCGGCGCGTGTACGGCTTGCCCACAACGCTACCGGATGCCGAGGTGTTTGAGGTGATGTGGGCCAAAGCTGGAGCCACGGCAGAAAAACCTCGGCCCCATCTCAAAACAGCACTGTGTCGCGTGGTTGCTGTCTCGGCAGTGGTTCGAGAGCAGCAAAATAATGGGGAGGTTACCCTGCGGCTAACCACTTTGCCCAGACAGGGCGATCGCCTCATGGATGAAGGCGAACTGATTTCTACTTTTCTGGGTTATGTGGGGCAGCACCATCCTCAACTCGTGGGCTTTAATTCGCAAACCGCTGATCTGCCGATCTTGCTTCAGCGGGGGCTGGTGTCAGGTGTCTCGGCGGCAGAGTTCTGCCGCCGGGCCGACAAGGGCTGGGGCAGTGACTACTTTAGCCGCCATGGTGATGCCCATGTCGATTTGAAAAGCCTCCTTAGCGGTTGGGGCATTGCGACGCCCACCCTGCACGAACTGGCGGCAGCGATGGGTATTCCGGGCCAGGTGGGGCCGGAACCTCACGATGTGGTGAATTGGTGGGTAGAGGGAGATTTGCGATCGATTGTGGCGCAGAGCCAGTTCGACGCGCTGAGTACCTACCTGCTGTGGCTGCGGGCGGCCAGGTTTGCTGGGTTCTTTAGCGCAGCGCAATATATCGAGGAAGAAGGGCGGGTGCGGGGGATGGTGGGCGATCGCATTACCCAGGGCGACCATCACCTCGTCCAGTACCTCAATCGATGGGACAGTTTCAACCCCCAGTCTGCCGACGCAGTGATCCTTCCCCTAACGGCACCCGCTGAGGCTACAGACCAGGCCGCCTAAGGTTAGGTCAGCCAAATTCTCCACGTCAGCGACAGGTCGGGCGATGTGGGTTGGGCCAAGATCTACTACGGCGGCTCACTTCCCCAAAGGTGGGGAAAAATGCAGGGTTACTCTTCTTCAGTCGAGGCTTCAGCGAATACCTCGATTGCGGTTTCGGCTTCTTCGGTAGAGCCCTCAGCGTCATCGAGACCTTCGATTTGCAGGGCGGGGGGCACAACGGCGACCGCTGCGATCGCGTCTTCCGCATCCAATCGCTGCAACCGCACCCCGGTCGCCGGGCGCGACTGAATTGAGATATCGTTCACCCGCTGGCGAATGATGATGCCCCGGTTGGTAACCAGCATTAGCTCGTCGCCATCGCCCACCACCAGTAGCGAGGCCAACGTGTCGTCGCCCTTGCGGAACTTGATCGCCATCAGCCCCATCCCGGCCCGGTTTTGCAGGCGGAACTTGGCCACCGGCACCCGTTTGCCCAACCCCGAGGCGGTGATCACCAGCACCCAAGGGCCGCTTTCGTTACCGTTAGTGACGGTATCGTCCTCATCGTCGTCATTTTCGGCGGCCTGCACTGCTTCGACCACCTGGCTGGGCAGAATATCCATACTGATCAGCTCGTCGCCGTTGCGCAGAGACATGGCCCGCACGCCGCGAGTGGGGCGACCCAGGGGCCGCAGCTGGTCGTCGGTGGCCTTAAAGTGAATGGTCATGCCCCGCCGCGAGCCGATCAAAATGCTGTCGGTGTTGCGGGCCAGGCGCACCCACCGCAGATGGTCGCCCTCTTCAAGGGAAATGGCGATCAGGCCGTTGGTGCGAATGTTGCTAAAGGCTGAGAGAGCCGTCTTCTTCACAAAGCCGCCCTGGGTGAGCATCACCAGGTAGTCTTCGTCGGTAAACTCGCGCACCGCCAGTACCGAGGTGATCGCCTCTTCTTTGGGGATGGGCAGCATTTGCACGATGGGCATACCGCGAGCGGCCCGCGAACCCTCGGCGATCTGGTAGGCCCGCAGGGCGTAGGTGACGCCGCGATCGCTAAAGAACAGCAGGTAGTCGTGGGTGTAGCAGGTAATGAAGTGCTGCACGCCGTCGTCTTCCTTCATCTTGGCACCGGCTTTGCCCCGGGTGGCGCGGCTCTGGGCCTCAAAGGTGGCCACGGGCATGCGCTTGATATAGCCCTGGTCGGTGACCAAAATCACCACCTGCTCGTTGGCGATTAGGGAGATGTCGGTCAGTTCCGCATCGTCCATCTCGATCACGGTGCGGCGAGGGCTGTCGTGCTTGGCCTTGAGCTCGCCCAGCTCGGTGACAATGATCTCCAGAATGCGCTCGCGGCGGGCCAAAATGTCTTGCAGGTCGGTGATTTTGGCGACCAGCTCCTCGTGCTCCTGCTGGATTTTGTCGGCCTCCAGGGCGGTGAGGCGACGCAGCTGCATTTGCAGAATGGCGTCGGCCTGGAGGTCTGACAGGCTGTAGGTATCCATCAGCTCTTGCTTGGCGGCGGGGGTATCGGCGGCCCCGCGAATCAGCGCGATGATGGCGTCCAGATTCGTTAGCGCAATCAGGTAGCCCTGGAGAATGTGGTCTTTTTCTTCGGCCTTGCGCAGCTCGTAGCGGGTGCGGCGAACGATGGTTTCTTCGCGAAACTCCAGAAAGACCTCCAGCATGCGCTTGAGGCCGAGGAGCTGGGGTTCGCTGTTGACCAGGGCCAGCATGTTGACGCCGAAGTTGTTTTGCAGGGGCGTCTGCTTGTAGAGGTTGTTGAGCACCACCCGGGGGTAGGCGTCACGCTTCAGCTCGATGACGATGCGCATGCCGTCGCGATCGCTCTCATCGCGGATATCTGAAATCCCTTCCAGACGGCGCTCGTTGACCATTTCAGCGATGCGCTCGATCATCCCCGCCTTGTTGGTCTGGTAGGGTAGCTCGGTGATGATAATGGCTTCGCGATCGGGCCGTCCCCGGTGCTCAATGGTTTCCATACTGGCGACGCCGCGCATGGTGACCGAGCCGCGCCCGGTCATGTAGGCATCGCGAATACCGCTGCGACCCAAGATCTGCCCCCCCGTGGGAAAGTCGGGGCCGGGGATGATTTCCATCAGCTCGGCGGTAGAGATGTCGGGGTTGTTGATCAGCGCGATGACGCCGTCAATGAGTTCCCCTGGATTGTGGGGGGGAATGTTGGTAGCCATGCCCACGGCGATGCCGGAGGAGCCATTGAGCAACAGCTGGGGCAGCCGCGAGGGCATCACCACAGGCTCCTGCTGGGAGCCATCGAAATTGTCGGCAAAATCGACCGTGTCAGACTCAATATCTTGCAGCAGCGAGTCGCTGGTCAGCGATTGCAGACGACACTCGGTGTATCGCATCGCCGCCGGGGGGTCGTTGTCGATGGAGCCAAAGTTGCCGTGACCGTTGATCAACGGCACGCGCATGGAAAAGTCTTGGGCCATGCGCACCAGGGCGTCGTACACCGCCGTGTCGCCGTGGGGGTGGTACTTACCCAGCACTTCCCCCACCACACGGGCGCACTTGCGAAAGGGGCGATCGGCGGCCAAACCCAGCTCGTGCATAGCGTAGAGAATGCGGCGATGCACTGGCTTGAGCCCGTCCCTGGCGTCTGGCAGCGCCCGACCCACAATCACGCTCATGGCGTATTCCAGGTAAGAGCTTTGCATTTCGACGCGCAGATCGGTAGGGACGATGCGCTCTTCTGGGGTTGCCATAGGCTAAAAAGCTCCGAATTTGCGAACAACAAAGCGCTAGTCAGACCCTCGCACCGAGCGGTGCTGAATAGCGCTTAATCAGTGTGTTTTTGCGGACTCATCTGAGTTATATTTTAGCACAAATTCCCCGGTTCAAATCAGCGGGCGCTATGGTAGATCTAGGGGCGCGAGAGGCCTGATTTAGCGACGTTTTGCCGCCCCGACCGAATCCTTAATTTGTAGTAGTTCACTACCCCTGAGTTTGCCGTGCACCCTCCTCTCACCCTGGCCGATTTTGCCGTCATCTATTCGCCCGCATTTTTGACCCACGATACCGGCAGTTTTCACCCCGAAAATGCGGGGCGATTGAAAGCAATTGTGGCTGCTTTGGAGAAAGCACCCTGGGCCGACCATCTCGATTGGCGCGAACCAACTCCGGTAATTCAGCGGTCTGATGTAGATACCCTGATTGCCCAACTCCACAACCCTCGCTACGTCACGGCCCTGCGGGAAATCGCCCACACGGGCGGCGGGCATATCGACGGCGATACCGTAGTCTCTGAGAATAGCTATGCCGTGGCGCGGTTGGCGGTGAGCGCCTGGCTAGATGGCGTGGATTATGTGCTAGAAACGGGGCATTCGGCCTTTGTGCTGGCGCGGCCACCGGGACACCACGCGGTGCGCGATCGCGGCATGGGTTTTTGTCTGTTTGCCAACGCGGCGATCGCCGCCCACTACGCCCTAGAGCAACCTGGCGTCAACCGCGTTGCCATTCTTGACTGGGATGTCCACCACGGCAACGGAACGCAAGCTTTGGTGGAAGGGAATGGGGCGATCGCCTACTGCTCTCTGCACCAAATGCCCGCCTATCCTGGCACCGGCCGCAGCAGCGAAACCGGCTGCCATGGCAACGTGCTCAACCTGCCCATGCCCCCCGGCAGCGCCAGCGACGATTACCAGGTACAGTTCGATCAAAAGGTGATTCCCTTTCTCAAAGCTTTCAGTCCCGATTTACTCATCGTTAGTGCCGGGTACGATGCCACCGCCACCGACCCGTTGGCTAGCATCAACCTACAACCCCAAGATTTTGGCAGTTTTACCCGCCAGTGCCTGACCATCACCGACAAGATTTTATTTGGCCTTGAGGGCGGCTACGACTATGAGGCTCTGAGTCAGTCGGTTCTAGCGACGATCCAAGCGCGTTTGAGGGCATGAGTTCATTTAACCCCCACCCTCCAGGAGCAGGGTAGCCGAGATCTCGCTACTGTTGCGCCTGCGAAGAGTAAGAAGCAGATTGCAGATTAATAGCGTCAACCAGCGGCCCTGACACAGCCATTTTCTCTTGCCGTCGGGAAACCCCAAGCCTAAGGGACGCGCAAGAAAATAAGGTGCCAGTTGTCATATTTCCTATTGGTGCATTACTGCGCGAACGCACCCTACGGCGATCGATGCCTCCGATACTTTATATAGACGCATGTTTCTAAAGTGATATTTGAACTGCGTCTCTGTAAGGAGTCTAGGGGCCTGCCCAGAACTTGTACGGCGGCAAATCAATATTATGGCAATGGGAAATCTACGTGATAATGCTCGATCGGAAAACCAATCAAACTGTCAGCAATAAGCCCGGCTTCATAAAGCTTTTATCCACTGAAGTGGAAATATAAATAGATTGCCAGTTGCTGGGACGGCTAGTTTGATCGTGCTCGTAGCAGTGCATATTTAGTATTAAGAAGTACGGTTTGGAAGTTATTTGTCAATGAGTTGAAAATCAGATCTTATTTATTCTCAAAAGGAAACTCCTAAGATCAAGCGTTCGGAAGTTAACAGTCCGCTTGTGTTGCAGTTTGGCACAATTGGTTCATCATTGAGTGTTTCTTCCACAAGTCTTTTGATCGGAGACCCTGGGAATATCTTCGAGTTAATCAAGTTATAGGCCTCATTTAGTAGGAAGTATCCGTAAATTTCCCTCATAATAAGATGCTCTCTCAATCTTCAGAACATATAGTTAAGAACATTCCTTTTAGCAAGTTAAGTGCAAGTGGCGAGGAGTTGATGTACATTGAGAAAGCAATTCTTAGTGGTTACATCATAGGAGATGGTCACTATACAAAACTGTGTCAGGAATGGCTGAAAGAACATCTTGGCGCTGCAAAAGTGCTGCTGACCCACTCCTGCACCGCCGCTCTAGAAATGGCTTTTATCCTGGCTGATATTCAGCCGGGTGATGAAGTAATCATGCCATCCTATACATTTGTTTCTACAGCAAATGCTGTCGTTCTTCGAGGAGGTGTGCCGGTTTTTGTCGATGTTCGGCCGGACACGCTAAATCTAGATGAAGCTAAGATTAAAGCCGCAGTTACGACACGAACAAAAGCGATCGCACCTGTGCACTACGCAGGGCTTGCTTGTGAAATGACTGCCATTCTTGATTTAGCTGAGCAGTATGGGCTAAAAGTAGTTGAAGATGCGGCTCAGGGTATTTGCTCTAAATATGCTGGTCAACCCATTGGAAGTTTTGGAAGCCTGGCTGCCTTTAGCTTTCACGGGACGAAAAATATAGTATCAGGGGAGGGTGGTGCAATAGCTATCAACGATCTTTCCCTAATAGAGCGAGCAGAAATTATTTGGGAAAAAGGTACTAACCGTAGCCAATTCTTTCGGGGTGATGTTGACAAATACACCTGGGTTGATATTGGTTCCTCCTATCTGCCCAGCGATATTCTCGCTGCTTTTTTATGGTCTCAGCTTCAAGACGCTGATAGCATTACCCAGCGCCGGATAGCTATCTGGAATCGATATCATCAAGCTTTTGAACCGCTTGAGAAAAAGCAAAAAGTGCGGCGCCCCATAATTCCTCAAAAATGTCAACATAATGCTCATATCTATTATCTGCTGGTAGATAGCTTAGAAACTCGCACTAAGATTCTCTCCAATCTGAAGCACCACGGTGTGCAAGCGACCTTCCACTACGTTCCACTACACAGTGCCCCAGCGGGAAGAAAGTATGGTCGCCAATCAGGTGAGCTAATGGTTACGGAGAAAATTTGCGATCGCATTGTCCGGCTACCCCTGTTTGCCAATATGACTTCTGAAGAAGCAGACTTCATTATTTCACTGGTACATGAGTCACTGCTCTAAGAATCAAAAAAATAAATATCTCACTAGGCAAAAGCTATTTTCAGTAATTCTCAAGGAGAGTTAATTTGCATGCGGCTCTTAATTGTTAACTTTGCGGGTGATATCCGCACAGACTTTCAGCGCCTTGTATCTGGTGGCGATGAAACCTACTACGCTCAAAAGTATTCTATTAACGCCTATGCCGAACTCAGGCAGTACGCAGATGACGTTGCCAACCTTGTCTATCTAACGCAAGAAGCCTATGATGTGGTGCTTTCTAATGGGATTCGGGCGATCGGCTGTGGATTTCAACATTATGAAGATATCAGTATTCAAAGGATAATTCAACGCATTGAAGAGTACAACCCAACTCACCTAATTGTGTCTCTGTTTGATACAGATGTCTTGAATTGGGCCGTAAATCATCATATTCCGACGATTACCACATTCCTGGGTACGCTTCCTACCCAAAATGCTAGCGTTGTCCATAGTTTGGTTCGGAGAATTAAAAATCAGAGAATTGTCGGTCTGTTAAATCAGCCTAATATTCACTGGGTTGGTAGCTACGGCATTAATTCATCAAAAAGACTCCAGCGATTAGGAGTAAAGCCAGAAAAAATCGTACCTTGGGATTTTTTGGTTGACTCTAACCCGGGAGATTTTTTGCCAAAACCTTTTCCTTCAGATAAAAAGAACTGGAATTTATGTTATGTGGGTAATATTTGTGAAGCTAAAGGAGTCGGCGATTTGCTTAAAGCTGTTAAGGATTTAAAGGAAAAATCCATACCCGTCAAACTAGGTGTGGTGGGCTCAGATAATTCAAACTTTGCCAAGGATCTAATCTCTACGCTTGACATAGGAGAGTGTGTTGAGTTGTTGGGCTTTGTCTCTAACCATACCGTCGAACCCTTGATGAATCAGGCCGATGTAGTTGTTGTTCCTAGTCGACACACATATCCCGAGGGATTTCCTCTAGTCATTCATCATGCGTTAAGAGCTTGCACCCCTATCGTGGCGTCTGATCATCCAATGTTTGGAGGTTACCTAAAACACGGTGTCAACGCCATGATTTTCCCAGAGGGTAATGTCTCGGCGCTATCAGCCTGTGTTGAAGATGTCTTGACTAACTCAAATCTCTATGAGTGTATCTCTAAAACTTCCCACGAGACTTGGCATAAACTGCGCCTACCTGTGAAATGGGCTGACCTGGCCAACCGATGGATCAATCAG
The DNA here is from genome assembly GCF_034932455.1 of Leptolyngbya sp. CCNP1308. Lineage (NCBI taxonomy): Bacteria > Bacillati > Cyanobacteriota > Cyanophyceae > Leptolyngbyales > Leptolyngbyaceae > Leptolyngbya > Leptolyngbya sp. CCNP1308. Next base: position 2,569 of record NZ_JAYGIH010000043.1, on the reverse strand, counting down.
AGTCTCAATGGGCAGCAATGGTTGGCTACTCATAGCCTGGCTAACACTACAAAGCCGCTAGCGTTGGTGTAATTTTGCCCACACAAGAGCAATTCATAGTAGTAGCCATTGCTAACTCGGTAGAAACAAATATGTCCTTGTCTAACTTGCTTTAGTCTTTTGCTCTTATATTCGTAGTGAACAATCGATGAAAACTTTTTTGGTTACTGGTGGGGCAGGATTTATTGGCTCTAATTTCATACTCAAAGCTCGCTATGGGCAATGGGCTAATATTATCAATCTAGATCAACTCACCTACGCTAGTAATCCCAATACTCTAGCGGTACTGACGGGTGATCCGGGCTACGAATTTATTCAGGGGGATATTGGCGATCTCGATTTGGTTGCTAGTATTTTGCTCCATCATCGTCCTGATGCCATCCTCAATTTTGCGGCTGAAAGCCATGTCGATCGCTCTATTATTGGGCCTGAGGCATTTGTTCAGACAAACGTTGTGGGCACCTTTCGATTGTTAGAGGCTACTCGTAGCTACTGGGGTAATCTATCTCAGAAAGCCCGTAGTCTCTTTCGATTCTTGCATGTTTCTACAGATGAGGTGTATGGATCGCTTGGGCCTAATGATCTACCTTTTTGTGAAGACACTCCCTATGCACCTAATAGCCCCTATTCTGCGAGTAAAGCAGCATCGGATCATTTAGTTCGAGCCTATCATCACACCTATGGACTGCCGACGCTGACGACTAATTGTTCCAATAACTATGGCCCTTATCAGTTTCCAGAGAAATTAATTCCTTTAACTATTCTCAGTGCCCTTAAAGGTAATCCATTGCCGATCTACGGAGATGGCCAAAACATTCGGGATTGGCTTTATGTCGAAGACCACTGCGATGCAATATATCAAGTGCTGAATCAAGGAAACATAGGCGAAACCTATAATATAGGCGGACTTAATGAGAAAACTAATCTTGCCGTAGTCGAATCTATTTGTACTTTACTAGACGATCTAGCCCCCAAGACTGATATCAAGCACTCATCCTTGATTACCTTTGTCAAAGATCGCCCTGGTCATGACAAACGTTATGCCATTAACTGCGACAAAATTCACACACAGCTGGGATGGAAACCTAATGAAAGCTTTGAAAGTGGTCTTTTAAAGACTGTTAAATGGTATTTAGAAAATTTTGATTGGGTCGAGCAAGTGCAATCAGATAGCTACCACGACTGGATGCACAAAAATTATGCAATTCGGTGATTTAAATGTTTTTCGGCTGCCATTACTCATATTAAAGGCTGTAATTTATCTAGACTTATCCTAGAGAAACGAATTCTAGATCTTCTCTTTTTGAAAGGATAGGCAGGAACTGCTGGGAGACCAGAACTGCATTCTTACTCTCTTTAAGCGGCCTCTGAAATACACCTCTGCTCGCTGATTTTATTTCTATTGATGACGTTATAAACTTTTGGAGTATTTTTATGAAAGGTATCATTCTAGCAGGTGGAACTGGAACCCGCCTTTATCCCCTTACGCTTACCGTAAATAAGCAGCTTATGCCTGTATATAACAAGCCGATGATCTATTATCCATTGTCGGTATTGATGTTGGCAGGTATTCGGGAGATTTTAATAATTTCTACCCCCAACTCTCTACCTTTGTTTCAACAATTGTTTGGCGACGGGCGTCAATGGGGTTTGCAATTTAGCTATATGGAGCAACCCCATCCGGGAGGGGTTGCCGAAGCTTTTATCCTGGGCCGCTCATTTTTAGATGGCGAACCGGCTTGTTTAGTTCTGGGAGACAATATCCTTTATGGCGATGGCTTAGGGGGGCTATTGCAGCAGGCTGCCCGCCTGCAGCAGGGTGCTTTAATCTTTGGTTATCAGGTCTCTAATCCGCAAAATTATGGTGTGATTGAGTTTGATCAGGCTGGACGAGTGCTTGACTTTGAAGAAAAGCCTGAGTTCCCCAAGTCTCACTATGCCATACCAGGTATTTACTTTTATGACTCCCAAGTCTGTGACTTGGCGGCTACGCTAACCCCTTCTGCTCGCGGAGAATTAGAGATTACTGATCTCAATCGTTGCTATCTCAATCGAGGGCAACTTCAGGTTGAAGTATTCGGTCGAGGCTTTGCGTGGCTAGACACGGGTACCCATGAATCTCTTCATCAGGCCTCTAGTTTTATACAAAGTTTAGAAGAGCGCCAGGGTCTTAAAATTGCTTGTGTGGAAGAAATTGCCTATCAGAGGGGTTATATTTCTAGCGAACAACTCCATCGCCTAGCTGAACCTTTAGCTAAAAGTGATTATGGCTCATACCTGATGCAGTTGGTCAACGGGAATACCTACCAGACAATTCCGGCTAGGGTGCCTGTTCTAGAAGCCATTTAGCATAATGGTTATAGCCTCAAGTGCTGTTCTTTGCCGTCTAGTCTTGGGAGAAATTTTTGGCTCTACCGGGTTGATTATGCAGTTGCAGTAGGAAAATGCCAGCTAATGAGGCAGCGTAATTTGAATCGCTCAAAATTTCTGAACCCGTAGCCAGAGCGTTTGATGAGCTTCAAGCGATTGT
>NZ_JAYGIH010000042.1:0-58964 GCF_034932455.1 Leptolyngbya sp. CCNP1308 | reverse complement strand
TTTCATCCTGTTAACGCCGTAACTCTGGTCATAACGCCATGGAAGCTAAATTCACTCCCCCTGCCGTCCCCCTCGAATACCGTCGCGAGGTCGTTGGCGGTGCATCGCCCATCCAAAACATCTACCTGGCCCCCGTTCCCTGGTGGCAAAACCGCCGTTACTGGGCTGCCGGTGGCATCGCGGTAGCTGCCCTCTCTGGCACTGCCTTCGCCTTTGCTCAGTCAGGCCGTACTGGCGACGAGGGCACTTATCAGAGCGAACTGCCTGCCCCTAACTACGAGAACGTGCTGGCAGCGGCTCAAGATCGGCTCTCGGGCAACTACGAAGACAGCCGTTTGGTGTTGGCCGACGTCGGTCGGTCGGTGCTCAACAATGAGGCCTACCGCTACCGCCAGCAGGCGGAACAGGACGTTCTAAAGCCCACTGACCCCTGCTACCAACAGCAGCTCATTTGCCCCCTCAACCGTTACCAGCGAGATGCTCAAGTGATGTTGGATACGGCCAAGGGCGATCGCGATTGGCGACAGGCGAATGCGGCGCTCTTCCGAGTCGAGGCTGTGGAGGTGGCCCGCTCGATGGCGGCGCTGCCCCAAGACCCGCCGACCAATTTGGCGGTGGTCGCGATCGAGAACCTGGTTCAGTACCACGACCGCCAACACTCTTTGTCTGAAGAGGTGCAGGCCCATGAAGTTAGAGACTAACCATCTGCTCTATGGCTCCATGGGGGCCGCTGCTCTGGGGCTGTTCTGTGGGCTGCAACGGCCTGCCAGCAACCTCACTCCTGCTGACCTGGAAGCCTTTGCCAACGGGGCTCAAATTCGCTACGAGAAAACCTATCCGTATCTGCCAGCGGCGATTGCCTTTGGAGCTGTGGCCGTCGGTTGTGGGGTGGCTTGGGCGCTGGGTGGGGAGCAGCCTAAGGTGGCGATTGCAGGCCCCCTAATTCAACCCGAGCCGCAGAGCTGGAACGGGCAGGTGCCCTTTGCCGGGGCGCCTGAGTCCTTTCGGGTGGGCAATCCTGCCGCTATTCTCGCCGCTCGTATGCGGCCTACCCTGATTTCAGCCAATCCTCGGGTTGGCAAGGGGCTGACGGTGGCCCACGCCTATCGGCAGGCCCAGGTGAAACAGGGCGCGGTGGTGTGGGTGATTCAGCCTAAGTACCACCCCAAGGAGCACGGCTACTGGAAGCAGGCCGACAACGTGCTCGGGTTCATGGCCGATTCGTTGGAATCCAAAGAGGATATCGACGACATCTGCGACCAGATGCAGAAGTTCATCTTTGCCTGGCGGCAGCTGCCCCAGCGGCCCAAGGTGCTGATCATCGACGAGCTGGCGATGATGAAGACGGCTTTTAAGACCTGGTATGAGGGGTTCCTCAAGTCGCAGCTCACGATGGAGTTGTCGTCGGGGGAGACGGATGATCGCGCTCTGTGGGCCATTACTCAGTCGTCGCTGGTGGGCGATATCGGGGTCAGCGGCGGTATGCGGGCCACGTTTGATCTGCTCACTATTCAGACCCCCAGCAGCCAGAGCCATCTAGAGAGCCTGCGGAAGTCTGACACCAGCATTCCGCCAATCGAGGATGAGGTGATTTTTGAGCGATCGTTCTCACCCAAGCAGGCTGTTTTTTACCACTCAGAAATCAAGGAATGGCTGCCGATGGTGGCCTATGAAGTGCCGAAACTGAGTTACGCCCCTGCAACGGCGGGTGCAACGGACGGAAACGAGGACGGGGTAAGGCTTTCACCTCTGGGTGAAACGAACGTTTCCAAGTTTCCAGACCCCTCTTTAGCCCCGGATCTGCCCCTGATCATCGCGGTAACCAACGCGTTAGCCCAGGGGATGCCCCGCTCCCAAGTCATCAAAGAGGTGCTGGGTTGCACTGGCAAGAAGTACCAGGAGGGCTCCGATTTGTTTGACCGCATCAAATCCATCATTGAGGAAAATTCCTAATGGCTAGCTCCAAGAACAATCAACTCGCCAACGGCAACAACGGCCCTGAGATCATCGACGGGCAAATCATCGACATTACGCCTCAGCTGTCATCTCCAGGGCGGGGCAGCGGTGTCCAGCTCGCGCCACGCAATGCCATGCGATCTAATGTGCAGGATGGCGGCTGGTTTGATGCCACTAGCGGCAAGCGCAAGCCGATCTTTGTCATCACCCCCACCACCGATCCCTGGAGCATTTTTCCGGTGATTCGTAGCGGCCTGAGCTGCTTGCGCAACCACCCGTTACAGACGATGGGTGGAGCTTTTATTTCGGTCTGGGGCGGGCTATTCGTACTCTCGGCGGGGCTAAATGTGCTGCAAGGTTCGGCGGTTAAGGCCGGGGGCGACATTTGGAATCCGGTGGTGGCGGGAACCAACTTCGGGGCCATGCTGGTGGTGCCAACCCAGAGTCTGGCGGGCAGCGCCCACAAGGTCTTGACCGGGGAAGAACGGGTGGGGCAGCCGATTGAGACTCGTCCCTACACCCGCGCTGTGAAGGTCGGGGAGTAGCGATGCTGTTCTGGCGAATCCGCACCCGGTACCTGCTGGCCCTGGCGGCGTTGTTCGTCGGGGCCGCGTTTTTAGACCTGAAGCAGCCAGGCCGGGGGCAGTTCTACAACCCGGTCTATGGAGTGAGGTCGTGGGTCAACACCCATCAGCCTGCGGCATGGCAGCTGGTGCATCGTCTGTCTGGCGAGGATGCCCGTCTGCAAGCCTGTGTGGCGGTGGCTCCTGACCCGGTTGCCCTCGATGCCACCAAGGCGGAGCTGCGCAGGGCGTTGGTGGGGGAATCGGAGGCGATCGCTCTGGAGTGGTTGGGGCAACCTGCCTGCGCCCTGGGTAACGGGGTCTACCGCTGGGCCTTGGACAACGGCCTGGCCCTCGATGTGACGGTGACGGAGGGGGAGGTGACCCACAGTGAACTCAACCGTTAAACATATCAAGCCCCACTGGTCGGAGTTGCCGCCCACCTGGCGCTACGTGATTGGCACGGCGATGCAGGCGGGCGAGCTGGTGCTCAAGCTGGTCTGCATGGGGGCGATCGCCACCTCAGTCTGGGTAATGGTCGATAAAGAGACGAATGAATCTTGGGGGGCACGGTTCCGTAAAGTCAGCGCCGTGGCGGAGGCGGTGGCCGGGTTCTATGACGATGACTTCAAGGCCCTGATCAGCAAGGGCGATGTGATCGCGGGCTACACGGTCAACTCGGGTTTTGGCCTGCGGATGCACCCGATCCACAACGAGATGCGGATGCACTCGGGTATTGATTTGCCGACGCCGGAGGGGGTGCAGGTTCATGCGATCGGCTACGCCGGAGATACGGTGTCGGTGCGCTGCTGGAGCGACCCCAAGGGGTATGGCACGGTGGCGGATATGACCAGTTCGGCGTTCCCTGAGATCACGTTTCGGGCGGCTCACCTGTCCCACTGCAAGGGGGGAGAGCACCGGGCCGGGGCGGTGGTGGCCAAGACGGGTAACACGGGCAGCAGCACGGGCGCTCACCTGCACTGGGAGCAGCGGCAGGGGGGCGTGGCCCAGGCTCCGCAGAAGGGCTATCTGGTCTGGGCACTCAATGGTCGCAAGCCGAATGAGAGGTTAGGGGATACGCTTGCGCTCTACCAGGCGATTGTTGCCAAGGAATCGGGCGGTGACCCCAGGGCCGTCAACCCTGACACGGGGGCGCTAGGGCTAGGGCAGGTGATGCCGCAGAATCTCAATTGCTCCTGGGACGGCAAGCCGAAGAGCAACTGCGGCTGGGATTACGATGTGCTGGGCCGCGATGTGTCGCCTCAGGAGTTTTTACAGAACCCCGAGATTCAGCAGCAGATCGTGGGGGTCAAGCTGGAGAGTGCGCTGCAGCGACAGATTCAGGCGGGCCACGATATGAACACGGCGGTGAAGCGGGTGGCGGCGGAGTGGTATTCGGGTAATCCTGAACTGGCCCACGATACGCGCCCCCAAGCGGGCTATGAGTCGATTAAGAGCTATGCCGACAGTGCGGCGGAGAAGTTCCACCGGCTCCGGCAGGAGAATCTGGAGAAGTAAGCCTTCGGCGATGATGGTGCCCTTGGCCAGTGGGGGCGGTAGCCGGAGTAAGCTAGCGGACGTAAATGGAATTTCACCTCTGCCCCTGGCGCTCGCTGGGGGCATTTTGTTGGCTATTGCCGTCGCCGCCCCACCCATCACACCCCATTGAAGGGGCCTTGGCCGGTGGGGCAGGGGCAGAGGGCCTATTGCGATCAGCCTGCCCCTGGAAATCGCTAAACCGATTGCTGGACGGGGTTTAGGAGGGTTGGACACCGCCAGGGATGGCGTAGTGTCTGTACGGTTCGGAAGCGTAGCCCTCTTAGGGCGTAGCTACCCTCGCGGCTAGGGCTACTGTGCCATCTAACGCTCGGTGTCGCCCCATGACGTCCCATGTCGCCCAGGGAGTCAGAATCAGAGAGCCCTGGCGGGGGAAAGCGGTAACTGGCGGTTGAGTGGCGGTAACTGACGGTAACTGGCGTCACACCGACCCAAAACACCACCGGACGGCAAGGGCTTTGAAATGGGAGGGGCGATCGCAGTCTCTAAGCAGCGATCGCCTGTTGTTGGGGCACGACTGCCGCAGCGCACCAGTAGACCAAGACATGATCATAGGTGCCCTCGGCAACCAGCTCAAATTCCCTCACGGTGCTAGCCACCCACCCCGGCATATCGTGGACTTCAGCACCCACCTCAGTGAGTGCCTCAGGATGCTCAGGTAAACCAAACAGCACGTCGTCGGGGGAGACGCAAACATACATGAGCCGCTGCCCGGCGCTGTCCCACGGGTCGCGTTCCGGAACTTGGCCATCCAGGGTCAGCACCGCCACGCTGAAACTGTTTGCCGAACCATCGGCGGGGGAATAATCCTCAACCTGCGCGACTGTCCACTGCCGTCCCTCCCAGGAACGGACATCGCCTGCCGCAGGGGCAACACCACTCAGCTCGAAGTCGTAGTCTTCAATAGCCCACCCTTGATAGGTATCAGGTTCGCAGGAGTACTGAGCCTCCTAAGGCCAAGAAAACACAAGCTGGGTAACATTCATGGCTGACTCCTGAATCGACATACTACTGGAAATCCTTGCTGTGCAAAGGATTGATCAGTAAGTTGCCCCAAATCGCGGACCCGCTAGTTTAAGGCCTTTAAGGAACGCCAATCCCCGGTGAGGACAAACGCGGCCCAGTAGTAGGGGTGGCTGTAATCATTCGAGTGGATCATCTCTAACTGCATCTGGCGGAGTGCCTCGCTGCGGCCCATGCCGTTGAGTAGGTTCTCGTAATAGCGCACCATCAGGTCTTGGGTACCTTCATCTTCCACGCGCCACAGACTCATGACCAAAGACTCGGCCCCCGCCAGGGTAAAAGCTCGCCGTAAACCGTAAACCCCTTCGCCGCTGACTACCTCGCCCTGAGCCGTTTCACAAGCTGAGAGCACCACCAGTTGAGTGCCGTAGAGGTTCAGGCTGGCCGCTTCCAGGGCAGTGAGAATACCGTCCTCCTGTCCACTTTTGCGGGCATTAAAGCCTTCCATGGCCAGCATGGCCCGCAGTAGAGGATTTTCGATAGGCACTTCGTAGGTGTCGTTAAAGACCGTGCCCTCAGCATCACCGTTTTCCTGACGGCGGGGCGCGTCTTCCAGAAAAAGACCGTGGGTGGCGATGTGCAAGAGGCGGGGAGATTGGGACTGCTTGAGGGCCGTTTCGGTCGCGTCACGTCCGGTGAGGAAGTCCGCATCCGGGAGGAGAGCGCTGAGGGCGCGACCCTCACGAAAGGCATATTCCAATGGCCCCACGGAGAGAGTCGCCAGATCAACCGAGCGCTGACCATTGTCATCGGGCACAGCGGCAACGATTTCGCCATAGCTGGGAGCCGCGAGGATCATAGGGGGGGTCAGGCTGGGGGGAATCAGGTCAAGCTTGAGCAGGTCACGACCGCTGGTGAGGTAGCTGATCTCAAAGGTTTCGATCAGGTATTGACCGTTGTCGGAGCGCAGCACTTCAAAGGGAATTTGGTTGAGGGCACCGTCAGGGGAAATCAGCAGGTGTTCGACCCCCTCCAGTGGCTCCCGGAGCGGAGCCATGACCAGTGCATCCAGGGTTTGAGCGCGGCTATGAATTTCGTCCACACTTTGGTTGGGGTCTTCTAAGGCCTTGGCAAGGGAGAGGACGGCGGCATCAATTTTGGCAGCATCCCCCAGATCCATTGCCTCCATCCGGCCATTGGGAAACAGCAGGTAGGCCGCGTAACGAGGGTCTCCCCAAGTGCTTGCTGGACCAGCTTGGGCATCAAAGGGCTGATAGCGCACGTACTCCACCAGCATCCCATCAGCGGGAATTTGAGCCTGCACCGTGGCCATGTCAACGGGTTGAGTCTCCGCCCGGAAGACGGCGCTGCGCTGGGCTAAAGTCTTTTCCAGGTCAGTGGCTTCGGTTTCCAGTTGCGCCAGTTGCTGCCGGTATTGTTCGGGCGAGAGATTAGGCGGAGGATTGAAGGTGAGAGTGGCGAGGCGTTGCTGCACCGCAATGAAATCCTCCAGCACTACCCGGTCGGCTGGGGTGAGGTTTTGCCGCAGCCGCTGCAGGCTGCTGCTACCTGCCTCTAGCAGCCGTCCCTTGCGGCGCAGCAGCGTGGTCAGCCCCAGGGGTTGCGCCTCGGTTGCCTGCAGGGATAGGGCAATGGCCCTATCCGTAGAGCCCGCGAGGGTGGCAGCATAGTCCTGCCGTTGGGCGTCAGTCAGGGTAGCCAGATTCAGCTCTAGGTTCCATTCTTGAATCTCTAACCCGGACTGGAAGGCGGGCACCGCCTGGGCAATGTCTCCCTGAGCTTGATACAGCCCGGCCAGATTGTTGAGGTTGGTGGCGACATCGGGATGGCGATCGCCCAGCTGCTCACGGAAAATCGACAGGGATTCTTGATAGAGGGGTTCGGCTTCCCCATAGCGGCCCTGGGCATAATACAGCAAGGCCAGGTTGTTGAGGCTGAAGGCGACATCGGGATGGCGATCGCCCAACTGCTCGCGCCGAATCGACAGGGATTCTTGATAGAGAGGTTCGGCTTCCCCATAGCGACCCTGGTCACGATACAACTCGGCCAGGTTGTTGAGGCTGAGGGCGACATCGGGATGGCGATCGCCCAACTGCTCACGCCAAATCGACAGGGCTTCTTGATAGAGGGGTTCGGCTTCCCCATAGCGACCCTGGTCTTGATAGAGTGCGGCTAGGTTATTGAGGCTGAGGGCGACCGCAGGATGTTGATTCCCCAACTGCTCGCGCCAAATCGACAGGGCTTCTTGTAAGAGGGGTTCCACTTCCCCATAGCGGCCCTGGGCATAATACAACCCAGCCAGGTTGCTGAGGCTGGCAGCCACATCGGGATGGCGCTCCCCCAACTGCTCGCGCCGTATCGACAGGACTTCTTGAAAGAGAGGTTCGGCTTCCCCATAGAGACCTTGGGCACGATACAACCCAGCCAGGTTGCTGAGGCTGGCGGCCACATCGGGATGGCGCTCCCCCAACTGCTCGCGCCGTATCGACAGGACTTCTTGAAAGAGGGGTTCGGCTTCCCCATAGCGGCCCTGCTCTTGATAGAGCGAGGCCAGGTTGTTGAGGCTGAGGGCGACATCGGGATGGCGATTCCCCAGCTGCTCTCGCAGAATCGACAGGACTTCTTGAAAGAGGGGTTCGGCTTCCCCATAGCGGCCCTGCTCTTGATAGAGCGAGGCCAGGTTGTTGAGGCTGAGGGCGACATCGGGATGGCGATCGCCCAACTGCTCTCGCAGAATCGACAGGGATTCTTGAAAGAGGGGTTCGGCTTCCCCATAGCGGCCCTGGTTTACATAAAGCCCGGCCAGGTTGTTGAGGCTGGTGGCGACATCGGAATGGCGATCGCCCAACTGCTCACGGAAAATCGACAGGGCTTCTTGAAAGAGGGGTTCGGCTTCCCCATAGCGGCCCTGGACACGATACAACTCGGCCAGGTTGTTGAGGCTGGTGGCGATATCGGGATGATGCCCATCCAACTGCTCGCGCCGTATCGATAGGGATTCTTGTAAGAGAGTTTCGGCTTCCCCATAGCGGCCCTGGTTTACATAAAGCCCGGCCAGGTTGTTGAGGCTGGTGGCGATATCGGGATGATGCTCATCCAACTGCTCGCGCCGAATCGATAGGGCTTCTCGATAAAGGGGCTCGGCGTCGCCATAGCGACCCTGGTCACGATACAACTCGGCCAGGTTGTTGAGGCTGAGGGCTACATCAGGATGGCGATCGCCCAACTGCTCACGGAGAATCGACAGAGATTCTTGATAGAGATGTTCGGCTTCCCCATAGCGGCCCTGGTCTTGATACAGAAAGGCCAGATTGTTGAGGCTGGTGGCGACATCGGGATGGCGATCGCCCAACTGCTCGCGCCGAATCGACAGGGCTTCTTCGGCTAAGGGAATGGCATCCTGGTAGCGTCCTGCCTGGTAGAGTTCAACCACCTGTTGGTTTAGACTGACGACCCGTTGAAGCGCTTCTGCTTGAGCAAAATCAGCGGCAGTTGCGGGTTTCCAGCTCAGGGTGTACCGTCCGGTTGCCCCCACAGTGTAGGAGTTAGCAACCATCTGATAAGTCCCGGTAGTGGGCAAGGTCACGACAATCCGAGAATTCGTGCCACCATTACCGTCATCATCTTGAGCGATAGTCTGGCCGTCCGGCCCTCTAAGCAGGAGATAGGTGTCAAACGCTTCACTCACCAGTTCAATGATGATGAACTCTCCGGCCTTTCCTTCAAAGGTATGCACGTTGAAATAGCTGCCGTCATCCTCCAGAATTTCGCTGTTCTCATCCAGTTGCCCAGTAACAGTAGTGGGCGTCACCTGAGCCAGTTGCGGCGACGAGGGGCTGGCCTGCACAGGGAACATACTGCCGCTGTTAGGGCTCGACAGCCCTGCAAAGTTATTGAGGCTGGCAGCGACATCGAGACGGCGATTCGCCGCGAGCAGTTGGGAAATCACCAGGGATTCTTCGGCTAAGGGAATGGCATCCTGGTAGCGTCCTGCCTGGTAGCGTTCAATGACCTGTTGGTTCAGTTCGTTAGCCTGCTCGAAAGGTGAGGTTTGTCTCGGCTGTAGAGACGGCCTAGAATGTTGCGCATTCACTGTCAGCGGCATTCCCACTACCGCCAGTCCTACCGCCAGCCCCATCCGTGTTTGATATTTCTTCATCCTCGCCTTTCCAGCTATCACGCCTACCCCCCCAACAACAGCCAACCGTGTCATCCGCCTCAATTGTGCGTCACCTGGCCGGAGGCAAGCGTTATCTAAAGTTTTTTTGAATAGCTGCCCGCGCCTCAGAGCAGAATCACAAGCTCTCTCGGCGGATGTTTCGTGAAAAGTTCCAAAGTTTGTCTAACACGGCGTTAAACAATTACCTTTCAGCTACGTCAGGACCTTCTGACAGGATAGGTATAGGTAAGTCAGAACGACTAGGTTGTGCCGGGAATCAACTAGTCGCGTTGCGCGTCAGACAGCCACTCAACGCAATAACAGAGAGTTCAACCTCAAAATCAGGCAAAAACGAGCGGTGTACCACCAGTCTTAAACAAAATTTAGTCCTTGGACTGACAAAGGACTGGACTACTGGAAATCCTTGCTGTGCAAAGGATTGATCGTTAAGTTGCCTCCAATCGCAGCCTCGCTAATTTAAGGCCTTTAAGGAACGCCAGTCGCCGGTCAGTACAAACGCGGCCCAGTGGTAGGGGTGGCTGTAGTCATCCGAGTGAATCATCTCTCGCTGCACCTGGCGCAGAGCTTCACTGCGGTCCATACCACTGAGCAAATTGTCGTAGTAGCCCACCATCAGCTCTTGGGTGCTGTCATCTTCCACATTCCATAGGCTGAGTACCAAGGACTCTGCACCCGCCAGGGTAAAGGCTCGCCGTAGACCGTAAACCCCCTCGCCGCTGAAAACCTCGCCCTGAGCCGTTTCGCAAGCCGAGAGCACCACCAGTTGAGTGCCGTAGAGGTTCAGATTGGCCGCTTCTAGAGCCGTCAGAATGCCGTCTTCTTGTCCACTCTTGCGGGCATTAAAGCCTTCCAGGGCCAGCATGGCGCGCAGTAAAGGATTTTCGATAGGCACTTCATAGGTGCCGTTAAAGACCGTGCCCTCAGCATCACCGTTTTCCTGACGGCGGGGCGCGTCTTTCAGGAAAAGACCGTGGGTAGCGATGTGCAAGAGGCGGGGAGCTTGAGACTGCTTGAGGGCCGTTTCAGTCGCGTCACGCCCGGTAAGGAACTCCGCATCCGGGAGCAGAGCGCTGAGGGCGCGTCCCTCACGAAAGGCATATTCCAATGGCCCCACCGTGAGGGTTGCCAGATCAACCGAGCGCTGACCATTGTCATCGGGCGCAGCGGCAACGATTTCGCCATAGTTGGGAGCCGCGAGGATCATAGGGGGGTTCAGGCTAGGGGGAATCAGGTCGAGCTTGAGCAGGTCGCGACCACTGGTGAGGTAGCTGATCTCGAAGGCTTCAATCAGGTATTGACCACTATCGGAGCGCAACACCTCAAAGGGAATTTGGTTGAGGGCACCATCAGGGGAAATCAGCAGGTGTTCTACCCCCTCTAGTGGCTCCCGAATCGGAGCTATGACCCGTGCATCCAGGGTTTGAGCGCGGCGGTGAACTTCTTCCACACTTTGGTTGGGGTCTTCTAATGCCTCGGCGAGGGAAAGGACGGCAGTGTCGATCTCGGCAGCATCCCCCAAATCCGTCACGGCCATCCGACCATCAGGAAACAGCAGATAGGCAGCATAGCGAGGGTCGCCAAAGCGGTTGGCGGAATCAGCCTGAGCATCAAAGGGCCGATAACGCCCGTACTCCACCAGCACCCCATTGGTGGGAAGTTGGGCCTGCACCTTAGCTATGTCAACGGGCTGGGTCTCCACCCGGAAGACGGCACTGTGCTGGGCCAGGGTCTTCTCCAAGTCTGTGGCCTGGGCTTCCAGTTGCGCCAGTTGCTGCCGATATTGCTCGGGCGAGAGGTTAGGAGGAGGATTAAAGGTGAGGGTGGCGAGTCGTTGCTGCACGGCAATAAAATCCTCCAGCACGGTTTGGTCGGCTGGGGTGAGGTTTTGCCGCAGCCGCTGCAGGCTGCTACTACCCGCCTCTAGCAGCCGTCCCTTGCGGCGCAGCAGGGTGGTCAGCCCGAGGGGTTGCGCCTCAGCCGCTTGCAGGGACAGGGAAATAGCCCAATCCGTAGAGCCCGCCAGGGTAGCAGCATAGTCCTGCCGTTGGGCGTCAGTCAGGGTGGCCAGATTCAGCTCCAGGTTCCACTCTTGAATCTCCAACCCGGCCTGAAAGGCGGGCACTGCCTGGGCGATGTTTCTCTGGGCTTGATACAGGGAGGCCAGGTTGTTGAGGCTGTCGGCGACATCGGGATGGCGCGTCCCCAACTGCTCGCGCCAAATCGACAGGGATTCTTGATAAAGAGGTTCCGCTTCTCCATAGCGGCCCTGGGTTTGGTACAGCGCGGCCAGATTGTTGAGGCTGCTGGCGACATCGGGATGGCGCTCTCCCAACTGCTCACGCCGAATTGCCAAGGATTCTTGATAGAGGGGTTCCGCTTCTCCATAGCGTCCCTGGTCCTGATACAGCAAGGCCAGGTTGTTGAGGCTGCTGGCGACATCGGGATGGCGCTCTCCCAACTGCTCACGGACAATCGACAGGGATTCTTGATAAAGAGGTTCCGCTTCTCCATAGCGGCCCTGGACACGATACAACTCGGCCAGATTGTTGAGGCTTTGGGCGACATCGGGATGGCGTTCTCTCAACTGCTTGCGTCGAATCGACAGGGATTCTTGATAAAGAGGTTCCGCTTCTCCATAGCGGCCCTGGACACGATACAACTCGGCCAGGTTGTTGAGGCTTTGGGCGACATCGGGATGGCGCTCTCCCAACTGCTCACGCCGAATTGCCAGGGATTCTTGATAGAGGGGTTCGGCTTCCCCATAGCGACCCTGGTCTTGATACAGCGCGGCCAGGTTGTTGAGGCTAGCAGCGACATTGGGATGATAATTTCCTGGCTGCTCGCGCAGAATCGACAGGGATTCTTGAAATAGGGGCTCGGCTTCCCCATAGCGACCCTGATCTTGATATAGCCCGGCTAGGTTGTTGAGGCTGGTGGCGACATCGGGATAGCGCTCTCCCTGCTCGCGCAGAATCGACAGGGATTCTTGAAATAGGGGTTCGGCTTCCCCATAGCGACCCTGGTCTCGATACAGCAAGGCCAGGTTGCTGAGACTGATAGCGACAGCGGGATGGCGCTCTCCCAACTGCTCGCGATAAATCGCCAGGGATTCTTGATAGAGGGGTTCGGCTTCCCCATAGTGCCCCTGGTCTCGATACAGCCCGGCCAGGTTGTTGAGGCTTTGGGCGACAGCGGGATGGTTCTCCCTTAACTGCTCACGCCGAATCGCCAGGGATTCTTGATAGAGGGGTTCGGCTTCCCCATAGTGCCCCTGGTCTCGATACAGCCCGGCTAGGTTGTTGAGGCTGGTGGCGACATCAGGATGGCGCTCTCCCAACTGCTCGCGATAAATCGCCAGGGATTTTTCGGCTAGGGGAATGGCCTCCTGGTACCGTCCCGCTTGGTAGAGTTCAATGACCTGTTGGTGCAGTGCCTCTGCGTGCTCTAGAGGATCCTGAATTTGAGCGTTAGGCGAGGTTTGAGCCAATCGAGTTTCCTCTGCTAGGGCTAGCGAAGCTGGCCCCCACAGCCCTAACGCCATCAAACATCCAACCCACCAACGCATTGCCATCATCCATTACCGCCCAACGTCCTCACCCTCCCCAAAACCCGCCTTAGCGTTGATTCTCCAAAAAATCGAGTCGCTCCGCCAGCGCCGCCACTTGCTCCGGGTCGCCCAACACGTCATAGAGCGCCAATGCCTGCTGGGTTTGAGCGATCGCCGTCTCAATATCTCCACGCTCCTGGGCCAACAGTGACAAGCCATCCCAAGCCCCCGCCTGCCCCTGGAGCTGTCCCGATTCTGTCGCCAATGCCAAACCCTGCCGATAAAGCGCTTGGGCCTCGGGCGTCAGGCCAATGGACAGGTAGAGATCGCCTTGTAGAACATAGAGCAGCCCATTGTCTGTCCCCGCCTCAATGCGGTCTTTCAGCACCGCCAACGCCGCCTGGGTCAGGGTGAGCGGGTTGGGTCCCGCCACTGTGGGGGAGTTGCTGTAGAGCAATGCTAGGGCGATCGCCGTCACATCTTCATTCAGCCCCGCCGCCCTCAACGCCTCCGCCTCCGCTAGAATCGGCTCTGCCTCCGAGGGCAACAGCAGCCGGAAACCCACCGCAGCGCCCAGCGCATTGGACGATAGCCCCGTATCCGACCTGACCTCAATCAGGTAGCGCACCCCTGGCTCTAGTGGCGGCCCGTCATAGGCCACCGAAGTCCCCGATACCGTCTCTGTCCAAAGGGGCTGCGTCGGGTTCGCATACACCTGCACCTGATACGTCTGCGCCCCCGCCACCGGATTCCAACTCAGGGTGGGCACCATCCCTGGCAGTAGCGCCGTCTCCCGAGGGCTGATCACATAGGGCACCGTGCCATTCACCTCCCGAGAAGGCCCCCGCCGCCGCCTTGTCCGCGACGAGGAAGATTCTGTACAGTAATCGCCAACGGTGTAAGTTCCTGCCGGAAACCGCCGCTCGCGGGTTTCGTTGTTGCAGACAATCCCCACATTGCCCCCGGATCGCACCAGCAATTCATCGGTGCCGCGCACAAAATCCCCCACGTAGGCCCGGTTACCATTCACCTCTGCCTGTCCGCCAATGTCTGAGATGTAATTCACCCCGCGGCTCTGAGCCAGGGCAGGAACGCTGAAGATCGGCAGCATTAAGCCCGTGGCAAACAGAGAAAGGGTAAAGTTCAATCTTTGACGCATGGCTGGTTTGACTCCGTGAGTTGCTGACAAGCTTGGAACCCCCACAGATCTTCATCGGGGTTGGTGCTTTTTCCGAGACGATAGCACTCAGCCCAAGATTTTAAGGCCGCCGTTTGATTCCCTTGCTGCGCTTCCACTTGCGCCAGCAGACAGTGAGCGGAAGCCGGATTGGTAATCTCTGCTGCGGCTTCCGGGTTCTGAGTAGCCCCGATCGCGGCCTGTAGGGGAAATTTCGCCTCCTCATAGCGGCCCTGCTGTAGCCGCGCCCAGCCTAGATTTTTGTACAGGTTGTATTGAGTGCTAAAAAATTCCCCTTTCGTTTTCAGCTCCGCTTCCTGCTCTACCAAGACTTCCAAGCCTGCTGATAACAGCGCCACCGCTGCACCGGGATCGGTCTGAGCCGGGAGCAAATATAGCCGCCCTAAGTTGTTATACGCCTGGGGCACATCCCCTTGCAGGGCGATCGCATACTGGGTTTGAGCTTGCTCAAACTGTTGCAGGTCTTCGTGGAGGGTGCCGAGGTTGTAGTGGGCATCCACATTATCGGGATTGAGGGCGATCGCCCTCTGATAATTTTGCTGAGCACTCCCTAATCGTCCGGCCTCTGCATTAGCTATACCTAAGCGATTGTAAAAGTTCGAGATGGTAGGCAGCGACAACCATAGCCCTAATAAAAAGAGTGACAGCAGTCCTGTGGCGCATAACTTGGCTTCCTCTTGCCAATGGGACGGCACCTTCAGGGTTTTTAACAAATCATCAAAGCCCTCTTGACCCGCCTCGGTCAGTTCACTGCGGGCATTGAGTAGGGTCAACAGGCTAGAGAAAGCGATGGCCGATACGCCCAAGACCCCCGGTCCCCCAAGGAAGAAGCGGCGGATAATGTCCCCTAACAGGCCCAGGCTGATCGTCCATAACAGCACTTGACCA
The DNA here is from genome assembly GCF_034932455.1 of Leptolyngbya sp. CCNP1308. NCBI lineage: Bacteria > Bacillati > Cyanobacteriota > Cyanophyceae > Leptolyngbyales > Leptolyngbyaceae > Leptolyngbya > Leptolyngbya sp. CCNP1308. The sequence goes on along the minus strand of NZ_JAYGIH010000042.1, from coordinate 44,091 downwards.
CCTCGATAGAGCCAGTCCCGGCGATCGCGGCGGTGAGGTGGCTGCAACTCGTCCAAAGACCACCACCAGCGGGTTGCTGGCGGGGAGAGGCTGCGACGATAGGCAGCAAAATTCACGAGGGGGGTCATGGCCGTGACCTGTTGCCGCAGGGTTTCATCCAAATTATGGAGATTTTGCAAGGTATAGATGCCCGGTGTGATCCCAGCGTCCAACACTGCCTGGAGGGCATCACGGGCTTTTAGCACGGCCAGGGCGCGATCGGCACTAGCCTCCTGCTGCCAGTCCTGTAAGGTCTGGCGGTAGTGTTGGAAAGATTGGGGCAGGCGATCGCGCATAGTCGTCTTGACTCATCAGCCCCATTATTGCTTTAAGGGACGCCAATCCCCGGTGAGGACAAATGCGGCCCAGTAGTAAGGGTGACTGTAATCATCCGAGTGGATCATCTCTAGCTGCACCTGGCGCAAGGCTTCACTGCGGCCCATGCCGTTGAGCAGGTTTTCGTAGTAGCGCACCATCAGGTCTTGAGTTCCCTCATCTTCCACACGCCACAGACTCATGACCAACGACTCTGCCCCCGCCAGGGTAAAGGCTCGCCGTAGACCGTAAACCCCCTCGCCGCTGACCACCTCGCCCTGAGCCGTTTCACAAGCCGAGAGCACCACCAATTGAGTACCGTAGAGGTTGAGATTGGCCGCTTCTAGGGCAGTCAGAATACCGTCTTCCTGTCCACTTTTGCGGGCATTGAAGCCTTCTAAGGCCAGCATGGCCCGCAGTAGCGGATTTTCGATAGGGACTTCGTAGGTGCCGTTAAAGGCCATGCCCTCAGCATCACGGTTTTCCTGACGGCGGGGGGCATCTTCCAGGAAAAGACCGTGAGTGGCGATATGCAAAAGGCGGGGAGATTGGGCCTGCTTGAGGGCAGTTTCAGTCGCGTCACGCCCGGTGAGGAAGTCCGCATCCGGGAGCAGAGCGCTGAGGGCACGACCCTCACGAAAGGCATATTCCAATGGCCCTACCGTGAGGGTCGCCAGATCAACCGAGCGCTGACCATTATCATCGGGCAATGCGACAACAATCTCGCCATAGTTGGGAGCCGCGAGAATAAGAGAAGGGTTCGGGCTGGGGGGAATCAGGTCAAGCTTGAGCAGGTCACGACCACTGGTGAGGTAACTAATCTCGAAGGCTTCAACTAGGTATTGCCCCCTGTCGGAGCGCAACACTTCAAAAGGAATTTGGTTGAGGGCACCATCAGGGGAGATCAGCAGGTGTTCGACCCCCTCCAGTAAAGCCCGGAGAGGAGCCATAACCCGCGCATCCAGGACTTGGGCACGGCGATGAATTTCTTCCACCGCTAGTGCATTGGCGAGGCCATCACTGAGAGAAAGGACAGCGGTGTCGATGTCAGCAGCGGGGCCGAGATCCACGGTGGTGATGTTGCCATTGGGAAACAGCAGGTAGGCAGCGTAGCGAGGGGCTCCCCACCACTTAGCAGGGGATACCTGGGCATCAAAGGGCTGATAGCGCACGTACTCCACCAGCACCCCATTGGCAGGAATTTGAGTTTGTACAGCTTCAATTTCAATGGGTTCCACCTCTACTCGGAAGAGAGCACTACGCTGGGCTAGCGTCTTTTCTAAGTCATTGGCTTCCGATTCCAATCGAGCCAGTTGTTGCCGATATTGCTGGGATGGCAGACTAGGTGGTGGATTGAAGGTGAGGGTAGCGAGCTGTTGTCGCGCAGCCAACCAATCATCGATCACGACTTGGTCATCTGAGGTTAAGTTCTGTCGGAGTCGCTGTAAGCTACTGCTCCCGGCATCCAGTAGCCGTCCCTTACGCCGCAGCAGCGTGGTCAACCCAAGCCTTTGTGCTTCAGGTGCTTGTAACGAGAGAGCAATAGCCCAGTCACTGGTGGCTGAGAAGGTGGCAGCATAGTCCTTACGCTGAGTCTCTGTGAGTGTAGATAGATTTATCCCCAAATTTGCCTCTTCAATGGCTAATCCTTCTCGAAAGAAAACAACTGCTTGAGCGATTTCCCCCTGGGTTACATAGAGTGCTGCCAGATTATTGAGGCTAGTAGCGACATTGGGATGTCGCTCACCCAACTGTTCGCGAGCAATGTCGAGAGCTTCCTGGTAGAGGGGCTCAGCCTCACCCAATCGCCCCTGATTTCGATAAATTCCTGCCAGGTTATTGAGGCTTTGGGCAACACTGGGATGACGATCTCCGAACTGCTGCCGACGAATAGCTAAGGCTTCTTGAGAGCGTGCCTCAGCCTCTAAGAAGCGCTCCTGGGCTAGATAGAGTAATGCCAGACCCTCAAGGCTACCGGCGACATCAGGATGACGTTCACCTAGTTGTTGCAGACGAATAGCTAGGGCTTCCCGGTAAAGTGACTCAGCTTCGCCATAGTGGCCCCGGTCTCGATACAGCCCTGCTAAGTTGTTGAGGCTCACAGCAAAACTGGGATGATTTTCACCTAGTTGCTCTCGCTTAATATGAATAGATTCTTGGTAGAGGGATTCAGCTTCCAAGAAGCGCCCCTGGTCTAGATAAAGCGATGCCAGGCTATTAAGGCCTCGGGCGATATTGGGATGACTTTCACCCAATTGCTCTCGCCAAATAGCGAGGGACTCTTGGAAGCGAGATTCGGCTTCACCATAGCGGCCCTGGGACTTGTACAATACTGCCAAGTTGTTGAGGCTAGCAGCAACACTGGGATGACGGTCGCCCAACTGCTCCCGCCAAATAGAGAGAGACTCTTGGAAGCGAGATTCGGCCTCATCATAATGGCCTTGGATTTCATAGAACACTGCCAGGTTGTTGAGGCTAGCAGCAACACTGGGATGACGAGCGCCTAATCGCTCCCGGCGAATGTTGAGGGACTCTTGGTAAAGAGGTTCTGCCTCACCATAGCGGCCCTGATCTCGATACAACTCTGCCAGGTTATTGAGGCTATCAGCAACACTGGGATGACGGTCGCCTAATCGCTCCCGACGGATGTCGAGGGACTCTTGGTAGAGAGGTTCGGCCTCACTATAGCGGCCCTGGTCTCGATATAACTCTGCCAGGTTGCTGAGGCTATCAGCAACACTGGGATGACGGTCGCCTAATCGCTCCCGGCGGATGTCGAGGGACTCTTGGTAGAGAGGTTCGGCCTCACTGTAGCGGCCCTGGTCTCGATATAACTTTGCCAGGTTGCTGAGGCTAGCAGCAACACTGGGATGACGGTCGCCCAACTGCGCTTGCCAAATATCAAGGGACTCTTGGTAAAGAGGTTCGGCCTCGTCGTAGCGCCCCTGGGCTTGATAGATTAATGCCAGGTTATTGAGGCTTTGAGCAACATCGGGATGATTTTCGCCCAAGTGCTCATTGCGAATGGCAAGGGATTTTTGGTGGAGAGGCTCAGCCTCGTCATAGCGCCCTTGGTATTGATAGAGCCCTGCTAGGTTATTAAGGCTTACGGCGACACTGGGATGATTCTCGCCCAACTGCGCTCGCCAAATGTCGAGTGACTCTTGATAGAGGGTTTCTGCCTCGCCATAGCGGCCCTGATCCTGATAGAGCAATGCCAAGTTATTAAGGCTCTGGGCAACATCGGGATGGCGTTCACCCAACTGCTCACGGCGAATATTGAGGGACTCTTGGTAAAGAGCTTCTGCCTCGCCATAGCGCCCCTGATCGTGATAGAGCCCTGCCAGGTTATTAAGGCTCTGGGCGACACTAGGATGATTCTCGCCTAAGCGCTCTCGGCGAATGTTGAGGGATTCTTGGTAGGGGGATTCGGCCTCACCATAACGGCCCTGGTCTTGATAGAAACCTGCCAAGTTATCAAGGCTAGTGGCGACACTGGGATAATTCTCGCCTAAGCGCTCTCGGCGAATGTTGAGGGATTCTTGGAAGCGAAGTTCAGCCTCGTCATAGCGTCCCTGATCTTGATGCAGCGCCGCCAAGTTATTAAGGCTAGTAGCGACATCAGGATGATTGTTGCCCAACTGTTCGCGTCGAATATCGAGGGATTTCTGATAAAGAGGTTCAGCCTCGTCATAGCGTCCCTGGGCCTGATACAGCAATGCTAGGTTATTGAGGCTGATGGCAACATTGGGGTGACTTTCGCCCAACCGCTCTTGCCAAATATCGAGGGACTCTTGGTAGAGAGGTTCGGCTTCGTCATAGCGCTCCTGAACCCGATATAGCTCTGCCAGGTTGTTGAGGCTATTGGCGACATCGGGATGGCGTTCACCAAAATGTTCAATATAAATATCGAGAGACTCTTGGTAGAGAGGTTCGGCTTCGTCATAACGTTCCTGAGCCTGATACAGCAATGCTAAGTTATTAAGACTTTGAGCAAAATCGGGATGGCGTTCACCGAAATGTTCACCGCGAGTGGTGAGAGACTCTTGATAAAGCGGTTCGGCCTCATCATAAAAGCCTTGGTAGTAAAGCTGGAGAGCTTGTTGGTTGAGCTCAGTGGCTCTCCTCAATGCTGCATTCTGTACTACCTCTTCAGGTGCTGCGGCTCGCCAAGTTAAGGTGTATTCTCCTGTTTCTCCTGGGATGTATGAGTTTGTAGAGATTTGATAGGTTCCAGTTGACGGTAGAGTGGCCACAATACGAGCATTTCCATTGCCGCCTGCATCATCGTCTTGAACGACGGTACTCCTATCTGGCCCTACCAAAATCAGATAAGTGTCAAAGGATTCACTCACCATTTCAATGGAGATGATTTCCCCTGAAGTTCCCTCGAAGGTATGCACGTTGTAATAGCTGCCATCTTCCAAAGTGTCGCTAGTCTCATCCAGTTGTCCGTTGACGGTATTGGGCGTTACCTGAGCCAGTTGCGGCGATGGGGGGCTGGCTTGCATAGGGAACATACTGCCGCTGTTAGGGCTCGGCAACTCTGCCAGGTTATTGAGGTTAGTGGTCACATCGGGATGGCGATTCGCCGCGAGCAGTTGGGGAATTGTCAGGGCTTCTTCGGCTAGGGAAATCGCCTCCTGGTATTGTCCCGCTTGGTAGCGTTCAATGACTTGTTGGTTCAGTTCGTTAGCCTGCTCCAAAGGTGAGGTTTGTCTCGGCTGTAGAGACGGCCCAGAATTTTGCGCATTCACTGTCAGCGGCATTCCCACTACCGCCAGCCCTACCGCCAGCCCCATCCGTGTTTGATATGTCTTCATCCCCGCCTTTCCTGCTATCACGCCTACCCCCCAGACAACAGACAACCCTGTCATCTGCCCCAATTGTGCGTTACCTGGCCGGAGGCATGCGTTGTCTACAGTTTTTTTGAAGAGTTGCCGCGCCGCAACCCCTCCGCTGTTGGGATTAAGGCTAAAACTCTTGTCCAGTCTTGAATCCAGCTCCCTGGACTAGGGTTCAAGGTAGAGAGAAGACTGAACGAAGCTATCAGACCTTTGGGGAACTGGCACAAGCCAACATAGTCAATATTTAGGCCACTCAAGGTGGCCACTGTCACAGAGCACATTTGCTTAGGGTACATAAGCCCCGCTCCCAGCCTGGCCTTTGACCGTGAACTCGTTTGAGCCGCTAATCCCGCCTGATTTGGGTCACCCTCAAAGCACTTCAGGATAAAAGTTTGAGGCCCTTCCCCCCGGTTATTCCGGTCACCCTCTTGGAACCATTTTTTAGGGAAAGAGGGGACAGCCAGACAGTGGGTTACAAGCTCCACTTAGCGTTCCATCTCAACCTGACGAAAGCGCTGGGGGGCTTCTATCGCCTGATGCAGCAGCCGATGGGCCTTTTGGATCTGACCAACATCCTCTACCGTGATGCCCTGGGCCACCTGCGGTTGCCAGGCTCCCTGGGGCCGCTGAAGTCGGAGCAGCTCGCCGCGACCATCCTGGGCGACCAGGGAGATCGTGTCGGTCGATTGGCAAAACGACAGCGTGTAGTGTCGGCCCTTGAGTACCCAGGTGTCAGGCCCAGTTTGCTCGGTCTCGCCTGCCTGCCTGGCTAGCGTCAGGATACCTCTCACCTCCGGCACGAGGCGTTCAGCCCACATCATCTGCTCGGCGCTGATCCGCTGTCGCTGCTCCCGCTGCTGGCGTCGCCGTTCAAGGCCGCGAGCGAGTTCATGAGCAAGGCGAGCGAGCGCTCCTGCCCATCGAGATTGCTGCTCACCCGCTGACTTAACGCGTTCAACTGTGTCACTAAGGCCGATAAAAGTGCCTGCAATTGTCTGGAGCTGTCGCTGCTGCTGCCAGCCTCTAGCCCCTTGAGCAATGCGTTCAAGGTCTGCTGGAGGTGGCTGTGCTCGGTGGTCATCTGCCCTAGCACCAGCTCCGATTGGGCCTGGTGGTTCACCAAGTCCTCGATCTGAGATCGCAGCTGGGCGTTGTCCTGCTGGAGTCCCGCGATCTGCTGCTGGAGCGGTAGCAAGGCCTGCTGCAACGCGCTCACCAGCGCCTCGGCCAAGATCCCTGGCGGCATCTCGATTGCCCACTGCTGAGGGGGCGGCGGCGGCGGTACTTTCCGGGGTCTGGGCATGGGTATTCACCAAGGTAAAGAGGGGGACATAGTCGCTGACGTTCTCCTTGGCTGAGGATCGCTGCGCCTGACGCAGTAGGTCATCCGGATCGGCGGTGTAGAGCGCGAGCTGGTATTTGGCCCGCGACACGGCCACATAAAACGATTCCTGGCTGGTGGTGGCATCCATCGCCATCACTCGGTCGGCGGTTTTGCCCTGGGCACTATAGGTGGTGCTCACCAGGCTGTAATCGACATACTGCAAGCCAGTTAAATCCACGGCATCACAGCGGCCATCGGGGTAGCGGACCTCGGCCTGGCCCTGGGCATTGATAGCACTCAGGGTAAAGGCCTGGCCGTTGCGGATGTTTTGCGTCCGGTCGTTACGGGTCCAGCGCAGGCGATCGCCCACGGCAACGGGTATTGCCTGGCGGGTATAGACCGTCTTGTTGGAGCAGGCCGTTGGGTCAATCTCCAGCATTTGACCAGCTTCATTGGCCAAGGTGAGTCGGTTGCGGTGGGCATCCACCTGGATCACCTGGTAGGGCTGCTGCTTCACCAGGCATTGGCGTTTGTACGGCTGGTTGACGATGACGATATCGCCGCTGGCGTAATGGGCGGCGTAGCCTGACTGGGCCTGGGTCAGGTCTTTGCGCCGCAGGGAGGTCAGGGTAAAGCCGTCGGCATCCAACTGGTCTTGGGCCTGAAGCCCTGTGCGAATCAGGGCAGTGAGGGCCAGACGCTCTTGGTTAGTTCCAGCGAGCAGCAGGGTTTTGTCGCGCTCTACCTCGTCGAGGGCCAGATAGTCGGTGGCCACCTGCTGAAGTCGGGTCTCTGGCGATTTGATCGTTTGAATCGCGCCCGCTCCCACAAGGGTTTGAAAGGCGGCTTCCGTCTGGTCAGTGGCCAGCAGGTTGACCGCTTGTTTGAGGGCCGCTGTCTTTTGTCGTCGGGACTCATCGAGAAAGGCGGTTGGAATGCCTCCGGCCTGCAAACTCTTGAACGGGTTACCTGCCTCCACCGCTGAGAGCTGACGGGTATCGCCCACCAGAATGACGCGAGCCTGCTGCTGCACGGCCAGGATCAGGAGCCCGTGGGCATCTTTGGCGGAGAGCAGCCCGGCCTCGTCAATTACCCAGATTTCTCGTTGTTCAGGTGCTGAACCTGGGGCGTGCAGCAGGCTGGCCACGGTGTCGGTCGGTAGGCCAGCTTCTTTGCCCAGCACGTTGGCCGCTTCGGCGCTGGGGGCAAATCCTCGCACTGAAAAGCCTTGGGCTTCAGCCGATTGTTTAAAGGCCTGCAACACAAAGGTCTTGCCGCTACCCGGCAGGCCCTGCCAGGCCAACATCTGATCGCGACTGGTCAAGGCCAGGGTGAGCGCCCGCTGCTGACCAGCACTCAGGGTTGGCCACTGATGCAACTGCTCCTGGAGTTCGGCTTCGCTTAGAATTGGTGCCCACTGGTGCTGCCCCTGGTGCATGAGTTGAATGGTGTCTCGCTCTCGGTGCAGGGCGGCGGCGGTGGTGCATTTGTCTTTCACCACATCCACTGACAGCAGCTCGCCCTGGGTTGAGATCGCCTGAGATAGAGTGGCGAACGGCATTTCACCCAGAGCATGTTCTAGGGTAAAGCGCTCTACCTTCCCCCGGCGAAATACTGACTCTCGCTCTGAGGCATGGTCGGTGCCCGCGCGGGCCATCTGGTCTGCTTGATAGTAGGCGGCAGTGGAGAGATCTCGCCCCTGTTGGGGCACCTCCGGCAGAGTGAGATTTTGGTCGCTAATCTGCTGCTGCCAGGCTGTCAGCAGCACCTCGCGGGGCACCGCCTGTTTGCGTTTTCGGGTACGCAGGGTCGCCTGCTTTTTCTGGCTGGCGTGGAGCGGGGTACCCTGGGTTTCGTCCAGACTTTGCTGCCACTGCTGGAGGTAGGTTTCGATCTGGCGGGTGCGGGTTGAGAAGGTACCGAGCAGAGGTTGGCTGTAGTTGCTTAATTCAAATTGCCCTTTGCCCTGGGGGTCGATGTCATAGCCCAGCTGCCGCAATTGGTAGGCCAGCTCGTTTTGATAGATCTGCCCCAGCAGGATCTGATTGGCCACGATCTCTTCATTGCTGAGGCTACGCCAGGCTCCATCGGGTAGCTGGGTGGTATTCATTACCACGCAGTGGCTGTGGAGCTGCGGGTCGAGTTCGCGGCTGCTGTCGTGCTGAAACACTGCCGCGACGATGTTGCCGGTCACCACCCGCTGCCGTCCTTCAGGGGTGCTGACTCGAGCTTGGGCAAAGCGCTCTTGCAAAACGCCTAGGGCAGTATCGACGGCCTGATTATGGGCTGAGATCACTCGCTCGTCGCCTTGCACCAACCCGGCAATGGAAATGCTCTTGGGGGCTGAGAAGGTGTAGTCGGTGGCCGCCCGGTGACGGGTGGGATCGATGGCACGGGCATGGAGGCAGTCACCGTTGGGGGCAGTGCCGTGGAGCAGAGCTTTGAAGTCCTCGGGCTTGACCTCGCCTTGGAGTCCGAGGGTGTTTGCGCCCTGGCCATACCAGCGGGCAGCTGAGCGGGCTGCGTCGGTGCCTGCGGTGTAGTAGTCGTCTTTTTCGTAGTAAGTTTCGGCCTGGGCAGCGGAGACCGAGCACATCGATAGCATGGGGCTACAAGTCCCTCAACAGCGAAGTCCTCCTGGACATAGCCGTCAGCGTAAGGGACAAGACGGGCAGAGCCGGGGCGTGGGACGCCCCGGCTCTGCCTGTTTCATCGTCTAGAGTCGAGGAGATTGTGCGCCAATCACCGATGTCTGACGCCTCTACCCCAGGCTGGTCACCTGGGGTTCGCGTCTAACGCTGATCGCCCATTTCGCTGGAGGAACCCTCTATGGCTACCCATCAACTCTTTATCGACCTTGGGATGTCGGGCACCAAGGCCTGTTTAACCGATGGCAACCGCTGCTATGGCTATGCCTGTCCACCCAAGGTGGCGGATTTGCCGCCCTCGGAGCTGGAGGTGCTGCGTCACCAGGGCCAGGAGTACGGCGGTGGATTAGGGGCTGGAGCCTATCTCCAGTGGAACAATCAGGCCTATGCCCTGGCCGATGATGCCGAGGGGCGTCCCAACAAATCCACAGCCACCCTGCGCAAGAGCACTCTGGCCCATCTCCGCAGCCTGGGCGCGGTAGGGGAAATGGCTTACACCCATCACCTGAAAACTCTGCATCTGGATATCGGCATCGCGCTGCCCTTTGAGGAGTATCTGTCCGAGGCCGAGGAGCTGACTCAGCGGCTGCAAGAAACGGGTCGCTTTCTCTATCGCGGACAGGCCTACGATCTCCAGATCGATAGCGTTAAGGTGCTGCCGGAGGCGGCGGGGCTGGTGCTCTGGCGCAAGCAGCAGCATCAGGCCAGCCGCCAAAACTATGTCGTGCTGATGATTGGCCATCGAGATTTGAGCTTTCTGGTGTTTCGCCAGGGTAAGCCCCCGACGGGGAAGCCCAGTGATTCGGAAAAGTTGGGCTATGTCGCTTTCCTTGAAGCGGTGGCCCAAACCCTCTGTGAACCGGAGAATCCCTACCTGGTGCAGGCGTTGTTAAGGCAGCAGGATTCGGTGCAGTTTCCCGACCAGCCGGGCAAGGTGTTTCCGCTGGCCCAGCGCAGGCAGGAGGCGGAGGCTTTTTACTGGGAGCAGGTGCGGCACCATCTGAGCGAGCATTTTGCTGCCCTCGATTTGACAGAGTATGAGGTGCTAATTGGTGGTGGTACCGCTGCGACGCTCTTGCGGCCTCATCTGACGGACTACCTGGCGACGTTGCCCGGTGCGACGCCCAACTGGCTGCCCGATCTGGCTCAAGAAATGGCGTACCGGCTTCAGGAGGTAACCTCTGCAATCGACCAGGTGCGCTTTGCCGACTGCTATGGCGGGGTGAAGTGGTTGGCCACCAGGGCTCATGCCCGCACCAGGGCACCCCAGGAGGTGCGAGCATGAGCCGTCGGCAGCGGGTGATCTTGCGCCTGGATGTGGAAGTGGATTCGGATGCGGGGCGGCTCTTCACCTATCTCAAAACGAACCCAGCGATATCGCTGCGGGAAGCGGTGCTCAGGGCGCTGAATGTGTTTTACCTGCCCTGGGCGTTGGAACCAGACCTCAGCCCGCCCGAGCTTCAGACCCTGGCTCAAACCCTGCTGGAAGATATGCAGCTGCGCAGTCTGCAACTTCAAACCCGTTTTTTGGCGATCTCTGGAGCACCGCCGGTGCTCGTCATGGCTCAGTCTCCTGGGCCTCAGCCGCTGTCTGAGGTGCCGAGGGCGGCGGAGTCGCTGTCGTCGGTGCAGGCTGAATCTGACCCGTTTATTGATGTCGATATGGATCTGGCGGCGGCGGGCCTGGACGATTTTTAGCCTCGTTCTGAGAACCGGCTCGGCCACACCTCCGTCTCTAGTCTAGGTAGGGCACCGCTGATACCGGCGGGGCTAGCCATTCCTTACTCTGACGATTGCCATGGCGGTTGTACTCATCATTGAAGATGACGCGGATGTGGCCGATACCATTCAGGCTTGTATTCAGGCGGCGGGCTACACCGGCTATCTGGCTGAGACGGGCGAACGGGGGCTGGAGCTTTGCAAGCAGCTCCAGCCCGATATCATCGTTCTGGATTTGATGCTGCCCGGTATGGATGGCATTGAAGTCTGTACTCATGTCCGACGGCTGGCGCTGAGGCGAGACCCCTATATCTTGATGCTGACGGCGCGACGGGAGCAGACCGATGAATTATTGGGTCGTGCCACCGGGGCCGATGACTATATGACTAAGCCCTTTAGCCCTGACATGTTAATCCTGCGGCTGCGGGGGCTGCTGCGGCGCGAGTTACGCCATGAAGAGCACGCGGTCGGGGCCGATACGGCGTTGATTCAGTATCAATATCTGCGGCTGCACCAGACCCATCGGCGGTGCAGCGTCCGGGCGTCGTTGAACAATGACTGGGTTGATGTGGTGCTCTCGGCGGTGGAGTTTGACTTGCTGGCAAAACTGGCCCGACAGCCGGGGCACGTTTACCTCAGGTCGCAGTTACTGGACGATATCTGGGGCCTCGATCACTCGGGGGATGAACACACTACGGTCGATTCTTGCGTTAAGCGATTGCGGAAGGAACTCCGCTCGAAACTGCGGGTGCCGGAGGGGGTGAACCCGTTGGTCAAAACTGTCAGAAGGGTGGGATACAAGTTTGAAGATGCCATCGATTAAGCAGGCCTGGCGCTCTGCGCCGTTGCAGATACAGCTGCTGACTTCCCACATTCTGACGTTGGGGTTGGGGGTGTTGATTGCGCTGAGCCTTACGGCGATCTATCCCTCGCTGGCGGAGGGGGGATTAGAAGTCGGTCTGGCGGTGATCACGATGGTCGTCTTTCTAAGTCTGTCGTCGGGAGAAATTGTCGTCAGGCCGCTCAAGGCGTTGCGGCAGGCAATAGCGGCGTTCATGGCGGGTGACCTGGAGGCGCGAGCCCCCCTGAGCGATGTGCCGGAGCTGCGGCGCTTAGCGGTTGACTTTAACCGCTTGGCGATGAGTCTACAGACGGTGGAGCAGCGGCGGCGACAGCGACTGGCCGTGCTGATGCATGAGCTCAACACGCCCCTGACGGTACTCAAGGGGGATTTGGAGTTGGCCCGCCAGGGGACTCGGCCATTGACGCCTGACCTGTTGGGCAAGCAGCTGCGGCAAATAGAGCGGGTGAACCGCCTGGCGGAGGCGATCTCGGACTATTCAAAGCGGATGGACGATTATCTGCCGACCCGCTGTCAGGTGTGTGCGCTGCCCGCCATCATCGGTGAGGTGGTGGAGCTGGTGTCGTCGCTGCCCGTGGCCCGTGGCCGGACGATATCGGTTCGATGTCCTGATGCCCTACCTTCGGTGTGGGCTGATCCTGACCAGGTCTATGAGGTTCTAGAAAACCTGCTGAAGAATGCGGTGCTGTACACGCCCCAAGGCAGCATTGCCGTCGAGGTTGAGGTGAAGCACAATTTCGTCTGGACGGCGGTTGTCGATACTGGCCTGGGGATTGCGGCGGCTGACCTCCAGGAGGTATTTAAGCCGCACCGGCGCTCTGAGGCGGCGCAGCGGTGCAACCCAGGTGGAAAAGGGTTGGGGCTGACGATTGTGAAAGATCTGGTGGAGTTGCAGGGGGGTGCCGTTGCCGTGGAAAGCCAGCTGGGAGAGGGGAGCCGGTTTTCGTTTTCGTTGCCAGTGGCTTAGCGCCTGGCAACGAAAGAACTTAATTAATTTCGGAACTGGCGAGTACTCTATGGGATGAAGCTAAGCGAGAGCACACGTCCCATGCCGATGGACCGCAAGCTTTACCCGCCTAACTGGGATGCGATCGCTACCGGGATTAAGGTCGAGGTCAACTGGTGCTGTGAGTTCTGCGGGCGGGCTTGCATTCGGCGGGTGCGGTGGCTAGGGCAAAACCCTGATGGCAGCTTGGGTGTGGAGCTTACTTTGCTCATCCGCGACGGCGGCGCTACCGTGCCTGGACAGCTCGACGGAATGCCGGGGGAGTTGACGAGCCGAGCGATTCTCAACAGCCGGGAGATTCAGGTTATTGAGCAGCGGATGGAGCTGGCGGCGGAGCAGCGGCAATATACCGAGTCTCGCTGATGGTTTAACTGGATTACGGCTGACCCCTTTCAATTGGTGCAGAACATCTTGGGCGGGGGTGATGTGGGACGCGATCGCCTGCAAGTGGCCGCGATCGAGGTAGAGGCCGCTAACCTAATTCGACGGCGGGAGGAGGTGGCCACCGCCCTGGCCCGAGAGGTGATCGACCAGGTGTTGGGGTACGAGCAGATGGGCCGACAGCTTGAGTTATTGGATTCGCAGATTGTTACCCAGCGGCACCGGCAGGCGGTAATGGAGGTGGGCTACCGCATGGGCGAGGGTACCACCGGCACCATGCTAACGGTGTGGCAGCAGACTGAAGATTTGGAGGCCCGTAGGGTGGAGATGGCGATCGCCCAGGGTCGGTTAGTAGCGGCTCTGGAGCAGTTGGTAGGAGCACCTGCTGACAAGCTTGAGGAGATCAGTGACTGACAAAAGGTGACTTTTGTCAAGAGTGTACTTGACCAATTCTTCTAAGTAAGGTTATCTTTTTTGATACGGGTGTTCTACCGCAGGGCTAGGTTTCCTGCATACGTTTTCTTGGTTACGTGTCGTGTCTTCTCTATAAGGGTACGAAGCAATGGCATTAAGCAAACGAACAGCAAAGGTAAAGCGCTCGTCTTGGAGAAACTGGGGGGATAATCCCATCATTGTTGCTTTAACAGTGGGTAGTGGCGTGGGCGGGCTCTTGGTTGGCATCCTGTCGATTTCAAGTCCGCAAGAGATGCGCCTTGCTCAAAGCATTCAAGGGGATTTTAATAATCAGATTGTGGGTAGTGGTAACGCAATTGGCAATGGGAACACCGTAGTTGGTAATCCTTATTCGCCATTTTCTGATGGAAACTATCCTTCGGCAAACATTGCAGGCAATGGCAATAATCAGCTTGTGGGTAGTGGTAACGCAATTGGCAATGGGAACACCGTAGTTGGTAATCCTTATTCGCCATTTTCTGATGGAAACCATCCTTCGGCAAATATTACAGGCAATGGCAATAATCAGATTGTGGGTAGTGGTAACGCAATTGGCAATGGGAGTTCGGTTAAGTAGCCCTTTTTCATGAATTAAATGCTTTTTTAATTCCCTTCAATAAACTTGAAGGGAATTATTTATTCCAGGAGCTGAAAATGAAAATAAATCGTTTAATTGCTGTTGTTTTGACAACGGCAATTGTTTCTGCGAGCAACCAAGATGGAGGCTATGCGCAAAATCCGTCTGTTGATATAGTTGGAGACTGTAATGTAGCGGTAATTGGAAATACCAATGTTGTTGAGGCAGTTACTTGTTATCTGAATACGGAGCTTCCTGAGGTTCCACGCCCTGTTTCTGACCCATCTAACCCTGTCTCGGTTATTCAAGGAGGGCAATGGTGGGCACAATATTATGATCAAGATTTTGGTGCCTTAAGGGGTTATGGCATGTTCCCAGGGCAGTTTCCAAACGACAGTAGCTTAGGTTATGTGTGGGGAAGAAATAGCCGACCACCGATGTTTCCTCAAGGAGCTGGTGTTCTATTTTCAGCAAAAATATATGGTCGGCGGAATTTTGATAATGGTGTTTACTGTTTTAGTGTTACTCAAAAGAGGGGTAATTACACTAAGGTGTTTGTCAATGATTCATTGGTTTTAAGCGATTGGTATCCTGAACCTGGAGGTTATCCAAAAAATTGTCTGAACTTTAGGAGAGGTGTGTACTCAATTAAGGTTGAGTATAAGAGCACAGGTGGTGGCGCTAAATTAGACGTCCGCTGGCGACGTCAGCGATAAATAGAGTATGCAGCTTCGTATTTCATGCTTAGCTTGCTCGGAAAAGTGTCTGGCCCCTTGGCTTAAGAAGTCTGCGTCAAAATCAGCGCCTTGACCTGCTTCTCTAGCTGGGCCACGCAGCGGCTCATCTTCTCCACGGCTTCGGGCTCAGTCTTGTCGAGGTAAGCAGCGATCGCATCCCGCACCAGCTCACTCTGACACTTCCCGGTCTCAGCCCCAATTTTGTCGAGTTGGTCCACATAGGACTGGGGCACCCGGCCCGCGACGAGAGCTAAACGCATCCTGATAACTCCGTTAACGTGGTTAACCCAAGCTGGGGAATGGCTGGGTTGCATTTTGTATTCCAAAACTGATTAATCGGGTTAACAGGGTTAACTCAGGCGGAGGCTAATATTCAGTGATTTGGCATTCTCAAAAAGAGAGGCAGATTCTCAATAAGGATGGCTGTTTTTGCGTAGATTCGCTGAAACCACTGATAAATCGATAAACTGTACTTGCTGAAATTACAAAAAGAGTAGGCCAGCATTTTCAGGGCTTGTTTGGATCCATTTCTAAAGTGTCCCCGTGCCGAAGCGCGATCGCCACGATCAGGCCGAAATTTGGTCGGCAGATCTCTTCGAGCAGGTGGTGGCGGAGCTGAGCCCGAAGATAAGGGCGCTCTTCTCGATCTGCTACTACACCGGCTGCCGGGTCAGCGAGATTCATACGCACCAATAAGCAGGGTTGAATACCTGCATCAAAGAACCCAGATTTGTACTCCCCTACCCTGAAAGAGTATTAAGACTGTCAGAAGAACTACCCGCTCAACGTCATGCCAGGGCATTCTGGCTGTACTAGAGCGATCGCTCTCGATGATTGACAACGGTTTTCAACCACAGAGATTTGAATGGAACAGGCCCAACTCAACTGGATCGCTAACTTTATTTGGGGCATAGCAGATGATGTCCTCCGCGATCTCTATGTTCGAGGCAAGTACCGCGATGTGATTCTCCCGATGACAGTGCTTCGCCGCCTGGATGCCGAACTGGAGGCGACCAAGCAGGCAGTGCTTGATATGAAAGCGAATCTAGATGCTGCCGAAATCGTCAATCAAGAGGTGGCGTTGCGACAGGCCGCAGGACAAGCTTTCTACAACACTTCCAAGTTCACCCTGCGAGATTTGCGCAATCGCGGCAGTCAGCAACAGCTCAAAGCTGATTTCGAGGATTATCTAGATGGATTCTCCTCCAACGTGCAGGATATTCTCGATAACTTCGAGTTCCGCAACCAGATTCCACGGCTCTCCAAAGCCGATGCATTGGGGACGCTGATTGAGAAGCTGCTCGACCCGGCTATCAACCTCAGCCCCAAGCCTGTGCTCAATGGCGACGGATCGGTGAAACATCCTGGGCTCGATAACCACGCCATGGGCACCATCTTCGAGGAGCTGGTACGCCGCTTCAACGAAGAGAACAACGAAGAAGCTGGAGAGCACTGGACACCACGGGATGCCGTGAAGCTGATGGCCCGGCTGATCTTTCTGCCCATTGCTGACCAGATTGAATCGGGCACCTACCTGCTCTACGACGGAGCTTGCGGCACAGGGGGAATGCTGACCGTTGCAGAAGAGACCCTCCAAGAGTTAGCGAAAGCCCACGACAAGCAGGTTTCTACCTATCTCTACGGGCAAGAGATTAACGCCGAGACCTATGCGATCGCTAAAGCCGACCTGCTGCTGAAAGGCGAAGGCGAAGCCGCCGACAATATCATCGGTGGCCCCGAGCATTCGACCTTGGCCAACGACGCCTTCCCAGCTCGTGAATTTGACTTCATGCTGTCCAATCCGCCCTATGGCAAGAGCTGGAAGGGTGATCTAGAGCGCATGGGTGGCAAAAGCGAGATGAAAGATCCTCGCTTCATGATCGAACATGCTGGGGATCCGGAGTACTCGCTGATTACCCGCTCAAGCGATGGCCAGATGATGTTTTTGGCGAACATGCTCGCCAAGATGAAGCATGGCACCGCCCTGGGTAGCCGTATTGCGGAAGTCCACAACGGCTCGTCGCTGTTTACCGGCGATGCAGGCCAGGGGGAGAGCAACATCCGTCGCTGGATTATTGAAAGCGACTGGTTAGAGGCGATCGTCGCCCTGCCGCTCAACATGTTCTACAACACGGGTATCGCTACTTACATCTGGGTCTTAAGCAACCGCAAGCCTGACCACCGTAGGGGCAAGGTGCAGTTAATTGACGCGACGAAGTGGTTTAGGCCGCTGCGCAAAAACCTGGGCAAAAAGAACTGCGAGTTGTCGGAGGAAGATATTCAAAAGGTCTGCGATACCTTTTTGGCTTTTGACGAGAGTGAAGAATCCAAGATCTTCCCCAATCAGGCCTTTGGGTACTGGAAGGTGACCGTAGAGCGTCCTCTACGGCTTCAGGTGACGTTAAATCCAGAAACCTGTACGGCGTTTCGTCGAGTCTGTACACCGCTCAAGGAAGAGCCTCTGGCGAACCTGGTGGATCAGGCCCATGAGGTATTAGGCGCGGGCTTGCACAACGACTACAACGAGTTTTTGGCAGCGCTAAAGAAGCTGGCCACCCAGAGCAATGTCAAGCTCACCGCCAAACGCGAGAAGCTCCTGCAAGCTGAACTGGCCCAAAAGGATGACGCCGCTCAGCCGGTAATTAAGAAGATCCACAAACCAGGCAAGGCCGAAGCCAACGTACTCTATGGTCGCTATGAGGCTGATGTAGATGGAAAAGCCTGCGTGGTGGAATACGAACCGGATACGGAACTGCGCGACACAGAGCAGGTGCCTTTGCTAGAGCCTGGTGGCATTGCGGCGTTCATTGAGCGGGAGGTGCTGCCCCACGCCGCCGATGCCTGGGTGGATGCGAGCAGTATCAAAATTGGTTATGAGGTGAGCTTTACGCGCTACTTCTACAAGCCCCAGCCGCTGCGCACCCTTGCCGATATCCGCGCCGATATTGTGGCTCTTGAGAACGAGAATAAGGGCTTACTAGAGGAAATTATTGGGGGCATTGGCCTGACATGAAGGCAACTGAAGCCAAGCTACTCGACTTTCTGAAGAAATCCACGCAATTCATCATTCCGATTTACCAGCGTACATACTCGTGGACTGAAAAAGAATGTCGCCAGCTCTGGGATGATGTCCTACGGGCGGGTCTCAATGACAATATCTCGGTACACTTCATCGGTTCGGTGGTGTACATCGAGAAAGGCCTCTTTCAGGTGATGAATCAGCCACCGCTGCTCGTCATTGATGGACAGCAGCGGCTCACTACCATAACGCTGCTGCTAGAGGCGCTGGCCCGGCAACTGGGCGATACTGAGCCGTTAGATGGGTTCTCAGCTATCAAGCTGCGTAGCTATTACTTGCTTAACCCGCTGGAGAGTGGCGATCGCCGATACAAATTGCTCTTGACCCAGACCGACAAAGACACCCTGCTAGCCCTGGTACAGCAAAAGGACTTACCCAAAGAGCAATCGCTGCGCGTGCGAGAGAACTTCGAGTTTTTCGAGAAGCAGATCATTGCCTACAAAGATGACCTTACTGTGCTCTGTAAGGGGTTGTCTAAGCTCGTGATCGTAGATGTGGCGCTTAACCGAGACCAAGATAACCCCCAGCTCATTTTTGAGAGCATGAACTCGACCGGGCGAGAGCTAAGCCAGGCCGACCTGATCCGCAATTTCATTCTCATGGGGCTGGAGCCTGACCACCAGACTCGGCTGTACGAAGACCACTGGCGACCGATGGAGGTGGAGTTTGGCCAGGAAGCTTACGGCAGCTACTTCGACAGCTTTATGCGCCACTACCTGACCGTGAAGACTGGCGAGATTCCCAATATCCGCGATGTCTATGAGGCGTTCAAAAACCATGTGCGGTCCGACGACAGCCATGCTGCCGGAGTTGATCAGCTCGTGGCCGATATCCATGCCTATGCCCGGTATTTTTGCGCCATGGCTTTGAGCAAGGAGACCGACAAGGACTTGGCCGAAGCCTTTCGGGATCTGCGGGAATTAAAGGTGGATGTAGCCTATCCATTTTTACTGGAGCTTTACCACGATTACCAAAACGACCTCCTGCCAATAGAGCACCTGCTAGAGGCGGTACGGCTGACAGAAGCCTACGTGTTTCGTCGGGCGGTGTGTGCCATCCCCACCAACTCGATGAACAAAACCTTTGCCACCTTTAGCCGTGCGTTCAAGAAGGATCGCTACCTGGAAAGCATCCAGGCTCATTTCATGTTGCTGCCATCCTATCGGCGATTCCCAAAGGACGAGGAGTTTAAGCGTGAGATCAAAGTACGCGACCTCTACAAGTTTCGTAGCCGATCCTACTGGCTGCGCCGTATGGAAAACCACGATCGCAAAGAGCGCGTGCTGGTCGATGAATTCACCATCGAGCACATCCTGCCGCAGAACGAGAACCTCTCACTGGCATGGCAGGAAGCTCTTGGCCCTGAATGGCAGCGCGTTCAACAGACCTGGCTGCATACGTTGGGCAACCTCACATTGACGGGCTACAACTCCGAATACAGCGATCGCCCCTTCCCTGAGAAGCGCGATATGGCAGGCGGATTTAAGGAAAGCCCAATTAAGCTCAATGCCAAGCTGGGGCAAGTCGAAATCTGGGATGAAGCCGCAATTGCCGTAAGGGCAGAGCGGTTGGCGGGTCAGGCCGTAGGCGTGTGGAAGGCCCCTGCTATTGCCCCCGACATGCTGGATGCCTACCGAGCCAAGCCCCAGAAAACGGATGGATATACCATCAATGACCACCCGTTCTTGATTGCCGCCTCAATGCGAGAGGTGTTTGAGGCATTTCGCGCCCAGGTACTCGCCCTCGACCCGGTGGTCAATGAGGAGTTTCTCAAGCTCTATGTGGCTTATAAGGCAGAGACCAACTTTGTTGATGTGGTGCCCCAGGCCAAGCGGCTGCGTCTGACGTTGAATATGCAGTTCCCGGAGGTCTATGACCCCAAGGGGCTGTGTAAAGATGTAACCAACCTGGGCCGGTGGGGCAATGGCGATGTGGAGATTGGTCTAGAGACGCTGGAGGAGTTGCCCTATGTTATGGGGCTAATTCGGCAGGCGTTTGAGAAACAGATGGGCAGTGGTGAGGGAACAGAATGATTGGTGAGTTGAAACCCTATTCGGCCTATAAGGATTCTGGGTTGCCGTGGTTGGGAGAAGTCCCAGAGCATTGGGAGGTTGTACCCCTTTCCTCGATTGCGAGACCTCGAAAGGTGACGAATGAAGAGCACCGTGATCTCTTATCTGTTTACCTCGGACGGGGAGTCATTCCATTCACATCGGTCGAGGAAAAACGCACCAACACGACTAGTGAGGACTTATCGAAGTACCAACTCGTCGAACCAGGTGACTTTGTCCTAAACAACCAACAGGCGTGGCGTGGTTCCGTTGGTGTGTCCAGATATACCGGTATCGTGAGCCCTGCTTATCTCGTATTAGCTCTCGACAAACGCCTTGATCGTGAGTTTGCCGACAAGCTGTTTTCCGACAGGGCAATGGTCGCTCAGTACCTGGTGTGTTCGAAGGGGGTGGGCTCTATTCAAAGGAATCTGTATTGGCTTCACCTTAAGCGAGCAGCAACCGTTATTCCTCCCCTACCCGAACAAACCCAAATTGCAACTTTTCTCGACTACGCCGATCGCCGCATCCGCCGCTACATTCGCAGTAAGCAAAAACTCATCAAGCTGCTCGAAGAACAAAAACAAATCATCATCAACCAAGCCGTTACCCGTGGCCTCGATCCCACCGTCCCTCTCAAGCCCTCCGGCATCGAATGGCTCGGCGACATTCCAGACCATTGGGAAGTATCAAGATTAAAATTTGAGGCATCACAAATTGTTGATTGCCTGCATGCAACACCCGAGTACGTTGATGATGGTATTTATCCTGCCATTCGAACAGCAGATATTGAACCAGGGAAGCTACGTCTCAAAACTGTGAGACGTGTAAATGAAGAACAATATCTTTTGTGGACATCAAGGATGACTCCAAGAGCAGGAGATATTCTATATAGTCGTGAAGGGGAGCGTTTTGGGATTGCTGCAATTGTGCCGGAAGGTGTCGAGTTGTGCATTTCGCAAAGAATGATGGCCTTTCGCATTCGTTCTTCTCAAGACAGTGAATTCATCATGTGGCAGCTCAACTGCCGCCATGTTTATGCTCAGGCATCAGGCGATATTATTGGCGCGACCTCCCCACATGTGAATGTAGAGAGAATTAAGAACTACGAGATAGTTCTACCTCCATTGAATGAACAAAAATGTATCGCTTCGGAAATCGAAAAGAGATGCAGCGATCTTGAAAAAGCGATTGCTTGTACACATGACGATATTTCTCTTCTTCGCGAATTCCGTACCCGCCTGATCGCCGATGTCGTTACCGGCAAACTCGACGTGCGCGAGGCCTCCGCCCACCTGCCCGCAGAGCTAGACGAGCCAGAGCCCCTTGAAGACGACCTCCCCAACCCAGAACTAGACTCCGACGCTGACAGCTACCTTGAAGCCACAGCCGAGGATGAAGCCGCATGACGGCAGTACCCGCCAATCCCAAGATTTACCACATCACCCATCTAGACAACCTCGCCTCCATAGCCGCGAGTGGCCAGTTGGTGTCCGATGCCATTCGCCTTGCTCAGAGCATGAATTGTTCAGTGGTTGGCATGCCTGAAATTAAGCACCGACGGCTCGAAGAGATCGAGGTCTCGATCTGTCCTGGCACCACAGTAGGGCAATATGTACCGTTCTACTTTTGTCCCCGCTCCGTCATGCTCTATATCCTGTACAAAGCGAACAACCCCGAACTGACCTACCGAGGCGGACAGCAGCCCATCGTTCACCTAGAAGCAAGCTTCGATGCGGTAGTTACATGGGCTGATGTTCAGCCTGTCCCCTGGGCTTTTACCGATGGCAATGCAGGAGCTCGTGTCACCCAGTTCTATGGACGACGCGCTGAGCTAGATCAGGTTAACTGGGCGGCTGTTGCCTCAACCGACTTTAGAGACCCGCGCATCAAAGAAGGTAAGCAGGCCGAGTTCCTAACGTTTGGTACATTTCCCTGGACTTTAGTCGAAAAAATAGGGACGATCAATAACGCAACAGCTGATAAAGTCAGGGCAGCTATTGCGGGCAACCCCCATCAGCCAGTTGTTCAGGTCGAGCGTAACTGGTACTTTTAACCTCTACCGACGAATAGAGTCATGATTGAACTAGCCCAAGGCGACATCCTTCAGGCCGACGCTGAAGCGTTAGTGAACACCGTCAACTGTGTCGGCGTCATGGGGCGTGGCATTGCCTTACAGTTCAAAAAAGCCTTTCCAGAGAACTACAAGGCCTACAAGGCTGCCTGTGATGCCAAATCGGTGCGCCCCGGCAAGATGTTCGTCCATAGCCTGAACCAACTGTATAACCCGCGTTACATCATCAACTTCCCTACCAAGCGTCATTGGCGGGGCAAAAGCCAGCTCGAAGATATCGAAAAAGGGCTAGCTGATTTAGTCGCAGTCATTCAAGAGAATCAGATTCGATCAGTTGCTATTCCCCCCCTAGGCTGTGGCCTCGGTGGTCTCGACTGGAATGATGTTCGTCCTCTTATTGACCAAGCATTTGAAGGTTTGCCAGAGGTGAATGTGCTTGTCTTTGAGCCCACCGGGGCACCTGATGCAGCCGCTATGGTGAAAACAGCCGAGGCTCCTGATATGACCCCAGGACGAGCCGCCTTACTAGGGCTGATGCGTCGCTATCAGGCCGCAGTTATGGATCCAACTATCACCCTGCTAGAGATCCACAAGCTCATGTACTTCATGCAAGAAGCCGGGGAACCCCTGAGACTTCAGTATGAAAAAGCGCCCTATGGCCCCTACGCCGAAAACCTGCGCCACGTACTCAACCACATCGAAGGCCATTTCATTAGCGGTTACGGCGACGCCGAAGATCGCCCCGATGTACCGGTAGAACTCAAGCCCCATGCCGCTGAGGTAGCTGAGGCATTCCTGCTGGGGCAGGCCGACACCCACCAGCATTTTGACCGGGTAGCCGAGTTGATCAAAGGCTTTGAAACTCCCTACGGCATGGAATTGCTGTCCACCGTTCACTGGGTCACCACACACGAACGGGCCACCACTCCTGAGGCAGCGGTAAAAAAAGTCCACGCCTGGAATACCCGCAAGCAGCAAATGTTCCCCCCGCGCCACATCGAGCTGGCTCAAAAGCGCCTGCGGGAAACTGGCTGGGTAGCTTAGTTATACCTTAGCGCTTTCATAATAAAGGTCATTCTTCTCTAGCATCACCTAGCAAAAAAACTGGATAATGTTAGAGAATAACTTCTAGGTAGCACCATCATCCCAACAGAGGCTAGGGTGTTTTCTTTTCAAAAAATGAAGCATAAGTGCCTTCACCTTTACCAGCAAGGATAGGGTCACCTCTGACTACCCCGCGACTATAGGTACACACTTTATAACATTGAGAACTATCAAAAATAGCCACCACGACCTCGTCACCAGTTCTAAAATAAGCAGGGAGTTTTTCCCCTACTTCACACTCCATATTCATGCCATTGTGACGCCACTGAAGTTTTCTCACTCTTCTTTCATTGATGGGTGCTTCGACAAACTCTGCTACTGCACGATAGACTTTTTCAGCCTCTTCAGGGTTCTGAGCTGTGGGGACAAAAAAACTCACCGTATATTCCTTAGATAATTCTAAAATATACTTTCTCTTTTAGAAGTATTGCTCGGGAAGACCTATATAAACTGTGTATGCGTGATGTATGCACATCTGTTGGGTCTGAAGCTCGTTATTAGTAAGGTGCTTGCGCCTCGATTTCAACGGCGATCGCCTTAAGGTCATTAACGATTCTCTGGAATCGGTCTTGAACTTTGATCCAACTCCCAGCTGAGCCGATCCGTCTCTGTCTAATTGCACTCAAGCATGCTTTTTTCGATTTCGAACTATCATGTGCCGCAAAGTTCCTTAGGGTCGAAAGCTTGTCGAGGCTGTCCTTATATTCTGATTTCGTGAGTATAGATACTAGGGAGTGGTCGATTGGAACGTACGATTTAAGAGTTCTTATAAGACCGTCCCTTCCTTTAAAGTCAAAGTAGCCGTCTCCAATGACGAGATATTTACAGACTTCATCAGTCAAGTGCTTAGGGAAATCAAAGCCAGTCTTGTTTGAGAGCACTGTAGTGTCGTTGTTAATTGCACCTACAAGTGCGTCGAGCATCATAATCTCAAATTCGCGATAAAGTCTGATGACAGCATGCTCATATACCCAAGAAGTGAATTCTTTGGAGAGTCCAGGCTTTACAGTGTCGATAAATTCAATAATCTCATCAGCGTTATCTTGGAAAAGTTTGGCAGTCCGTTTTATGCTTTTCTTTCGTGACATCTACGGAATTAGAACTTCTAGGGGGAATAAGACTAATCAGACTATTAGATTTAATTTGGGTTGATAAACCTTCATTCTACCGCATCTCCCAAATAGTTTACCCTTCACAGTCTCTGCATACCCCCTCGCTCATTTCTTTTTATTAAATAGGTGTCATTTGCGTAAAACTCATGGGTCAACATCCCATCAGTTGCCTTAGTTTGTTAACCTCTTGTTGGGGTAACCGTCTGTCCCTTTCGCTCAGTGCGCCTAGCCATTCACATAAGCTTGCAGACGGGACTAACCCTTTGTCATAGGCTGACCTGACGATCCACAATGTACCGTGAACTAAAACCTTCTGCTGTTGGCAGCATTGCCTCAGGGTTTTTTCATTCGTCAATAGCGATCGTTGAAACGTCTTGGCATAGTAAAGGCAGAGCCCGTCCTGAAAGCTCAATGCCCTGGTTTGATAGGGGCTGGCCAAGGCAGGCCACTCTTGTGGCACAGTGATAACTTGGATTCCTGCTTGGCAGATATCATCTACCAGAGTTGGTTGACGTGAATGCTTGCACTCTTCCAAAACCACATCGAGAACCTCTACTTCACTAAGTTGGGTTAGCACCTGCAAGCCAGTGACATACCCTAAGTCAATCAGAACGTTGGCATCAGAAAGCAAAATCAATCTGCCATTTCCTCCAGCCAATCGTTCAGGGATTCACGAACTTCAGGTAGAGGTTTGCCCAAAATTTCAGCCGCTCTGGATATCGTGATCTCTTCTTTCAGCAAGGCTAGAAATACAATACGCTCTAGTCGCGTGAGATGTTGGATGGGCGGTAGTTCGATCCCCTCTTTGTCAGCACCGTATTTTTTGTTGAGCTGTCCGATTTGCTGCCCTTTCTGCTTCTGAGAAATCAACCCCGCTTGAGCTGCTCGGTACAGTACGGTTCTCATGCTGACCCCATAGCGCCGCTTCATGTCTGCCAATAGTGGTTCTGGTAGCCACCGATTGCGATAGCCATATAGTTCCCGGCGAATTACCTCCTCTGGCAACAGCACTGCCCCAGCAAAATGGTTGGCAACCTTTTCGCGAGGGTCTAGGCGGGTCGCCTTTTCGTTAGGGCGTCGATACTCCTGACGGTGAAAAATCAAATGGGCTAGCTCATGGAGGCCCGTAAAAAACTTTCGTTCAGTAGGGTGGCTAGCGTTGATAAAAATGGATGCTCCTGAGGTTTCGGTATACCCAGAAAAGCCCGAAATCTCCTCGGGTAGGGGATGAAGAATAACCTTCAGTCCCTTAGCTTCGAGCAAAGCAACCGCATCCCCTAAAGGGCATCCTTCCCCCATACCTAGCCAATCGCGAATTTCTCGCGCCACTACTTCTACCACATGGGCATCGTAGCCTTCTAAAGGGCGCATTTCCGGCAGGGTCGGCACTTCACCCGCCAAGTGCTCTACAAAGGTGTAGTCATCTGCCTTTCGCGATAGCGCTGCCTTGAGCTGAGGCGTTAGAGCTTGAGGCTCGTCCGCTCGGAACATTAGCCCCCTGTCGTCAGGCGCTGATGTGTCATGGGCAGTGGGAATGAGTAACTCAACCGCTACACCCAGAGCTTGCGCCAGTTGGGTGAGCTGAACTACCGAAGGTTCGCGATCGCCCTTCTCCCAGGCCGCAATGGTTTGTCGAGTCACCCCCACCGCTTGGCCTAGATCCGCCTGGGGCAACCCCGCCTGCTCGCGATAGATTCGGATCAAATTAACATTTGTCATATCCCATTTGGGAAGATTATACTTATGATGTTATACAAATCTAACATTAAACGAGGCAGGTTCATAGATGGCTACACCACAAAAAGGCAAAAATCAGCACATCGTGCCCCATCCCGATGGTTGGGCTGTTAAGGCTGAAGGAGCTGATCGGGCAACACGAGTCACGCGCACCCAGCAGGAGGCTATGGATATCGGTCGAGAAATTGCCAAAAACCAGGGCTCAGAGCGCATCGTACACGGTCAGGACGGCAAAATCCGGCAAAAAGACAGCTATGGGAACGACCCTCATCCTCCTAAGGGGTAATCAACAAGCCTTGAGATCTCGTCCTTAATTCCTGGAGAAAGTCACAATGGTTAGACAGTCTGTAGTTTCGAGCAATCTCAGTAGCGTCGGCTACGATCCTGCGACAGCCACCTTAGAAATTGCTTTTCATAACGGAGGCATTTACCAATACTTCAATATTCCCTCCTCAGTTCATGCTGGCTTGCTGACTGCACCCTCAAAAGGAAGCTATCTGCATCGCTTCATCAGAGGGAAGTACCGCTACCGCAAAGTTGCCTGAGCCCAGAGATGTAGAACACTTTCGTTAGCTGGCTGTCACTGTGTAGTTAACACCAGCTAATGAAGGTTGTTCGCGCAGTGAACTCGTGAGCAACCTTCACACAAAATAAATAACCCAGAGCCTGATTTTGGGTACGTTGCTATCGTTAGGGCATGACCATTGATGCCAGCCGCAGTGCCTTGGATCAGCTATGAAGACAGATACCAGCGAGAAAGGACTAGAGTCCTTGATCGTCAACGCGATGACCTGCCAGCCTCAAGCTAATTATTCGGGCGGCACCGTCAGTGATGGCTCCGGCTCTTATGGCCAATGCTGGATTCAAGGTCATTCTACCGAGTACGACCAAGACTATGCCATTGACCTGGCCCAGCTCACGGCTTTTCTGAAGGCCACTCAGCCAGAGCTAATAGAAACCTTTGATCTCGAAAACGCCAGCCCGATCCGACACAAATTCCTTTCCCGCTTACAGGGCGAGATCACCCGACGAGGCACGATCGACGTGCTACGCAAGGGGGCAGACCACGGGCCGCATCACATCGACCTCTTTTACGGCACCCCGTCTTTGGGCAATCTCAAAGCCGCTGAGCGCTATGCTCAAAATCGGTTTAGCGTCACCCGGCAGCTCCACTACAGCCGCGATGAAACCAAGCTCTCCCTTGATTTGTGTTTGTTCATCAATGGGCTACCCATCGCCACCTTTGAGCTAAAGAACAACCTCACCAAGCAAACCGTAGAGGATGCCGTTGAGCAGTATCGGCGCGATCGCGACCTCCGAGAACTACTGTTTCAGTTTGGCCGCTGCGTGGTTCACTTTGCTGTGGATGATCAGGAAGCGCGATTTTGCACCCACCTTCAGGGCAAAAGCTCCTGGTTTTTACCTTTCAATCAAGGTTACAACGACGGGGCCGGAAACCCTCCAAACCCCGACGGCATTAAGACCGACTACCTCTGGAAGCAGATGTTGGCTCCCCGCAGCCTCACCAACATCCTAGAGAACTTTGCCCAAATCGTCGAAGAGAAAAACGAAAAGACTGGCAAGAAGAAAAAGAAGCAGGTGTTTCCCCGTTACCACCAACTCGACGTGGTGCGTAAGCTGCTGAACCATACTAATCACCAGGGATCTGGCCACCGCTATCTAATTCAGCACTCCGCAGGCAGCGGTAAATCTAACTCGATTGCCTGGCTAGCCCACCAGCTTCTTGGCCTTGAACATGATGGGCAGCCCGTATTCCATTCCATTCTGGTGATCACCGATCGCCGCCTGCTCGACAAACAAATTCGCGACACCATCAAACAATTCGTACAGGTTGGCTCAACGGTAGGAGCAGTGACCGAGGGCTCCAAACAGCTTAGGGAGTTTATCGAAAGCGGCAAACGCATCATTATCTCGACCGTTCAAAAGTTTCCCTTCATCCTCGATGAGATTGGAGCCGACCATCGAGGGCGAAGCTTTGCCATCATCATCGACGAAGCCCATTCCAGTCAGGGGGGGCGTACCTCTGCGGCGATGGCGATGGCCCTGTCAGAGTCTGGGGCCGCAGAGGACGAGGAAACCCCGGAAGATCGTATCAACCGCATCATGGAATCGCGGAAGTTGCTGCCCAACGCCAGCTACTTTGCGTTTACGGCAACACCAAAAAACAAAACCCTGGAACTGTTTGGTGTGCCCTACCCAAGCGAGGGCAAAACCAAGCATCGGCCCTTTCACAGCTACACCATGAAGCAAGCTGTACAGGAAGGCTTTATTCTCGACGTGCTGAAGTACTACACGCCGGTTAACAGCTACTACAAGCTAATCAAAACCATTGAGAATGACCCTGAGTTCGATACCAAGCGCGCAAAAAAGAAGCTGCGTAAGTATGTGGAGGGTAAGGAGCACGCCATTCGGTTGAAGGCAGAAATCATGGTTGATCATTTTCATGAGCAGGTGATCGCCCTCAACAAAATCGGTGGCCAAGCACGGGCCATGGTGGTGACCAATGGCATCGAGAGAGCCATCCAGTACTTCCATGCCTTTCAGCGCTATCTAAAGGAGCGAAAAAGCCCCTATCAGGCGATCGTGGCCTTCTCTGGCGAGCCTGAATATGGCGGCATCAAGGTGACAGAGGCATCGCTCAATGGCTTCCCCAGCAGCCAAATCCCCGACAAGATTCAGGAGGATCCCTACCGCTTCTTGATCTGTGCCGACAAATATCAAACTGGCTACGACGAGCCATTGCTCCACACCATGTACGTCGATAAGCTGCTCTCCGGCATCAAGGCCGTACAAACCCTCTCACGACTCAACCGTGCCCACCCCAAGAAGCACGATGTGTTTGTACTCGACTTCATGAACGACGTAGATACCATTCAGGCGTCCTTTGCTGATTTTTACCGTACAACTGTCCTGAGTGATGAGACCGACCCAAACAAGCTCCACGATCTAAAAGCTACGCTCGATAGCTATCAGGTTTATGCGTCTAAAGAGATTACAGGACTCGCTCATCTTTACCTGGGCGGAGCTGATCGCGACCAACTCGACCCCATTCTCGATGCCTGTGTCGCTGTCTATAACGAAAGCTTAGATGAAGATGGCCAGGTGGATTTCAAGGGAAAGGCCAAGGCCTTTTGTCGCACCTACGGCTTCTTAGCCTCGATTCTGCCCTACACCAATGCTGACTGGGAAAAGCTGTCCATATTCCTCACATTTCTTGTCCCCAAGCTCCCCGCTCCCAAGGAAGAAGACCTATCGAGGGGAATCCTTGAGGCAATCGATATGGACAGCTATCGCAGCGAGAAACAGGCTACTATCCGCATCCAGCTTCCTGATGCTGAAGCTGAAATAGAGCCGGTTCCGGTCTCTGGTGGTGGGTTTAAGGCAGAGCCAGAACTAGATCGCCTCTCTAACATCCTTCAGGTCTTTAACGACCAGTTTGGTAATGTTTCGTGGACTGATCGCGATCGTGTCCACAAACTCATTACCGAAGAAATCCCTGCCAAGGTAGCCGCAGATCCCGCCTTCCAAAATGCCAAGAAAAACTCGGACGAACAAAATGCCCGTATTGAGCACGAGAAGGTGCTACGGCGAGTAATTATTGATGCAATGAAGGATGACACGCAGCTATTTAAGCAATTCAGCGACAATGACTCATTTCGCAAATGGCTAACCGAGACGATTTTCACGATGAACTACCGCGATCAGTTGCCAGGCAGCAGAGAGGGCTTGGCTAGCTAAATAGGCCCTAAAGTAGCAAAGCTTCAGTTTGGGGCAGTTTAGTTCCTTTGTATTAAATGGATAGCTGCACCACAGGCAACCCTTCAATGAAAGAATGAGAGTTTCAGCCTCTGAAAACGACAAATATAGGCAGTGTACTACTCAGTTTTGAAGAAAATTAGTTCAGGACTAGTCTAAGTGGTGTACTACCTGAATCCCCTGTTGGGTGAGGATGGCAGCGACCAACCCGGATAAGTCGGCGGCGATCGAATATGAGGGGAATGAGGATTCTGTTTTCTTTTACCAGACCCTGATTTCCCATGCCTACGGCATGTTTGGCCACCCAATCGAGGATGAGACAACCCCGATGGATCTTCACTTTGTTATGGAGATGCTGTTCAAAGGGCAATACACCCTAGTCAAGGGCCAAGACGTACTCGACAGCTATGAGCCTCTAGATGAGAGGCTAAAGATTTAGGGTTTCCCTCTGATGATGCATGGTTAAGCACACTGAGGATGACTTGGGGGACGCCCCAACCACATTACCTAATCGGGAATTGAATTTTTTGGCTTTTCTAATTTTAATTGTTTTTGTTCTCTATATTTCATCACGATTTCCATAGAAAAGTCATCTATTAGCTTTCTTTGATGATAACGCTTTTCTGCATTGGAAAGCCTTGTCTTATCGATTATATCTATAGCTGCCGATAATGCTTGAGCGTCTTCAGGTAAATCTTTTTTCAAAAAATATGAAATACTGAAAGCAGGAATTCCTATCCCCATCCATCCCCAGAGACCCACTGAAGATAGATCGATACCAAACTCCTTAAGTATTAGAGGGGAAAGAATTGTAGAGAGAGTATTCAAAAACCATGCCAACAGTGTTCCCGCTGCTACCCCCTTTGGATTTTTCAGTATTAAATTATCGATAACTGAGAGAGCAATTTTACTGGCAGAATCATTAGCATCGCTCATGCCAATTCTCCTCCCAGGCCTAAATCTGTTTGAGATGCTGTTTCCTCACTGCTTCTATAAATAGGAAATACGCTCATAGAACCATCGTCGGGCGGTTCAATTTTTTCATTGTTATCAATAATATATTGAATGATAAGTTGTGCTTCATGGGGAGAAGAACCAAAAAACTCCTTAGATATTCGATATTTTATGAGGCAAATTCTACTTATAATTACGCAGGCTAAAACTAAAAGTAAAAGATGACCTCCATAGAAATTATGCGATATAAAAAATGATTGGACTAGAAAAGCTGAAGTCAAAGCAGCTGAATAAACTAAAGAGTAACGCAACTCTTCTTTATAATATTCATCTGCTATTGTGAGGTGAACAGTTAGATTATCGACCTCTGGAGACTCAGGTTTATAAATAGAATTACTGAGCATTCTAACAGCGGCTGAAAGAATACCCAATGTGAGGATCGATGAAGCTGTCATAGGCTTTTCCAAAGGGCCTGTTCTAGCGTCAGTGCTAGAAGAAAATGCCTCTATAATCTCTTTCCTTGATGCGTTAGTTCCTAATAATTTATCAATCTCAAGACGCATTTCATCGGTAATCTTGAGCTCTTTAATTGTTTCAAAATACATTTTTTCTACGTTTTTGGTTACGCGATTAATACTTGGCTCATACAGATATGATATGTATTCTGCTATGTATTTACGAAGCTGATTTCCTTGATTCTTTCTTCCCAATCCACTAATAAAATTAGGTGTAGACATACGCGAAAAATTAATCGGCATACACTAAAAATCCTCTAAAGTGGTGAACACCAGATATTACAGACAGCCTCCCCCTAACTGGTAAACCTTGTAACAATTTGAGTGAGGTTCATTGGTTTTTCAAATATAACCTCGAATTAGGCTAAGTGCCTCTATAGCAGCCCCTAACCGTAACTGGGCTAAGGTATCCACTACCCTCTTAGCCCAGACGCAGCCCTGGATCAATACCAGGCACAATAGCCCTAACGGAATTTCACTTCTACCCCTGGCCAGAGCCGAGGGTATTTTGTTGTCTACGCCCGCTGCATGAGGTAGAACCACATCAGCGCACGAACCTTCCTTGGAAAATATTCAGTCTTAAGACACATCGTTCTTCAGAAGGGCGCGTCGATTACTCCACATACCGGGCCGTCATCGTGGGGGAGCTGTGGTCTAGCAGCCGAGCAATCTTGGCCAGGCTGTAGCCCTGCCTGTGCAGGTTGGTAGCAAAGCTACGCCTAAAACTGTGAGTGCTCACCCCATCTAGGTCGATCATCACGCAAACATCGCGCAAAACCAGATCAGCAGCTTGCCGGGTAATGTAGCTGCTGCCTTTCGCATTATGCCTAGCCGGGAATAGGTGGCCAGCCTGAGGGATATCGTAGGCCGCCAGGAAGGGCCGCAGGGCATCCACCACCATCGCTACCCGTGGCTTTCTAGTCTTGGTGTTCTCGCGCCGAAAGCTGATCCGGTCAGTGCCGATGTCGCTTACGTCGAGGCTCAGCACCTCAGAGATTCTAGAGCCGGTAAAGTAAGCGATCGCGAACACCGCCCGCCACTTGTCACTAGGCAGCTCCGCAAAGATGGCCCCCAGGTTTTCGGGGGTTAAGTTGCGCGCCTGGCCCCGCCGATCCACTTTGCGGGCCTCGGGCAGCTCGATCGAACCCAGTTCAAAATCTGACGCCGTGAACATGGCCTACCTCTGATTGCCCTCCCACCCTACTTGCTCTTTTGCTATTTCAGCAAGTAGAAACCAACGCAAATAGGGGCTTTCCGGGTATTAGGTCATGCGGTCGTTTTTCGTCTCACATGAGACTGCCCAAAACCCTTGATTTCTCGTTAGCAAGTCTTAGAGCTAGACGAATGAGACAGAAATTGCATCATTATGAGTCTCACACGTATCTAAGTAAGCACGTGTCTACTTGAACACTTATGTACTTGAGCACGTTTTCACTTATTTACTTGCTTGTGTGACTACTTGAGCACGTGAATAAGCCTGTTAGCTTCAACAAGGCGTAATATTCACTTGAGCACTGATTTACTTGAGCACGTGCCCAATGATAATAACCATCGCCTCATTAAAAGGGGGTAGCGGTAAAACATCGTTATCGGTTCACCTTGCCCACGCGATCGCCTTGGCTGGCCGTAAGGTGTTGCTGGTCGATGCTGACCCCCAAGCTTCAGCAAGTACGTGGGCAAGTGCCCGTGAAGAGAAGCCGCCGTTCTCCGTCGTGGGGATGGCCAGAGATACCCTGCACCGTGAGTTACCCGACCTGGTGGCCAACTATGACCACGCACTGATTGACACCCCTCCACGTACCAGCAAGTTAACCGGCTCTGCCATTGTGAGCAGCGACCTGGTGCTGATTCCGGTACAACCATCGAGCTATGACGTGTGGGCAGCTGCTGAGACCGTGGCCATGGTCGAACAGGTGCAGGGCATTAAGCCCGACCTTCTGGCCGCTTTCATCGTGAACCGGGCCATCGGTCGAACGGTGATCGCCCGTGACATCCTCGATGCTCTGGAGGACTATCCTTTCCCAGTGCTGCCTACCAGCATTGCTCAGCGGGTTGCGATCGCAGAATCCAGCGGGGGGCATACCGTGTTTGAGGTAGAGCCCAGCGGTGCGGCTGCACGGGATTTTAGGGCACTGGCTAAGGACGTTTTGAAACTGACGGGGGTAGAGAAGTGGTAGAGAAGAAATCAAGAATTACCCGTAAGCCAGCACCTAAGCCAGAGGCTGTAGAGGGCTTTCTAGAGCAGCTGGGCACCGATCCAGAATCTACTAGGTTAACGGCACCCACCCCACCGCCAGCAGCGCCTGTGACTCCCCAGGATGATAAGGACAAGGGCAAGGCATTCCCACACAGGTTGAGCGCCGACTTCACCACCGATCAGTACAAGCGCCTGAAGCGGGCCGGGTTCGAGACCGATCAGCCCATGACCACGATTGTTAGAGAGGCTGTCGAAGACTGGCTTAAAGCACGTGGATACTGATTCACTTGGGCACGTACTCAAATAGACAAGTATATACTTGCACAAGCTAAGCCTATCTCTTATCAAGAGGTAGCCAGTAGTTAGGACTTGATCAACGCCTTAATAGGGAGGGAGCATCTGAGCTGGGAGGAAATATAGCTCCACGGTCTTGTAAATCTCTCCTATCCGCCTCTGAGAGTCCTTGGTTATTCCCAAACCTAGTACCAGTTACATCAGCATACGTGAGGTCAGCGCCTGTAAGGTCAGCGCCTGTGAGATCTAAATAGCTAAGATTAGCTCCGCTGAGGTCAGCATACCTAAGGTCGTGGGGGCTGAGCAGGGCGTGGTCAATGTCGCGAATAATTTCGCGGTCGCGGGAGAGATCACGAGCGATTTCGAGGGCAAGGTCACGGTCACGGGAAAGATCACGGGCGCGGTCACGGGAGAGGTCACGAGCGATTTCGAGGGCCTTGGCATGGGAGAGTTCGAGGCCGAAGCCGAGGGGGAGTTCGACGGCGATTTCAAGGGCAATTTCGAGAGCGCGGACAAGGTCGAATGCACCGGCGCGGGAGAGGGTACGAGTGAAGGTGCGAGCGCGAGTGCGGGCGTGGTCGAGCGCGCGCGTGAGGTCAAAGACACTGGTATGGTCACAGTTATGCCGTAGCGCTTGAACAAGGCGAACCTTACGGGCATCCGAAGAACTGCTATCAACCAAAGATAGTGATTGCAAAGGTAAGTCAGTTAGTCCTTCTAGTTCTCCTGCTTCAAATAGCTCTTGCAACTTTGCTACCCCTTCGGGCGTTCCAGTCACTAAGGCTTTTATGCTTCCCTCTTTGAAAAATGCAATGTCGATAGTGTCGTCCCCTGTCTTTTTTCTCAGCAGTTCAACAAAAGCCCTAAGCTCAGCAGCAGTCGAGTTGTTCACTTTGCCACTCATCACAAAAGCTAGAGCCTGCTCAGCTGTCCTAGATGCCTTAGGAATGATCTTACTCAAAACCTCATCTACAGAATGCAAACCCGGCCCTATAGGACTCTTAGCCCACTCCAGTAATTTGTTGGCGCGATCGCTCTGAGCAGCAGAGCTACCGGGAACATTTCCACTTGGTGGATCAAGGGTAAAGACCACCTGAGCGAACTGAGCTTCAGGCAAAGCATATAGTGTTTGGATTAAGCGGAGTCGATCCTCACTTGATAATTCCTCCCGCTGCATATCCATTGCTGCCGTCTCCACCAGACCTAGCCCTAACTCTTTTGCTTCATCATACGGGTCAGCACCAGGCCGGGTGCCCTGGATGTTTAATCCCTTTCCCTACCGCCTGCTGGAAATGAGATTAGAAACGCTAGAGCCTAGGGAGCCCTGAAAGCATTTCCATCATATCCTTCACTCTCAGGGTAGTCATTCCGTAATGAGCTCTAGCGCACCCCTCCGATCGAGCAAGGCGGGGTCGAGACCGATCAGCCTATGACCACAATCGTTAGAGAGGCCGTTGAGGACTGGCTTAAAGCACGTGGGTACTGATTCACGTGAGCACGTGCTCACGTATCTGCAATGTCTGGATTGTAATCTAGCAAAAGCATCCCGAACAGGTCAGCAGCAGCAAATCTATCTCGACTCATCCATCTAGGGCACCCTACACACCTCCCTAGGGGGGAGGGGCAAACTAGAAAGGGCGCGATCCAGGGATAGTCAAATGGATAATTAATCTTCTTTGGGTTCTCCCTTCTTAAATCGCCTCTTAAGAAGTAGTAAGAACAAAGATCTGGAAAACCAAAATGTCGTAATTATCGCTAAAGCAATGATGATATATAGAAATAGTTTTCCTAGAGATGGACTTGAGTAAGTTTCTGCTATATAGCTCGAAATAATATTAGAAATTTTGTCTAGCTCTAGCGCTATTTCCGCCAATTCATTTTTCTGATCTTGGGGCAAAAGAGGATTATTTGCGGGACTTTCAATTAGTGTTTTAG
Source organism: Leptolyngbya sp. CCNP1308 (assembly GCF_034932455.1). Taxonomy (NCBI): domain Bacteria; kingdom Bacillati; phylum Cyanobacteriota; class Cyanophyceae; order Leptolyngbyales; family Leptolyngbyaceae; genus Leptolyngbya; species Leptolyngbya sp. CCNP1308. The sequence continues at coordinate 8,354 of NZ_JAYGIH010000042.1, read as the reverse complement.
TTGCTTCAACATTCGTTTCTATTTCACTAAGGTTTATTGGGGTTACTCTAGGATCCAGGTGACCAAAATAGAAAACCATCAAACCTACTTCTTCTTTTAGAGATCTGATAAGGGCTCCTGATGACTCAAAATCACCTCTGCTTGCCGCTGAGGATATGGATAATGAAATCCGGAGCAGTTTCTGAGATTTCTCTTCAGCAGTCTCATTGTCGAGAGAGGCTGCTCTTCCAGGAGTTAGTGTCTCGCCAGAAAAAGTTGTTGCGGGCTCAAGAGGTTCTTTTTCTGCTCTAAAAGACAACCAGGTCTCAACAAGACCTCCAGAAACAGTCATAAAAGTAACAAGAACCGTTGTTATAGAAGGAAGAACAGCCCCTACAAGAAGCAACATCCTATTGAAGGTTTCGGAGCTAACTTCAATTTTATTGTCTTTCTGATCTGGCTCATTCATGATGAGTATTTTGATAGAAAAAGATCAAAGTCAAGTCTTACCTGTATTGCGTACGTCACGAACTGTAGAAGGTAGGACTCCTATGAGAAGAGCAAAAGCTTCATCGGGGATTTTTTCTACTACAGACTCGTCAAAGTATGAACGAAACTGTTCAAGTAACAGCAGGACACGATCCCTTGATAGAGGTTTATCTGTAAAATTCGTAAGAAGGCGTAGCCACTGGGTTCTAATTTTTATTGCTTTTTGTAGATCATCGCTCGACTCAGGTTTGATCAAAGACAGGCTTCCAAGAGCAACTGCATCAATACAATCCTTGTCTATTTCTCCTCCAACAGCTGCTCCTGGCCCTGCGAAATGGGAAATAAAGCCATAATTTATTATCAGGCCATTTCTGCGCCGAGAATTGACAATCCATAGTTCGCCACTATGGAGACTGTCCAATATATCTTGATTATCAGGCGTACCTTGTCTGGTTTTAACCAGATTTGATTTTAGCTCTTGGAGTAACTGAACCCTTGAATTTCCGTGAAGGAAATGGCCGCTACCAGATATTTCGGAAGCATATTTTCTTTCATTCAATACTCGAACCTCTGCCAGGCTCTGTTCCAAAGAATTTATCAAACGATCATTTCTAGAATCTGAATATTCTTCGGATTCAAAATCGATATTATCAACAGCTATGTCTGCGAGGGATGTTAGTTCTCCTTTGTCGAATAGCTCCTTCAGCTTATGAAGGTCATCCTCTGAGCCTGACAGATGAAGAATGACGCTTCCTCTTTGTACGTTGAAAACCTCTATAGAATCACTCCCCACTTTTTGTTGGATATCGCTTAGGATATCTCCCAGTTTTACGGCATCCAGCTCATCTAGACTAAACTTGAGCGTGACTGTGAGTGACTTTACCCTCTTATTCTCAGGAGGCCGCTCTCTCACATAAGAAATTACTTCTTCCAGTTTTTCCATTCCGCAGCCAGAAGAACCTTCAACCCATTCCAGGAGCTTCGCAGTACGAAGCCCCAAAGCAGTATCATAATTAGGCATTATTCCAGAGGGTATGGCCAATCCTATTTCAAGTTTCAGAAAGTCTGGTAGCGGCAGGCTGCATAAAACCTCAAATAGCTCAAGTCTCTTCTTAGAATCGGTCATTTGGTATAACACCATGCACTTCTATATAGAGTGGATAGAGTGGCAACTTACCTAAGATCTTTCCTGAAAGGATTATGTAAATCATACCCTGGTGCTTCGAATGTCCTAAGCATTCACCCCCTATGCCGCGAGCCGTGCGATGTAGCCCAAAATTTTAGAGGTGTCTTTTGACAGGATCGGGTGTCTGTACCATAAGCTGCCTAGGGCTATTGGCGAGGGCCATAATCGCCCCCTTCAGGTAATCCAACCGGGCTAACCACCTGGCCGCTGCTATCGCCCTCTGAATGGCTCTAGTGGTCGCTAAGTATCAAGGTGGAAGCTACCCAGGCCATCCCAACACCATCGACCGCAACCCTCAAAGATAACGGGAATAATGGTAAGGCATTCCCACACAGGTTAAGCGCCGACTTCACCACCGATCAGTACAAAAGCCTGAAGCGGGCCGGGTTCGAGACTGACCAACCCATGACCACGATTGTTAGAGAGGCCGTCGAGGATTGGCTTAAGGCACGTGGGTACTGATTCACGTGGGCACGTGCTTGCTTGGCCAATGGAATATGTGCTTACGTGTCATCGTAGCTAACACAAACTTTTCGTGAAGCGTCCAGACAGCAGGGAACCTGAAGCGTAGGGATAGGCAGAGCACTTTCAGCAAAGCCCCCCATGATTAGGTCTATCGCCTCCACCGCTGCCCTGATTGGGGTAAGCCTACTGCTGCCTACTGCTGCCAGAGCCGACTACTCAAACATCGATCACTACTGCTACATGGTGGATGGGACTGGTGCAGTTGTTGACCTCAACCACTTTTGTCTCAGAAGCACTCCTGAGTTGGCCGAAATAGCTAGCGTTGAAGAGGCTGCCCCTATCACTGGCCAGGTCTGTGCCGATTTTGCATCATGGGGAGAGGCCCAGCACCACTTTGAAGCGGGGACTGCCCCCAGCAGATTAGATGGCGATAATGATGGAATCGCTTGTGAGGAGCTGAAACGGGTGATTCGTTCCGGGGGAAATTCTATCTTCACGAATCGCAATTCCCAGGGAGATTCTATTCAAATCATGAGGGAAAGCGGAACCGGAACCGAGCATTATCTTCAGGTGACCCTTGGGGGAATTGCTTTTACCTCTAAATCTTTCCCAACGCAAGAAGCCGCACGCGACCACATGTATGCCTATTACGGCGACTTGATCTAGATGACCTCTACCAGAGATTACGAATCAGTCTGCCGCCAGCCCCCCCACAAGGCAAAGACCCACAGGTGCGACTAGCTAAAAACACGTGGTTACTTATTTGCGTAGGCACGTGAGCACGTGTCCCTAGGTCTCCCCGGTGAGAGGGGTTTAGAGTTTATGCCACCCCTACCGTGGCGCTCTTGTCCCAATCCAGGCTGTAGCCCTTCTGCCGGGAAAAGTTCCTCAGTGTGGCCCGCGATATCTCAGCACCAGAAATATTCGCAACCCAAGCGTGGTACTCATCATGCACCGCGCCGCAGATAACTATGAGGTTGTCCTCGTCAGCGGCCAGGGCTGGATTAATGGACTCAGCAACAATGTGGTGAACGTGCTTCTCATGCTCTCGACCAAAGACCTGCCCGGTGAGCTGGCAGGCTTGGTACTTAGACTTGAGCCGTTTTATCAAGGCGTCCTTGATGCTGTCCAATTTCTTAGCTTCTATGGAGGAATCCACAGCTAGCTGTGGATGGGCCGCGACGATGTAGGCCAGGAGTGCTGAACTAGCCCGGTAGTCAGATGCCCTCTGTGGTCTATCTGTAGCTGTAGCGGCTCGCAAACAGCGAGACTCATGCTCGCAAACAAGGCGATTTTGGGCTCAGATTAAGTGCGAATAAGAGTGCCTCGATGCTCACATTATTTGCGAATGGGCTCAGATTAAGTGCGAACAGCTTGCAAACAAGACCTTCGGCTCACATTAACTGCGAATAAGCCGAAAGGCTCTGGCAGCAAAGCATTCAACGATTTTTGGCCGACTTGAATAGCTGCTCTGTGACGCAACTATCCAAATTTTGAGAAACGGCTTAAAGTGTATACAGGATAAGGCTTTCTGCAACTGAGCTGAGTGCAGTGGCAGGCTATGAGACTCACGGATTTCCGGCGTTTGATGACTATGACCTTATCTCGAAAAAGTGGACATTCCCGAAGAGTCGACAAGGAAGGAGAATGTTCAAATGACCCAAAAACCGCGCAGGACATTTACAGACGAGCAAAAAACGGAAGCTGTTCGCATTGTGGGCCAATCGGGTAAACCGGTCAGCCAGGTGGCTCAAGAAATGGGTCTAACTGAAAGTGCACTGCGTAAAGGGGGTTGAGTAGTAATGGAACAGGAACCTACGCTAAGGCTGAAAGCCTTGCAGGTAGGGCTTTTCAGAACCCATTTTTTGAGGTTCATTGGTAGACGCTCTTGTCCCAGTTGAACAGTGCCCTAATTGGTACAGAAAAATAGAACGGTATATCAAGGGTTCCAGCCCCTTTCTGTCAGAGAGGTTCAATTGGTACAAAAATTAGAAGTGCTTAGCGTAGGTTTCTGTTCCATTACTACTCAACCCCCTTGAGTACGCCCTTGATGCTGTGCAGCACCCGATCGGCGTCTCAACGTACATGGTGCGTGACGAACTCCCGCCAGCTCTGCAAGATAGCCTACCAACTGCCGAGCAGCTGGAAATGGAGTTGGAAGCCGCCGTGAAAGAGCTGGGAGACGATCAGCCAGATGAGCAGTGAATTCAGCTTTACCTATAACCCTACTTGCTCAAGCCGAATCCAGGCTTCTCGTTGTGAGCAAATAGTGCTACAACCCGTAGCACTATTCCTTGGGGAAAGAACCAGCCGTTAATCAACAAGCTCAACAGCTCAGGACTCTGATTTGGGTCACCCTGAAAAGACTTAAGGGTAAGGGTTTCAGGTACCTAGACCCTCTAATTTGCATCACCCCACTTATCTATCAATCACACGCAGATGATAGAGCAGCAGGAACCGCTCATCTTCCGTCAGCTCAGGCCATCGCTTGCCCTCAAATCGGTCAGCAATGAACTGGCGAATCACCTCCACAGACCAACCCAGGCTCCTAATTTGGTTTTGAATCTGTTCGTGCAGAGCTGGGTCGTAGGCCGCAGGCTCTGCCTCCTGTGGAAAAACAGGTTCATCCCCCCGCACCCCCCTCTCCGGAGGAGAAGAATTTGTATCCGACCCCAAATCACCGGCGCAAAGCGCCTCACCCTTCATATATCTCTCCGAGGGGTGTAATTCCTTGATTTCAAAGGGTTCTGATGATTCTGGCATGGCTCCAGAACTAGCCTCTTCAGGGGCTAGAAGGCTTGCTAGCTGGGCTATTACACCCTCTTGGTGGGCAGGGTGCCAGAGGCTGAGGTGCTTGTAGAGGGTCTGCTGGCTGACTTTGGCCGCCTGGGCGATCGCCCTAGCTCGGGCCGTGATCTGCTCAGGCAGCTCTCCGGCCTGCTCTAGCTCGGTATAGGCAATACAGATGCGGTGCTGGGCATCTTCAGCCTGCTGCTGGTTGAAGGGCACCAGGGTGTTCTGGGGATGGCTGGTGTCGCGGCTGGAGGTGGTGCCCAGAGGCCAGTAGTAGCCTTCGACAGCTCTAGTCCAGGCGGTGACTTTGCGCTCGATGTCGTGCTGGTGGCGGCAGTACTGCTCGTAGCCGGGGCAGTTGAGGGCGATGCGCAGGGTGTAATCAGTCAGGGCTTGGCCCTGGATGCCCTCGAAGACGTGGCCATAGCAGGCAATGGTTTTCAGCAGGTGGTTGGTTTGGCCGTAATCGGTCCAGCCTTCGGTGATTTCGAGGTCGAGGTCGTGTCGCCAGCTCTCGACGGGGTGGCTGCGGCGTTTGGGCCGCTTGCGATGGTTGTCGCGGCCTATTTTCATCGCATGGAGCAGGGTGTCCATGTCTTGATGGCCCGCTGCACCGTCCCAGAGCCAGAAGAACCGGGCTAGGCTGCTGCCGATGGGGTTAAGGGCATCGTCGAGCAGGCAGGAGCCGCTACCCGGCTGGAGGGGCAGCCGGTGACCCATGTATTCGATGAAGGTTTGAACGCCGTAGGCTTTGACGTTGGGGAAGATTTCGAGCTGCCCGGCTTGGAGTCGAAACCCCTGGGTCTGGAGACATTCTTTGAGGGTGACGGCCAGGTTGAAGGTGTTGACCAGCTCCGCAAAGGGGAGATAGAGGTGCAGGCCGCCGCTCCAGCTGGAGCGAATCAGCAGGGTACGGGTGATGCCAATAGTCTCTAGGGCGGCGCGGATCTGGGCGACGCCTTCGGCGGTGCAATAGTCGCCGCCAGCGTCGAGGTCGAGCAGGGCGTAGCGGGTGTCGTGGGTAAAGCGGACGCCAATTAGTTGGTTGGCGTCTTGCCACTGGTTCCAGAGAACGCGGGGCCGCAGCGGGTAGGTATTAACAGTCGTCCAGGCGGCTTTGGTGGTAGCGTCATCCGGCAGGTCAGCGCGGATGAAGTTCCAGGGGTAGTGGCCAAAAATTTCACACAGCCGCTGGCCGGTGGGGTCAGCGGGGAGGGGTTCGGAACGGGGAGTCTTACGCGACTCCTCGCCCCATCCTAGCGATGCGGTCATGGGGGGCCTCTCTCTCCTAAAAAAGAGCAATGAGTATTGCCCCGAGAGAGATCCGGTGTTACCATAGCCGCATAAGAATACTTTGCGCGACTCGGGACTGGTCCTCTCGGGTTTTCGCTTTTTAAAGAGCCGGTGGCATTCGCTGCCGGTTCTTTTTGCGTATTAAGGGTCTGGTCAGGACGCTTAACACTGATTCACGCGATCGCTAGGTGGTCAGCCCAGCGGGGCGTCAATCATTGCCGGATCATAGTACAGGTGTCTAAACCGGGCAAGCAGACTCTAGATATTTGATTTCATCGGGTTTTTGGGTTGGTATCGGCCTCCTAACGTGCGACAAAAGACTGTGGTTACCGCTCGATCAGCGGTAGTTGCCAGAGCTCTAGACCAGCGTCGTGGAGCTGCTGTTCTAGTTGAGCTACTTGTTTGTGCAGAGCATCGTGTTCTGCGTAAGCTTTACCCCGATCAGAAGTTTGTGGCGTGTAACTACTGACCTGTAAGGCTTTGAAGGCATTCAAGCACAAAAAGTTTGATCCGTTCTGCTGAGCAGTCCCAACCACCTCAGCCGCGCTGGTGATACTCATCCGGCAACTACCATCGGGCATCTGGAATCCAGCAATCGCCAACGGGCCGATCGCAACCGTGGCGCGTTTAGCTCTGTTGCTAGTGGTCATCCTGCTACCCGCTGCCATAGCCGGGCAATCTCTGCGAGCATGGTCTGGAAGGTCTCGCGAAAGGCCCGGTGCTCGCTTTCGTTGAGGGTGCGATCGCGGTCAGCGCGTTGTCGGTCTGCTCTAGCTTCTTCCAGCAGGGTATTGAAGCGCTGGGTATGCTCCTCATGTAGGGCATCAAAGCGAACTCGGTCAATGCCCTGGTTATGGGCATTGTCGTCAATGCGCACTGCCAGATCGGCCCTGGTAGAGCTGGTAGCCTCTTCGGTTTCGATCTGCACCTCGTCAATGCGACTGCCCCAGGCTTCGATGGCGCGAGCATTGGATTCGGTGATCTGCCGTGTGGCCTCCAGGTTTGCCTCAAAGCGATCCATTCGTACAGCGCTGGCCGCGTTGGACTCCGCCACGGTGGCCAGCAGGGCTTCTATTCGGTCTAGGCGATCGCTGCTATAGGTCATCTACTTACCCTCAACTGGTTGATTAGGGGGAATTTCGCCCTGCTCTTTTGCAGTTCGCATTGATAGCTCAATGGCGATCGCCGCCGCTGTAGCTATCGCCTGTCCCCTTGCATCGGCCCAGCGCTGCAAATCGCCAGCAACAGTGTCCGGCAGTGTGATTGTGATCCGCCTGGGCATCAGTTCAGTCATGAAAATACGCCTTAATACTACTTCAGATCACCTCAAAAGCAGCTATGAGCTGCAAGCTTGCTTCAAAGCATACCTCAATATGCTTTGGATATGCTAATACTGTAACTATCCGTGGAACGCACTGGAACAACCGGGTTCCACTAAACCGCCTAAAGCATTGATTTACCGAAGTTTCGAGCTGTAACAAGAGGTGTAACGACGTGGAACGTCAACCACTATCAATTCGCAAGTTTGCCGAGGTCTGTGGGGTCTCCCACACCGAAATCGGGCGCAAGATGAACGCCCTGGGTATCTCAGGAACGCCTCAGGGCAAAGGGTTACCCACATTGCTGAGTCCGGCTGAACAAGACAGCATCGCTCAAACCCTGTTTATCCCTGATAAACCGCCCGCCGCACCCGCACAACACGTCGAGGTTCTGGGCAGTGGTTTATCGGTTTACACGCCCCCGCCGCTAGCAACTCGGGGCGTCAACAGCGAGTTAAGCCGCCACCTGCAACAGCAGCAGCTCACCCAGGCGCTGGGGGCGTTTAAGGGCAACCAGTCCAGTTTTAGGAACGCCCTGTTGGGCATGGCGGCTGAGTCGGGTCGCCAGCTGGGCCATGAGATGGCCGTTACCGAGATGAACTCCGCTCTGGCCACCCACGCGCAACTGCAACAAACGGTGGGAAAGGAACTGGGCGTCGTTGCGGATACGCCCGATACCGCTGCTGCTGGTTAGGGGGTTTAGCCCTGATAACCGCCGTTTTCATCCTGTTAACGCCGTAACTCTGGTCATAACGCCATGGAAGCTAAATTCACTCCCCCTGCCGTCCCCCTCGAATACCGTCGCGAGGTCGTTGGCGGTGCATCGCCCA
>NZ_JAYGIH010000041.1:0-63559 GCF_034932455.1 Leptolyngbya sp. CCNP1308 | reverse complement strand
AGTTTGAGACCTTCTACACCAAGAACATCTTGCTGAACGAAGGCATCCGGGCCTGGATGGCCCCGACCGACCAGCCCCATGAGAAGTTTGTATTCCCCGAAGAGGTACTCCCCCGTGGTAACGCTCTCTAGTAACTCGTTTCTTGCTGGGCGCGACCAGGAATCTACCGGCTTTGCCTGGTGGTCTGGTAACGCTCGATTGATCAACCTATCCGGCAAGCTGCTGGGTGCCCACGTGGCCCACGCTGGTCTGATTGTGTTCTGGGCCGGGGCTATGACCCTGTTTGAAGTAGCCCACTTTGTTCCCGACAAGCCTCTGTATGAGCAGGGCTTCATTCTGCTGCCTCACCTGGCCACGCTGGGCTGGGGTGTAGGGCCGGGTGGTGAAGTGATCAACACCTATCCCTACTTTGTCGTCGGTGTGCTGCACCTGATTTCCTCGGCAGTGCTGGGTCTGGGCGGTATCTACCACGCCCTGCGCGGCCCCGAAGTCTTGGAAGAATACTCTTCTTTCTTCGGCTACGACTGGAAAGATAAGAACCAGATGACCAACATCATCGGCTACCACCTCATCCTGCTGGGTTGCGGTGCGCTGCTGCTGGTGCTCAAGGCCTGTGTGTTCGGCGGCGTCTATGACACCTGGGCACCGGGCGGTGGCGACGTGCGCGTCATCACCAACCCGACCCTCAACCCTGCTGTGATCTTTGGCTACCTGGCGGGTTCTCCCTTTGGTGGCGACGGCTGGATTGTCGGCGTCGATAACATGGAAGACATCATTGGCGGCCACATCTGGGTCGGCCTAATCTGCATCGCTGGCGGTATCTGGCACATTCTCACCAAGCCCTTTGGCTGGGCGCGTCGCGCTCTGATCTGGTCGGGTGAGGCATATCTGTCCTACAGCCTAGGGGCTCTGTCCCTGATGGGCTTTATCGCCTCCTGCTACGTGTGGTTCAACAACACCGCCTACCCCTCTGAGTTCTACGGCCCCACCAACGCCGAGTCGTCTCAGGCTCAGGCGATGACCTTCCTGGTGCGCGACATGCGCCTGGGTGCCAACATCGGTGCGGCCCAAGGCCCCACGGGTCTAGGTAAGTACCTGATGCGCTCTCCCACGGGTGAGATCATCTTTGGTGGTGAAACCATGCGTTTCTGGGACTTCCAAGGCCCCTGGTTGGAGCCCCTGCGCGGCCCCAACGGCCTTGACCTCGACAAGCTGACCAACGACATCCAAGATTGGCAGGTGCGTCGCGCCGCTGAGTACATGACTCACGCGCCCAACGCCTCCATCAACTCGGTGGGCGGTGTGATCACGGAAATCAACTCTGTGAACTTTGTGAACCCCCGCCAGTGGCTGTCGACCTCTCACTTTGTGCTGGGCTTCTTCTTCCTGATTGGCCACCTCTGGCACGCCGGTCGCGCTCGCGCGGCTGAGGCAGGCTTTGAGAAAGGCATCGATCGCGAAACTGAACCCGTGCTCGCTATGGGCGACCTCGACTAAGGTTGAGGCTAACCCGAGAGGGCTGAATTAGAAAAGCTCCTGCCCTAGGGCAGGAGCTTTTTTGTTGTAGACCTGGTGAATAGGCCGGTGCGGTGAGTCTTGCAGCAGATTGGCCAAGCCAATTAGCTTGGCTCTACTGGCAGAAATTCATTTAAGGGAGCTAGGCACTTAAAAAGCCGCCGATAGCCATCGACGGCCCTACGCTTAATAGATTTCTGGCTCTGGCAGAGGAACAACAAAATTAGAGGGATCGTTGAGATACCGAATGGTGTCTTCTTCGAGCCGGTGGACTAGGTAGGGCTCAAGGGCATCGGAGTGGCGGAGGGCGGCCAGGTAGCCTTCGAGGTAAAGACGCAGTTCGTTGGTGCGATAGCCTCGGTTCCACTGATCGACGAAGGCGTCGGTAATTCGCTGATAGTACCGAACAGCTTTGGCATCCTGAAGCATGGGAGGTTGACCTATAACTCGGCAGTGGCTAGGGGTAGATCTCGCTCTAGGTTTAAATTTTCCCCTAAAGGGTGAAAAACCTAATAGGTTTCTTAACGTACCGTTATACGTATCTTTATACACCGTTTGCCCCAGGGTTGGGGGTGCGGATTATGACACTATTCAGACGTCGGTCACAGAGGGAAAGAAATTTGGGAGTTGGGTAGGGATTTGGGTAGAACGGTCTGGTAAGCGGCTAGGGTTTGATGGGCGATCGCCCCCCAGTCATAATATTCCCCAGCATAAACTCTAGCTCGCTGCCCCCGCAGCTGTCGCTGGGCTGAATCTTGCAGCGCCTCGGCTAGAGACTGAGTTACCCCCTCTACGCTTAGATCGCAAACCCAGCCGCTGCCGCTGGCGGCAATGTCGGGCCAGATGTAAACTCCCTTAGACACCACTACCGGGATCCCTGCTGCCATGGCCTCAGCGACGGCAATGCCAAAGTTTTCGTAGTATGAGGGCAGCACAAATAGATCGGCGGCTTGCAGCAAAGCAGCTTTAGTCGAGCCAGTGATAAAGCCAGTGAGCGTGGTGCGATCGCCCAAAACTCCTCCATCTATGCGCTGGGCGATCGCCTGCTCGTAGGCCGGGTCTTGGGGGTTGCCCCCCGCCAGCACCAGGTGAAAATCGATGCCCTGGGCGGTGAGCTGTTCCAGGGCAGGCAGCAACAAATCAAGTCCCTTTTTAGGATCCAGACGGGAGAGGTAAAGGACTAGGGGCCGATCCTGAGGAATCCCCAGCTGCGCCAAAATGCTCTGACGCTCAGCCTCTGGCAATGCTGTCGGAAGCTGTACGCCTAGGGGTATCACCCAATCCTGAATGCTTACCCCAAATCGGTGGGAAATCTCTGCTTCGATTGGGCTGGTGAAGTGCAGCGCCGCCGCCCCGGCTAGGTTAGGCGCTTCAAACAGCCGTCCATAGACCTGCTTGAGGCGCTTCTTTTTCTGCAAATCTGCCGGGTCGAGGGTGCCCAGGGGACGCAGCACGTAGGGAAGGCCGCGATCGCGCGCCACCGTCGCTGCCGCTGTACTCAACGGCGAAAACAGCGCGTGAATGTGGGCCAGGTCAAACTCGTGGGCGTGCCGGTAGAGCCAGGTCACCAGCCCCGCCGAAAACTTATACCGCCGCCAGGGCGAACAGGCAAAGTAGCGCACCGTATAGTTCTCTTCCTGTACCGCTACGCCGAGGGGAACCGCCAGCGGCGGCTGACCTGAATCGCCATTGGAATTGGTGGTGAGAATCGTCACCTCCGCCCCCGCCGCGGCCAACCCCTGGGCAAAGCCGCGCACCATCTGGCTGGGGCCGCCGTAGATGAGGGAGATGGAGGGGATGATTTGGAGGACGCGCATGGAGGAGTGGGTGGTTTTAGATTTTAGATTTTAGATTTTGGATTCTGGAGTTCCCTTCCTCATCTCTCTACGCCAATTTCTTCGTAGAACTCCAGCAGCTGCTTCGCTAGCGCCTTGTTCGTGTAGCGGCTCATGGCGCGGTGGTAGCCTGCATCGGCTAGGAACTGTCGCTGGTCAGAATTCTCCATCAGCAGGCGCAGGTGGTTGGCCAGAGCAGGGGCGTTGCCTTCGGGGAAAACCAGGCCAGCGTCGCCGATGACGTGGGGAATTTCGCCGGAGTCGGAGCCGACAACGGGGATGGCGCAGGCCATGGCTTCGATTAGCACATGGCCAAATTGTTCTTTCCAGCCTTTGGCGGTGAGGGTTTGAAACTTGGTGGTGGTTTCGGAGGGCAGCACCAGGGTGTGCATGAGGTTGATGTAGTGGGGCACCTGGTCGTGGGGAATGCCGGTCACCCAGCGCAGGCGATCGCCTATACCCGCTGCCTCAGCCCTAGCCTGAATAGTATCCCGCAGCTCGCCTCGCCCCGCCAGCAGCCACACCCAGGGTTCAGGATGGTCTTTCAGCGTGGCCAGTGCATCGCCTAGGGTGAGCAGCCCTTTCTCGGCCACAAAGCGACCGCAGTAGCCCACGACAAAGGCACCGCTAGGGATGGCGAGGGACTGGGCTAGCTCTGGCTGGGGCTGGGGGCGAAACTGGGTTTCATCGACACCCAGTTGCGGCATGACCTGATAGGGAGCGGTATAGCCGCGTTGGCGCAAAACATTGGCCCCGTCCTGGTTGCCCACCACCAGCCCATGGGTATGGCGCAGGTTATAGGCTTCGAGGGTGGAGATGGGAAATTTGAGCTGGTAGGGCAAGTTCCACCAGGTAAAAAAGACATTCTTTGCCCCCAGACCTAGCAGACGGTTGAGGGTAATGGTTTGAGCGTAGGCCAGGGCTTTGGCACCTTGCTCGACCTGAATTACCTGGGGCCGAAACTCTCGCAGCAGCGACACCAGATCGGGACCAAAGGTGAGCAACCCCTGGTTGTTCTGGCTCAGGTTGCTGAGGGGCTGCACCCGAAAGTTACCTTCACGGCGAGGTTCAGACACAATCAGCCGGTTTTGTACGCCGCCGGGTTGCCAGCGCCGGGGAACGCCCACCACCACTTCCATATCGGCAGAAAGCTGGGCCAGGGCACGCAGCTTTTCACAGTTGAGGTCAACGATGTAAGTGTGGCTGAGTACGAGCACACGCATGGCTGGCGGCATCCACAAAAAGGGGCATCCCTAGGTTGCCCAAGGCCTGCCCAGGGGTTGCACGAGCTGCCAATCAGGCTTTGGCGGGGCGATACTCAAACAGCGCTCTGACCATACCGTGGTCAGAGGATCCATCCTCGTCGTGCTGATCGTGGTTGAGGTGGTCGTTGACAATATCCATGCCTTTGAACGCCCACTGGCGCTTGCGAGAGTTATCGTAAAACTCCTGGGAGACCAGAATGTGATCCAGCGATTCCCGCAGGTTTTGGTAGATGTGGGTGTAGTAGACGTCGCGATCGCTGCGGTACTGCTGCAAGCGGCTAACCGCGTAGAGGGCCGTATCGCTACCGCCCTGGTCTAGCCCGCTGAGAATGTAGTTGGGCTGCGCCGTCAGAATGTTCAGCGTATTGCTGGTGTGGCCGTCATTGAGATCGCCCAGCACCACCACCCCGTCGTCGGTACCCTTTAGCACTTCGGTCAGCATCATGCGCAGGGCGGTGGCTTCTGCTGTGCGACGAATGGTGGAGAGGGCACCGCCGAGAGCATCGCTGTGGCGGCTGTAGTAGGTCTTGTCGTCGCGGTACCAGCCCTCGGTGTGAATTTGGGTCGGGGCCTTAGAGGGTGTTTGAAAAGTCCTATAGGGTAGCCAGAACTACCTTGACCACCGAGGAACTACTACGAAGGAATGAGGGTTTTAAGGATCAAGGTTATCCGTACAGGTAACTTTTGTTGCTCAATCTGACCCTTTTAAAACATCCTCTTAGATTTGAAGTGGGCCACGTAGACCGAAATGGCTGGGCCACTGGCCCGAGGGCGCACTTTGAAGTGCAGCACCGGTCGAGAAAAGCCGTTGAGTCTCACGGCAACGGTAGGGGTTTGGTCATCGCCGCCCTGGCTTTCTAACCTGAACTTGTCGGGGAAGCGGTTGATCCATTCCGGTTCACCCACCAGGATGTCTTTCTTGACTGCCCCAGCGCAGACAATTTTTTGGCCGCTGTGCCCTGGGGGCACCAGCAGCGCGTAGTCGGTCAGGGCAGGATGGTCAAATACGGCTTTTATGGCGTCATGGCGCCACAGTTCCTGAACCCCCCACACATCCGACGGGTGCTGAAGGATCGTGCGACGAATCCACTCTAGCTTGCGATCGTAGGCGGGCTCATCCCAGCCCTGGGTGTCGCCGTACATGCGCAGCCCAGGCAGGTTGAGGTTGTAGAGGTTGAGGGTCGATAGGGCAAATTGCGTGCGTCTGGCCATGGTTGGTATCCTGCGGGAAAAGGTTCCAAAAGCAGTCTTGGCAGAAGCTAACTTCAGCCCGACGGCGACTATCTCCGGAAACACGGCCCTGGCCCAGTCTGCTTCGATTAGACCGCCGAGGATCGCTGACCTCGACGCTCCAGTAATGTTTTAACCATTGATGGCCCACGCCCCGGCTCGCTCCAAGGGCAGACCTCGATGCAAATGCCGCACCCACGGGTCTCCGCAAAGTAGGGCGCACACTTGTCAAAGTTGACGTACCAACGCTCCATACCCCGCACCATCTGCTTCTCCGGAGAAATAGCATGGGGAGGACAGTTGGTTTCGCAGATGCGGCAGGTAGCGCAGAAATCGTCCACACCAATGTCTCTTGGCTGGTCGATCGCCAGGGGCATATCGGTCAGAACGGTGGCCAGGCGCACATTAGATCCGTACTCTGGGGTAATCATGGAGCCATGTTTGCCCAGCTGCCCTAGTCCAGCCTGAATGGCAACGGGAACATGCAAAACCTCAACGCTAGAGTCGGGAGCCAGATTGGTCGATGCCTGGGCGGGCCAGCCCATTTTGCGAATCTGCTCAGCGACTTCGATCGCCACTCGGTTGACGTCTAAGTAGGTGCGCATAATCTCACGATTTGATCGCTCGCTGGGTGTGTGGAGCATCTCCTCGCGATCCATAGGTATAGCGATCGCAATGGCGTAGGCAAACGGCGGGTCAAAGTCGTGGTAGCAAAGATTTTCGGTTAGTGGCGTAATGCCCACCAGGGCTGCACCCCGCTGGCGTGCTAGCGCCTTAATCTGGGCCGCCGCTTCGTCGGGGGGCATAGTTATCGTAGACTGGCGAGCTACAGGCCCTACTCGCCGCCGGTCTTGCCAGAACATGCGGACGATAATTCGATGGATGGCCGTTGGCTCCATAATCTGAAAGTACCAGTCGAGCTTGCCCCAGGCCCTTTTGTAGGCATCGCCAAAGAAAACATGGTGGGCACGGCGGGGAGTTGTTTCCCCCAGGCCGTTAATCGTATTGCCTGAGATGGGCGGCTGGCGATAGGCAAAAGGATAGGCCATCGGTGGGTACTCGACCTTCATGTGGCGAGCCTTACGCCGCACCTTACCGGGGTTGGGCGTCAGGTCAGCGGGCACCAGCGGCAACTCGCTAAAGGTTTGGGTGGGGGCAGGCCCCGGCAGATCATCTAGCCAAATGGTTTCGCCCCGGTCGATCCGCCGCCGCTGCATCCAGCGCAGGAGGGGGAATAGGGTATGGGTGGCGATCGCCACAGCGGCGGAGAAAGCAGCAACCCCGCCGTCGCGCCGTACCCTGCGCCAGCGATCTACAACCTCATCAAACCTGTTCAACGGACGCTCGTACTTCTGAAACGGCATGATCAACACCTTGGGGTAATTTCAACGGGGCGCTAAATACAACGTCATTACTGTCGCTAGGGGCTCTAGCTTCAGGTCACACCAGCACTTAGCTACGCAAAAGCGTTCGCACACATTTTTCAGACCACTGCTGAGGCTGCTCGAAGGGCGTCTGGGTCAACCCAAGGTGCGCTTGAATAAAGCGAAACCCCTCCCACATGCCTAGCAATTGCTCCGCCAGCTCATCAACGGTTAGGGAAGAAACTAAAAAGCCATTGGAAAGCCCGTGCTGAATGATTTGGCTGAGGTCGTTTAGGGTTCGGCCATAGGCGGCTGCATAGAACTCGCGGGCCACATCGGGATGGGCACGGGCTTCCTCAAACATGAGCTGGGTAAACTGAATGATTTCGCTCTGGTTGAGAAAATTCAGCAGATTGGTGCCGTAATGTACCAGAGCCGTCTCAAAATCGGCGGGTGTTGCCATGGCAGCGGGAACACCGCTCTCAAATACATCGATTTCGGCATCGATCACCGCTCGAAAGACAGCGTTCATGCTGGGAAAATATTTGTAGAGCGTCGCTTTAGAGACCGAGGCCTCTGCCGCAAGCAAATCGGTTGAGACCCGCTCAAAGCCCTGTCCAAAAAACAAACGCCTGGCCGCAGCAATAATTCGCTCCGGTGGTGTACCCGATAGTTTTGCCATTTCCGCTGCTATCTACTGCTATCTAAACGAACCGACGGGCAAACCGCTCACCCCCCTGCCTGTAGCCTGTTTACCGCTTCGGCAGATAAGACCGCGAGAGGCCGCCAACGAGGCTTGACCACAAACTGAACAGTACGGTACTGTTCAGTTTAGCAATAGATTGAGCAAAGGCGGTTCAAGATGGCCAAAACCTGGAAGCAAAAACTCGAAGAGCCAAAAGAGCCCAAGGTGAAGGTGCTTCAGAAGCCGATGGCGGGGGCGCTAGCGGGTGGCACCCTGTTGATGCCAACCCCACAATTGGTCAAAGCATTTATAGAGGCTATTCCTGCAGGCCAACAAATCGCCTTCAAGGACATGCGGGAGTCCATCGCTAAAACCCAGAACAGCGATGTGGCGTGCCCCCTGTCTACCTCTACCTGCGCCCGGATCGTTGCAGAAGCCGCCTGGGAAGACATTCAGTTGGGAGCAGATCCTAGTCAGGTGACGCCCTTTTGGCGGGCGATCGCGCCTGACTCAACCCTTGCCAAAAAGCTGGCCTGTGGTTCGGCGTTTATCGAACATATGCGTGAGCAAGAGAGGGCTTAGCGGAGCCATTCATCTATAAGGGCGTTGACCTGGTGCGGCTGCTCCTGCTGCACCCAGTGGCTGCACTGGGGAATATAGCGCAGCCGCAGATGGCGCACGTAGGCTTCGGTACCAAAGGTGAGGTCTTTACCTAGGGCGGCATCCTCCTCGCCCCAGATCAGCAGCGTGGGTATGTTGAGAATTTCCCCAGCGGTTCGCCGCTGGTCGCCTAGCATGAGCGCGCGATAGTAATTGACCATGGCGGTGAGGGCACCGGGCTTAGCGGCAGCCGTTTTATAGGCCCGCAGATCGGCGTCGCTAAAGGCCGTTTTATCGATCGCCATGCCCCGAAACATTTGCTCGATCAGCCAATAGTCGCCCGCTTGCAGCAGCAGTTCGGGCAGCAGCGGTAGCTGAAAAGCCCCGATATACCAACTGCGCCATAGCTGCTGGGGGGTGCGCAGCCCCTCGCTGAACTTGGCCGGATGGGGACTATTCATCACAATCAGCGACTGGAGCAGTTCGGGATGGGCGTAGGCAAAAGCCCAGGCGATCGCCCCGCCCCAGTCATGGCCCACTAAAACGGCTTGGTCATAGCCTAGGGCGGCGATCGCCCCCCGCACATCCTCTACCAAAACCTCTAGGCGATAGGCATTGATACCGGTGGGCTTGTCGCTATCGTTGTAGCCGCGCAGGTCGAGGGCGACGCAGGTATAGCGATCGGAGAAGGCGTCAAGCTGGTGCCGCCAGGAATACCAAAATTCTGGAAAGCCGTGCAAGAAGAGCATCAGCGGGCCTCGGCCCTGGCTGACGTAGTGCAGGTGCAGGCCGTTGGTTGAGAGAAACCCGTGCTGTCTGCTGACGGTTGTGGTCATGGCACCATCGGGTTCACATCCCTTTCACTATACCGAGAACCCTCGGGGCCAGTGGAGAAATCCTTCGACCAGGATTGCTCCATTACGTAAACATATTTAACCCACCTCGCCAAAAACCCGGATGCCAGGATCTACGTTCCGTATAAGGGAGAGAGCATAGACTATCTGACGTTGTATTGAGTTGCCATTGACAACACCTGACAGACTACAGCCCAGAGTCGCTTGCTCAATTGCCATACCTCACGGGGTAACTGGCTTGCGAAGGCTTATTTTCTGCGCACTGGCCCCTAGGGCTAGTTTTTTGACCGTCGCGATCTAGAACGACCTGTGGGGCGCTGGCCCGCGTCACGTTCCTTGCGACTGTTCCTGAAATGACCTCACTAGACGACCTGACTCTCCTACAGTGGTTTGTTTCGGGGGATGCCTCCCTAGAAGCAAACCAGGCGCTTCGCATTCAGCCTGCCAATGATCTACGCCAGCTCCTGGGCCGTAAGGGGGCGCTGCTGGCCACTGCCTACGATGCCGTCATGCCCCCCCGCGTTGAGGTGCGCCGCAACACTGACTACACCGATGTCCTGCACCAGATACTAGTCGATCATCACTTTGTGCCCATTGGACAGGGGCTAGACAGCCACGTGCTGTGCTACGCCCACTACCCCGTTCCGGAGGGCTACCATATTGCCTACGGCCAGGCCCGCCAGCTGTGGAAGCAGTGGTGGAGCCACTCCAGCCGGTTGAGCGATCGCCATCTACAGCTCGATCTGTTTGTGCTCACAAGTCAGCAGTGGTACCCGGTGCGCGACATTGCCATCAACAACGGCACCCTCTACATCGACACCCTGCGCGGCGAGACCGTTCACCACGGCGATGACATGATGGTGTGGCTCGAAAAAGACCGCTGTGAGGAGGCTGATAAAACCTGTTTTTGGGCACCGCCTGCGGCCCAGTCAGCACCAGGACCGCAAGCTGCTGCCCCGTTGACTGCGCCAGTCAGCGCGTCCGCTCAATCTCAGCCCATTGCCCCGGCAACGGTAGACCCCACCCTCGCTCCGATGGTCTACGCCCTAGAGGGCAAGGTCTACATCCAGACCGCTCTAGGGGTGGTCATTGTTGAAGGCGAAAATTTGAAGGCCTACAAGCCTGCGCCTCAGTCTGCGATCGCCCCTAAGGGCCGGGCTACAACCAACCGCCACCGCTAGAGTACGCCCGGCGTATCTAGGCAGCTAACCGCTAAAGCGATCTACCCAGGTTAAGAACAGGAAACTGTATAAGAATTTACAGAATCTTGTTGATACTACGGGGAAACCCTCCAGATTTCCGCCACAAGATTGAATAGCATAGGAGAGTGTGGATCCGTTGCAGTTTAGTCGATGGCCTGCACTGTCTCAGAGCTTATGGCTCATAGCTAGACCAAATGGGCTTAATAAGCCTGCGATGGTTAACGCTCTGAGGCGATCGCAGTTTGGCTTAGCTGAATGGGTTTAGCCTTCGCCACGTTCCCTGCGGCTGTTCTGATATGACCTCACTCGATGATTTGACCCTGTTGCAGTGGTTTGTTTCAGGAGATGCCACCCTAGAAGCAAATCAGTCGTTACGCATCCAGCCCGCCAACAATTTGCGCCAGCTTCTGGGTCGTAAGGGTTCGCTGCTGGCCACCGCCTACGATGCCGCCCTGCCGCCCCGCATTGAGGTACGCCGCGACACCGATTACGCCGAGGTGCTGCACCAGGTCTTGCTAGATCATCACTTTTTGCCCATTGGCCAGGGGTTAGAGAGCCATGTGCTGTGCTACGCCCACCACCCAATCCCCAAGGGCTACCGCGTTAACTACACCCCGGCCCGCCAGTTGTGGAAGCAGTGGTGGATGCAAACCAGCCGCTTGGGCAATCGCAGGCAGCAGCTCGACCTGTTTGTAATTGCTGGCAACCAGTGGTACCCCATCCGCGAGATTGCCATCAATAGCGGCACCCTCTACGTCGAAACCCTGCGGGGCGAAAGCGTTCACCACGGCGATGACATGATGGCCTGGCTCGAAAAAGAGCGCTGCGAAGAGGGCGATGAAACGTGTCTTTGGGCACCTCCGCCCGAACCGGCTCGCCCAGCCCAGCAAATCATCCCTACGGCCTCGCCCCCGCAGGCCAGCGCCGTCCCCCAATCGGTGCGCCCTGGGCAAAAGTCTCCGGTGGCCCCCGCCCCCCAGGCCAGCGTAGACCCTACCCTGGCCCCGGTCGTCTACGCCCTAGATGGCAAAGTCTACGTCCAGACCGCCACTGGGGTCGTCATCATTGAAGGCGAAAACCTGAAGGCCTACCGACAAGGCCCTCCGCCTGCGATCGCTCCCCAAGGCCAGCCTACCGCCACCGCTAGAGCAGCGCGCCCTAGGTAAAAAGCCTGGGCGGCAGCAGCCACAGCAGAGTGCCTCGGCCCGCCTCGACCTGTGACCAGGTAACCACCTCAAACTCCAGGCAGGCCATGGCCGCCGTAGGCATGCGCACCGCACCGCCGCCCAGATAATCGACCGCCTCAGACCAGGTTGGTTCGTGGCCCACCAGCATGAGTGAGCGATGTTGGTCGGGCACCTGGTGAATCACCTCTAGCACCTGGCCAACAGAAGCCTCGTAGAGATCGTCGGTAACAGCCATGGGGCAGGCCCAGTCGCCAGCATCCACGGCAATTTCTAGGGTGGTACGGGCGCGCACCGCCGACGAGGTAATCGCCAGATCGGGCACTTTGCCCGCCGCCGCCAGCAGTTTGCCCATAGTTTTGGCGGCGACGATGCCGCGATCGGCCACGGGGCGATCGCGATCGCGCCCGTTACCCACATTCCAGTCAGATTTGCCGTGGCGAAAGAAAATTAGCTGCTTAGTCATGGTAAGGGGGCGATCGGGGCTCCAGGGGCGCGGTGCCCTTGATCACCTTAGGGGATTGCCCGAGGGGAATCAACATCACTCCCAATATTTCTCTGACCCTTTATCTGGCTTTAGGATGCCGCCCGCATGGATAGACCAATGCGCTTGAGTTTGGGGTCTACCTCCATCACCCGCACCTTGACCACCTGGCCTACCTTGACAATCTCGTTGGGGTCGCTGACGAAGCGATCGGCCATTTGCGAAATGTGCACCAGCCCGTCTTGGTGCACCCCCACATCCACAAACGCGCCAAAGTTGGTAACGTTGGTGACTACTCCTTCTAGGGTGAGGCCCGGCTTCAAGTCGGTGATTTCGTTGATGCCGTCTTGAAAGCGGGCGTAGGTAAACTGCTCGCGGGGGTCGCGACCAGGCTTTTCTAGCTCTTGAAGGATGTCGCGCAGGGTGAGTTCCCCCGCTTCGGCAGTGGTGTATTGTTTGATGTCGAGGCGTTTCAGGCGATCGGCGGCTTTGGAAATTTGCGCTAGGGGCAGGGCGAGATCGGCGGCGATCGCATCCACAATACCGTAGCTCTCGGGGTGCACCGCTGTATTATCCAAAGGATTCTTGCCGTTGCGAATGCGCAGAAACCCTGCCGCCTGCTCAAAGGCCTTTGGCCCCAGCTTTTTCACCTTCAGCAGCTGTTTGCGCGACTGAAATGCCCCGTTAGCGTCGCGGAATTCCACGATATTGTTGGCCACCGCCGGGGTCAACCCCGACACGTAGGTGAGCAGCTCGCGGGAGGCCATGTTTAAGTCCACCCCCACATAGTTGACGCAGCTCTCGATGGTGTCATCCAGCTTTTGCTTCAGCCGCTTTTGGTCAACATCGTGCTGGTACTGGCCCACGCCGATGGATTTGGGGTCGATCTTGACCAGCTCCGCCAGGGGGTCTTGCAGCCGTCGGGCAATGCTAATTGCCCCCCGTACCGTCACATCCAGGTCAGGGAACTCCGCCGCGGCCACCTCGCTAGCCGAGTAGATCGACGCCCCCGACTCATTCACCAACACCTTCACCGGGGGATTCGACAGGGGCTTCAGCACTTCTCCCACAAAGGCATCAGTCTCGCGGCTGGCGGTGCCGTTGCCGATCGCAATCAGCTCGATTTTGTGCTTACGAATCATCCCAGCCAGGGTTTGGGCCGCCTGCTGCCGCTGGTTTTGCGACTGGTGGGGAAACACCGCCTGGTATTCCAAAAACTTGCCGGTGCCATCCACCGCCGCCACCTTGCAGCCGGTGCGAAAGCCGGGGTCAACCCCGAGGGTGGGCTTCATCCCCGCCGGGGGCGACAGCAGCAGGTTTTTGAGGTTGGCCTCAAAGTTTTGAATCGACACCTCATCGGCCCAGGCTTTTTTCTCGGCCATTACCTCGCTGGTCAGCGACGGCTTCATCAATCGGCTATAGGCGTCTTGAATTACCCCCCGGTAGAACTGGCGCACCTCGGGAACCGGAGTTTTCACCACCCGCTTGTCTAAGGTTTGCAGAATAGGGTCGGGCTCTACCTCGAGCCCCACCTTGAGAATGCCTTCGCGATCGCCCCGCAAAATCGCCAGCAGATTGTGGGATGCGATCGAGCGCACCGGGGACTGATAGGCCCGATACATCTCGTACTTAGTGCTGCCCTCGGGGTGGCCTTTTTTGACACTGGCGGTGAACTGGCCCTGCTTTAGCAGCTGATCTCTGACATACCGCCGCAGCTCCGCCCGCTCCGCCACCTGCTCCGCCAAAATATCCGCTGCCCCCTGGAGCGCTTCATCAGCGGACTGAACCCCTTTTGAGGGATCCAAAAACGCCTGTGCTTCCTGAAGCAGAACCGCCCGCTTGCCGGTTTTATTCAGCTCTTCAATTTTCTGAGCCAGCGGCTCTAGCCCTTTTTCTTTGGCCATGGTGGCGCGGGTACGGCGCTTGGGCCGGTAGGGCAGATAGAGATCCTCTAACTCCGTTTTTTGCTGACAGGCGAGAATTGCAGTCTTTAGCGCCTCGGTGAGCTTACCCTGGGACTGAATCTCGCTCAGCACCGTCTGTCGCCGATCCTCAAGCTCCGTCAGGTACTGGTGGCGCTCAGCAATCTGCCGCAGCTGCACCTCATCTAGATCCCCCGTGCGCTCTTTGCGGTAGCGGGCGACAAAGGGCACCGTCGCTCCCTCAGCAAACAGTTCTAGCGTAGCCTCCACCTGGGCAGGGCGAATGTCTAGCTCGGCGGCAATAGTATTGGCGATGGTCGTCATACGAACACGAAAAATATTTTCTGGTCAACGGCTGGCTATTCAGTCCAGCTTCACCATCTTACTTAGGTCTAATCGCCATACTCCTGCACAAACAGGAGAAAGTCTTCTAGGGCTGCTTGGGTTTGTTCGCTAGGGGTAAGTTGATGCCGTGTTTGGAGAACGATCCATCGATTTTGGATAGCAGCTCTGCGAGTCGCTCGTTCTCGTTCCTCAAGTCGCTGCCGTTCTGCTTCAGTGCTTCGTTGCTCTTCGCGAACTCTTCGTTGCTCTTCGCGAACTCTTCGTTGCTCTTCCTCAACCTTTCGTTGTACTTCCTCAGCTCTTCGTTGCTCTTCCTCAATTCTTCGTTGTGCTTCTTCAGCCAGGCGGTCTGTTTCGCGGTTTCGACGGTTCCACTCAACGCCGACAGTGTTAGTTTAGCCAAAGCGCTTAAGGAAAATCTAGACATCTTGGGCTCAGACTGGGGCAGCGCCCTGGCATGGAGCCAATGCAGCCAAGAGGGCTGCCACAGTGAGTCGGTTGCTCCAGATTCTGGGCTGACCGACGAGTTCGAGGAATCTGAAGTCTTGTTCATCATAAAACCGCAGAAACGCTACAGAAATAGTCAAGATTGTCAGCCCGGTGGCTGGCAGCAGCGCTAAAAAATTAAGCCAAACTTGATGTTTGATTGATCCCATCCTAACCGATTGGCTCTGTTGCCTAATCTACGCTCAGCCGTTCGAGGCAGTGACAGTGCTTCTTCAAAAAGCATTCCCCGCCCGGTGAGAAAAATCTGTTAGTAGCTGACGATCGCACCCAATGACTTCAGCATGCGCTCCTCGGTGTCAGAGAGGCCGGTGGCACCGCGAATGTTGACGCCTTCGTAGGGGCGATCGGGGCGGAGGGTTTGCTGGCACAGACCCGTCGCCAGATCCCACACGCGAATTTCGTCGTCTTGGCTGGCGGTAACCAGGTGGGTGCCGCTGGGGCAACCCAAGACCTGCCAAATATCTTGGCTGTGGCCCTTGAGGGTATGGCGGCGCTGGTTGGTTTCAACCTCCCACACCTCGACCTGGGCGTTTTGGCTGGTGATCGCCAGCACGTCACCCCCAGGCCCTTGGGTAACCCCTTGCAGCCATTGCTCCCCAGGGTGCTGCCACTGGCCGAGACAGCCGTTGTCCTGCCCCAGGCTCCACCAGCGCACGGTGCCATCGTGGCTAGCGCTGACCAACTGCTCGCCCTGGGCTGAGAGACTATGTACCTGGCTTTGATGACCTGCCAACACGCGATAGTCAAAGATGGCCCCCTCAGGGCCAACGCGAGTGCGTTGCTTCCACGGCCACAGGCCGATGGTGCCATCCCTAGCCCCCACGACCAGCCAGTCACCATTGGGGCTAAATAACAGTGCAGAAGGGCTGTCGGGGGCGTCTTCTAGCTCTCCCACGGCGCTGCCAGTGGCGCAATCCCACACCAAAATGCCGCTGTCGGGGCCAGCGGTGGCCAGGCATTGGCCATCGGCGCTAAAGCGCAGCAGGGTGGCGGCGGTTGGCGTCACCCCCACCCACTGGCTCTGCCCCGTCGCGATCGACCACAGGCGAAGGGTTTGGTCATCGGCGCTGCTGGCCAGCCACTGACCATCGGCGCTGAGGGCGACGGTGCGCACCGAACCGCTGTGGCCCGCCAGGGCACGGGGGCCAGTGGCGTAGGGACTGTGGGCGTTGACCTGCCACAGCCGCAGGTGGGTGTCGTCGTGGCCGGTGAGAATGGTGCCGCTGTCGGGGCCAGCGCTAAAGGCCAGGCAGCGCACCGGGTGCGCCTGGCTGAGAAAGCTGCGCCAGCACTGGCCCCGTTTGGCGCTCCAAAGTTTAATGGTGTAGTTGCTGCCGGTGACAAAGTAGCGGCTGTCGGCGCTAAAGGCCAGGGTCCACACCGGAGCCTCTAAGGACGGTAGCGCGTAGCAGAGGGAACGATTGGGAATATTCCACATGGTGACGGTGAAGTCTTGGCCGCTGCACACCAGGTAGCGGCCGTTAGGGCTCAGCGCTAGGGCAGGCAGGGCCTGCATCTCGGCGGGCAAAATCCAGCAGGGTAGCCCGGTGGCCAAATTCCAAATGGTGAGGCAGTTGTCGTCGTAGCCCGCCGCGAAGGGGATGGGCTGGCAGTCGGGGTCGTTGGGGTCGGGCAAAAAACCAGCGGTGCGAATTGCTGCCGTCGATCGCGCCTGGAGGTCTTTGAGCAGGGTGCGATCGCTCACATTCCACAGGCAGGCGCGCTGGTCGTCGCCGCCGCTCACCAGGCGATCGCCCGAGTTACTGTAGGCCAGGCTGTGAATGGCTCCAGCGTGGCCCTCAAGACAGCCCTGGCCAAACCCTGAAGCGACTTCCCAAAGGCAGAGCCGACCGCTGTCATCCCCCGAGGCTAGCTGGCTGCCGTCAGGGCTGAAGGCCAGGGCTCGCACTGGGGCCTGGTGGTCGTCTAAAACGTCGGTCTGATAGGTAGCCCCCACCGGCCACAGCCAGATTTGGCCACTCTCGGTGCCCACGGCCAGCAGATCGCCATGGGGGCTGAAGGCCAGCGATCGAATGCTCTGTCCCTCATTAAACATCCACACCAGCTTGCCCCGCTTCAAATCCCACAGCAGCAGTCGGCCTTCGTGGTCGCCCGTGGCCAGGTGCCGTCCGTTCTCCTCTGATGACAGTCCGCCCACGGGGCTAAAGGCGGCCACCGGGTCACGCCCCAGGGCAGTGGCAAAGGTGGTGTCGCTAAACTGGGCCTGGCTAAAATTGGCCCCCTGCACAATCACCCGCCGCAGGTCGCCCTGCCAGATTGCCAGATGAGAAAAATCGACGCCGCTAATGCCCAAACCCAGATGCTGGCAGAGATGGATCAGGTTGCCGGCTCCGTAGCCCGGCTGTCCTCTGAGGGGCTTGATCGCCTTGAGCAGGCGATCGCCCTTGGCCACCAGAGCCGCGTCGGTGGCGTAGGTCTGTTTCAAGGCCGCCGCTAGGGGCACCAGCATGGCTTCCCGCTGGCGCTCTTGCACCACTTCCCGCGCGGTCATCGTCACCAGAGGCAGCCGCTGGAGCCAGTCGAAGGCTTCGGCCTCTAGCTCGGCCATCAGCACGCCTTGCAGCCGCTCTAGCGCCAGAATTTGAACCACCGGGCCCAGGCTCAGCACCAGCCCGCGCCCCTCGGTGGCCTGGGCCTGGGCCCAACCGCGCCCTAGCACCGACTGCACAACCACATTGGTCAGAGCTGGCTGCATAGCTCCGGTGAGGTCGTCGAGGGATACTGGCTCTTGGGCCAGAGCCAGCCAGTACAGCAGCGCCCATTCCTCTGGCGACAGCCGATCGAGGGCCTGGGTAAAGGTGCGGTGCACCCCCACGGGCACAATCCTCTGGGGAGTCTGGAGTAAGGCCCAGGGCTGCCCCTGGTATACCTCTTGCAGGGTGGCCCCCAACCCGCGCAGCACCAGGGGATGGCTGCCGTAGCGATCGATTAATGCCGCCAATGCCGCCCAGTCATCAACGGGGGGACTCACAGCCGCAGGAGCCTGGAGCAGAGGCCGGGCGTCGTCAGCGGCCAGATCGCCCAGGGCGTAGTCTCGCACCCGTGGCCCCTGCAGCTGGGAGAAATCGGCGGGCTTTTCGCGGCTGAGCCAGACCAGACAGCTCTGGTGATGGTGCTCGGCCCCCCGGTGAAAGAAGTGCTGTAGGGCATTGGTATTCGCCTGGTAGCTGCCCGCTAGCTGCTGGGGGGCAAAGAACTGGTCTAGACCGTCAAGAATCAGCAGGGCGCGGCGCTGGTTGAGCCGGTCGACAATCCACTCGACCTGGGCGAGGGGGGCGATCGCCGCCTGCGGGTCGAGCCAGTGGGCGATCGCCCCCAGCACATCCTGCTCGGTGGCCCCGGCAGTCAGGGCCAGGTAGCCGCACTGGTGTACCTGGGGGGCGACAGCAGCGGCGATCGCCGCCGCCAGCGTGGTCTTACCCACCCCCGGCAGTCCCCAGAGCACCACTGTGCGGCAGCGTTCTGCCACAATCCACTCGGTCAGGGTTGCCAGTTCGGCCTGGCGGCCCGCGCAGTCGGCCAGATCGAGACGCGGGGACTCGCGCACCGTTAGGGCAGGGGCAGGCAGGGGCGATTCGCGAAGCGATCCGTCCCGGAATCGCGGTTCTACCCCAATTTCTGGCGGCGGGGTCGGCTCAGCCGCCACCAATCCCTGCACTATCCAGGTTTGCAGCACATTCTGAATGTTGCGCTTCGTCACCCGCACGCCCTGAAGATCGACATCCACCAGCTCGGTGAGCAGCTGCCAGAGCTTGGGGCCGACATCTTTTTTGAGATAGTCTTCGGTGTAGCCAGCGGCGGGGGTCGCCATCGCCGAGTAGGTCTTGTTCTCCCAAGACCCCTTTAAAACCAGTCGCTCCACATCCTTCAGCGGACGCCCCTTGCGCTCCACAGCAACCTGGTTGATGTGTACAGCAATTTCCTCAAAATCCATTGGCTAAACCGCCGAGATGCCCCAATTCTGGCCCCAGTCTAACCTGAATTTTCCAGAACTTCTTGGCCTCCGCCCCGGGCCGCTTGGGCAAAAAAAATTCCCCAACCCAAGGGCTAGGGAATAATCAGGGTGCATCTACCAGTTCATATTTCTGCACTAGCTGAGGGAATCAGGATGGTTTGAAAGAGATTTTGCTAGAGTGCCTGAGAGAATTGGGGAGTCGGTGGGTGGACGACTCGGGGCCGCAGACGGTGGCATTGGGTAAGGGGATGGGTAACGCGATCGCCCCGTGATTCAAAATATCTAAAGTTCAATCGGGAGCAAGCTGTGTCGGATGCGCTGAGCCTAACCGCCTACGATCTTTGGAAAACCTACGGTGACGAGGCCGTGGTGCAGGGCGTCAGCTTTACCCTGGCCCCAGGCGAAATTGTCGGGCTGCTGGGGCCGAACGGGGCGGGCAAAACCACCACGGTGGGCATGCTGTTTGGCACTGTCATCCCCACTAAGGGGTTTGTGCAGTTTGGCCCCTGGCAGCTGCCGGGGCAGGGTCAGCTGGCCCGTGCCCAGATGGGCATCGTCACCCAAGAAGACAACCTTGACCCCGACTTTACGGTGTTTAAGAACCTCACCCACTTCGCCCACCACTACCGCATTACCGGAGCAGCGGCGCGGCAGCGGGCGGGGGAACTGCTGGCCCTGGTCAATCTAGAGCACCGGGCCGAGGCCCAGGTCGATGAGCTGTCGGGCGGCATGAAGCGGAAGCTGGTGCTGGCCCGCGCCCTGCTGAATCAACCCAAGATTGTGTTTCTAGATGAGCCCACTACCGGCCTCGACCCCGATGCCCGGCAAGATTTTTGGCGGCTGGTGCAGCACCTCAAGGCCAGCGGCTGCGGCATTTTGCTGACCACCCACTATATGGATGAGGCCCAAAGACTGTGCGATCGCCTCTTACTCCTCCAGCAGGGCAAAGTGATCGACGAGGGCACCCCCACCGATCTGGTGGCTCGCGTCATTGGCCGCGAAGTTGCGGAGATCGAGGGGGTTGACTCAGCTCTTCTCAAAGACCTGGCCGCCCGTCACGGAGCCTGGTATCGCGCCTTTGGCAGCGGCCACCTGGTCACCCTGCCCAACGCTGACCCCGAAACCCTCTGGGCTCAGATCGAGTCTCATCACCCCAGCCGCCTGCTGCGACGGCCCGCTAATTTAGAAGATGTGTTCCTTCGCCTCACCGGGAGCGTGCTCGAATGAAGCTGATTACCGCGACCCCCTGGGGGGTATATTCGGTCTGGTGGCGGCACTTTCAGGTGTATCGCAGCACCTGGTTGGTCAACTGCCTGCCGCCTATCTCTGAGCCAGTGGTGTACCTGCTGGCCTTTGGCTACGGCCTCTCTCCGCTAATTGGCGAGGTGGACTATTTGGGGCAGATGATTCCCTACGCGCGGTTTTTGGCACCGGGGATGATTGCGATCGGGGTGCTGTTTCAGTCATTTTTTGAGGGAGCCTACAGCAGCTTTATTCGACTCAATTTTCAGAAAACCTGGCAGGCGCTGCTGACCGCGCCGCTGAGCTATACCGATGTGTTTTTGGGGGACTGGTTTTGGGCGGCGACCAAGGGCATCATTGCTGGCACCCTGACCGGCATCGTCGCCGTGCTCGCCAACCTCTACGACCTCTCTAGCCTGGTGCTATCGCTGCCGCTGATCGTCCTCGGCAGTCTGCTGTTTGGGGCTTTTGGCCTACTGGTGGCCGGGGCGGTAGATAAAGTAGACCAGGTGAATGTGCCGATTTTTCTGGTGATCATCCCCATGTTCACCCTCTGCGGCACCTACTTTCCACGCGATACGCTGCCACCGCTGCTGGCTAAGTTCGCCAGTTTGCTCCCCCTGGCGGCCCTGGTGGATTTGCTACGCTGGCCCCTGGGCCTGCCCCCCTGGTGGCCCCTGCTGCTGCTCTGGCTGATCGGGTGGATGGTGGTGATGGCCAGGCTGGCGGCTCTGCGAATTTATCCGAGGTTGTTTAGCTAGAGGGGGAGCTGCGGCAAAGAACAAAGATAGAAGAACGAAGAATGAAAAAAATGTCCAATGAGTTTGAATTCTGGTTGTTGGGGTTGTCCTAACCTAGATTTCACCTCTTATGGCGAAGTCGTATGGGCACTCTCATTTCTCTTTATTTGGGCAAGAAGTCGAGCTAAAACGTAATATTGAGCGGAAAGTGACAGATTTGCGGGTTTCTGCTGTGATATGGTGCAGCCTTCTACAATCTTTGGAGTGGGAGTCTGCGGCCATGGGATCTGTTCAATCGACAGTGTTGACAGCCTTGGGGCTGGTCGCACTTGCGGGGGTCGGTATCGTCGTTCAAGATGCCGAGTCGGCGGAGATGCCGGAAGCGGCGATCGCCCTCGACACCCCTTCAGGGCTCAGCAGCTCCACCGTCGTCGACTTAAACGATCTGACGGCCAACCCCAGCAGCTACGACTTCTTTACCTTCAGGCCAAATCTAGAAAAGCTGATTCTCTCTGGGGCTGCCGACACTGAGCACATCAGTATTCTGTGGTACACCATTCCCGATGGTAGTGTAGGGCTGCACTACCACTCCATGACCGAGTCGGTCTACGCGATCGCGGGCACCCAGACTGACGCCAAGGGGGTATACCCTACCGGGTCGCTGTACTTTAACCCGCCCGGCAGCGGCCATCAAGTCTCAGACAGCACCGGCTTCTTTCTTCTGGCTTACGCTTCGCCACCGGATTTTGCCAATACCGATCTAATCGAGGCCTACACCCCCGTCAATATCAACACCGCTGAACCCGATTTTGAGACAATTTATCCGTTTGAGGAAGTCCAAGATGGCGTTTCCACTTACGAGATCCCTCTTGACCCCGAGGGCGGCATGAGTTCTCAATTCATTCAAAGCACTTCCTCGGAGAGCTATGAATACATTGGCAATTATCTGCTCGTGCTGAAGGGCAGTTGCAGCATCGACGGCACTACCTTTGCCGAAGACATGCTAGTGGTCGCCACGACCGTTGAGGCCCAGTCTTACAACGTCAGCGCCGCTGAGGGGAGCGCTTGTTTGGCCTTAGGTCTATCGTTCTAGGCTGGGCGGCTTGAGGGTGTGATCGCACCCTCAAGCCGCCCTAATCAGAGCTGCGCGAAGGCCATCAGGCCTCCAACAGTTGCTCGGCAGGCTCTATCGTCAACGGCTTCAACTCGCTCTTCCAGCGGTTGGCGATGGGCATGCGCCAGCCCAGGCCAAAGGCGCGATCGGTCACCTTGAGCACAGGCGGGGTCTGCCGCCGCTTAAACTCAGCCCGCGATACCAGCCGCAAAACTTTGTCTACTACCGCTGCATCGTGGCCAGCGGCCACCATGTCGGCCACCGACTCGTGGCGCTGCACCAGGCGATCGAGAATGTCATCCAGCACGTCGTAGGGGGGCAGCGAATCTTGATCGACCTGACCGGGTTTGAGTTCGGCACTGGGCGGTTTTGCAAGAATGTTTTGAGGAATCAGGGCGTCGGTGATATTGCTAACTCGCTCCGACAGTTCGCCCAAGGCCAATGGAGCCACAGCCCCATTGCCGCTGCCCACCTGCCGATTGAGCCATCCACAAAGGGCATAGACTCGCGTTTTGGGCAGATCGGCGATCACCGCCAGGCCGCCGTTCATGTCGCCGTAAAGGGTGCAGTAGCCCACCGCCATTTCCGATTTGTTGCCAGTTGACAGCAGGAGGTGACCAAATTTATTCGAAACCGCCATCAGCAGGTTGCCACGAATGCGCGACTGAATGTTTTCTTCGGCAATGCCAGAACTGGTGCCCGTAAAGAGCGGAGCGAGCACCTGGTCGTAATCAGCCATCAGCGGGCCGATCGCCAGGGTTTGGTGGGCAATCCCAAGGGTTTGGGCTAGCGCCAGCGCGTCCGTCACCGAATGGTCG
Organism: Leptolyngbya sp. CCNP1308; assembly: GCF_034932455.1. Classification (NCBI taxonomy): domain Bacteria; kingdom Bacillati; phylum Cyanobacteriota; class Cyanophyceae; order Leptolyngbyales; family Leptolyngbyaceae; genus Leptolyngbya; species Leptolyngbya sp. CCNP1308. The sequence continues at coordinate 40,677 of NZ_JAYGIH010000041.1, read as the reverse complement.
GAGCTGTAGGGGGAGGGCATAAGAATGCCGAGCACGTTGGCAGGGCCGAGGGCTGCCGCTGCGATCGCCGCCACCAGCGCCGAGTCAATGCCGCCGCTGAGACCAATCACCGCTTTAGAAAAGCCGCACTTGTGGGTGTAGTCGCGCACCCCTAGCACCAGGGCTGACCAGATCGCCTCGTTTTCGTCAGCGGGCAGGGGAGCAATGTCGCCAGGGCACAGGTCGCGCTGAATGGGGTCGTACTCCACCACCGCTAGCCCCGCCTGGTAGGAGGGCAGCCGGGCCACCAATTCACCCTGACGGTTGAAGGCCATGCTGGTGCCGTCGAAGATTAAGTCATCGTTGGCCCCCACCTGGTTAGCGTAGAGAATGGGGCAGCGAAACCGGGCGGCACTGTGGGCCAGCATGGAAGCCCGCAGCTGCGCTTTGTTGACCGAGTAGGGTGAGGCGGAGAGGTTGATCACCACATCGACATGGTCATCGGCCAGGTCGGCGATCGGGTTGCGGGGGTAGCTGCGCCCGCCCCAAAACTCCTCGTCGTTCCACAGATCTTCGCAGATGGTGACGCCAACGCGTAGGCCCCAATCGCCCAGGGGAATGGTGAAACTGCTCGGTCCCTGGCCGGGAGCGAAGTAGCGGTGCTCATCGAAGACATCGTAGGTGGGCAATAGCTGCTTGTGAAAGACCTGCTGCACCTGGCCCCTCTGGATCAGAGCGGTGCTGTTAAATAGGGGCTTTTCGCCGTGGTAGCGAGCTTTGGGATTGGCAGAAGCATAGCCCACCAGCACAGCGAGGTGAGGGGGCAACTCCGTGGCCAGGGTATCGAGCTGGCGGGCCATGGCCGCAATAAAGCTGGGCTGAAGCAGCAGGTCGCGGGGCGGATAGCCGCACAGCACCAGCTCGGTGGTGATGAGCACCTGGGCACCCAGGCGATCGGCCTGGCGGGCGGCATCGAGCACCTGCTGAGCGTTGTGGGCCAGGTCGCCAATGGTGGGGTTAAGCTGGGCGATCGCAAATTTCATAGGAGTTAATAGATAAAAGGGATTTTGACCAAAACGCTGGCTGTAATCGTCTTCAGGTTGTTAGGTAGCTTTGGCTTCAGCTACCGGCATCAGCGGGGGAATAATCAGGCTTCCGAGGAAATAGACTTTTTGGGGCGACTGCGCTGAGCCGCCAGAGTGTTGCGCTCCCAAAAGACTCCATCGGCGTATCCCTGGATGGTGGGGTCGGTTTCTGCTAGAACCAAACGTTTTTCGGCTAGGCAGCAGTAGTCGGGGTCTTGCTCAATGCCGACATACTGTCGGCCTAGCTTTTTGGCGACCACAGAAGTTGTGCCGCTGCCGAGAAAGGGATCGAGCACCACCTCTCCAGGGTTAGAACTGGCGAGCAGCAGTTTAGCTACCAGTTTTTCGGGCTTTTGGGTGGGATGATCGGTGTTTTCAGCCATTGACCAAAAGGGCACGGTAATGTCGGTCCAGAGATTAGAAGGATGGGTGAGTCGGTAGTTTTTTGAACCCGTATCGTCCCAATCTTTAGGCTGTCCAGCCAGGTCTCTATAGGGGGCCATCACCTGGCGTTTAAGCTTCACGGCATCCACATTGAAGGTGTAAGTTTCGGAGACAGTGCAGAACCAAATATCTTCGCTGGCGTTTTTCCAGTTGGCTTGGGCACCGCGTCCCTTTTCCCGCTCCCAGGTGATTCTATTTCTAACGGTAAAGTGTTTTTCTAGCACTGGATACATGACGGTTGAGGTGACCCAGTCGGCACAAAAGTAGGCGGAAGCATGGGGCTTGAGCATCGGTTTAAGCTGGGAAATCCAGCTGTCGAGCCAGGCGCTGTAGGTGGAGCGATCGCACTGCTTAAACTTGCTGCCATTGAAGTCTTTAGTGAGATTGTAAGGCGGGTCAACAATCAGCAAATCCACAAAGTTTTTGGGTAGGTAGGGCAACGCCCCAAACACATCCTGAAAAATAGTTCGATTGAGAATTTCGCTAGGAGATTTCTCACGATCCAGGCTAATTAATCGCTGCAAAAACACAGCTCGCTCTTCAGCACTGAGATCAAGAGTTCGGTTTTGAGGTGCCCTAACTTTCATCCCCTAACCCCCATGTTCTAGAACTCCCATCTCACCCCATCCCCCTACCCCTTACTCCCTCACCCCCTTACTCCCCTCTCCCTCAAATAAACACCATCGCCTTCTCCTTCAGCGGCTCAAACGCAGCGGCGTCAAACCGATATAGGCTGGCGGGCCGTCCGGCACCCCGGGAGGTTTTTTGGCCGGTATCCTGCAAAAAACCCAGCTTGAGCAGCCGAGCGCGAAAGTTGGAATAATCTGAAAAACCCTCCCCCAAAACGGTGACGTAGAGCTGGTAGAGGTCGCCCAGGGTAAAGACCTCGGGCAGCACGTCGAAGGCGATCGGGCTGTATTCGAGCTTGTTGCGCAGCCGCCGATAGCCGTAGGTCAAAATTTCGTTGTGGTCGAAGGCGAGTTGGGGCACCTGGGCCAGGGGGTACCAGGCGATGCCGCTGACGCCGTCGGCAATGAGTTCGGCATCTTCGAAGCGCACTAGGGCGAAGTGACTGACCGACAGATAGCGCACATTAAAGGCCTGGGGCGACTCGCGGGGGTCGCGATCGGGGCCGCCGAAGGTGTAGAGCTGCTCTAAATAGAGGGTATTGACGCGAATTTTTTCGGCCAGCACCCGGTAGGCGGCGGCTTCTAAAGATTCGCCCTGACGCACCAGGGTGCCGGGTAGGCTCCAGTAGCCCGCGAAGGGTTCGTCGTGGCGCATGACCACCAGCACCAGCAGCCGGTTTTGCTGGGTATCTACGGAAAAAATCACGTTGTCTACCCCCACCTTAAAATCGGCCAGGGGCACCGGGCTTAAGGGGTGGTCAGAGGTGCGGTGGAGTTTTGCGGACATGGGTAGAGGTGGTGTTGGGCAATGTAAGACTGCACCGCCGGGGGAATTTCGGGGGCGGTGGCGGCGGGGATGCCGTCGCACTGGCGATAGCGCGACGACGACACATCGATCGCAGGCATCTCGGCCACGGTGACGGTCGTATGTTGGCGCAGGTTGGCCAGGCTGGCCGACCTGAGGTCATAGCCAGGGCGCGGAATCACCAGAATGTTCGCTGCCGCAAAGATTTCGGTGGCCCGGTGCCAGGTGGGCAGCTGCTCCACCAAGTCAGCCCCCACCACTAAGGAAAATTCGGCCTGGGGCCAGACCTGCCGCGATCGCTCCAGAGTCACCACTGTGCGCATGTGGCTGAGTTCGGGGTGTACCTGCACCCGCTGGGGCGGCACGGCGAGGTCGTCGATCAGCAATTCCAGCATGCGAAAGCGATCGCCCAAGGGAGTCTGGTGCTCTTTGAACGGGTTGTTAGCCGTCCACACCGCCACGTGGTCAAACTGGGTAGCCAACCAGGTGAGAATGGCGGCATGGCCTTGGTGGGGTGGGTCGGCACTGGTGCCAAACAGGGCGATGCGGAGCGCCGGAGAATTGGTTGCGGTCATAGGGCCATCCTCAGGGCTGAGAGGGGGGATGCTGGCGGGTATGGGCCGCCAGATCCACCAGGGCATCGGATAATGCTACGCCATAGTCAGCCGGGTGCTCTAGCTGGCGCAGGTTGGCGGGCAGGCTGGCCACCGAGGCAGCGGTGCGGGCGGCGATCGCATCCAGCGATTCTAACTCCTGCATGACCTGGCCCTGCTTGACAACCAGCTGAAGCAGCGGCGTTTCGTCGGGGGCGGCGGTTTCTTCAAGCAGACCGAGGCGATCGCCCACCGCCTGCCCACCCTCATAGCGCCGAAAAATTTGTTTGCGTCCTGGAAGCGTGGTTTTGCCGCTGGCCTCTTTCATCACGGGTATACCGTCGATATCGACCAGTTTATATACCCCATTCACCGGTTCGCCCGTCACCAACTTCGTGCCCAGGCCGTAGCCGTCGATTACCGCTCCGGCTCGCTGGAGGCGAGCGATTTCGTACTCATCCAGGTCGCCGCTGGCCAAGATTTTGGTGTTGGGCAGATGCGATCGCACCGCCTGCGACAGCGCCACCAGGTCGCCAGAGTCAAGCCGCACGGCAGCCACCGGGGTTCCCGCCGCCGCCAGCCTTGCTGCCGCCGCCACCGTGTCGTAGGTGTCAATCAGCAGCGCCGCCCCCGGAAAGTAGCGTTGAAAGGCCGCAAAGGCTTCATCTTCGCTGCCTTCTAGAGCGGTAAAGACCATCACCAGGGCGTGGGCCATGGTGCCCGCTGGCTTGCGCCCCAGAGCCAATGCCGCCAGCACGTTGGAGGTTTCGTCAAAACCCGCCGCTAGCGCCGCCCGCGCCGCCCACAGCGCTCCTTGGGGGCTAAAGGCCCGACGGGTGCCAAACTCCAGCAGCTTGGCATCAGGCCCAGCCACATCCCGCAGGCGGGCAGCGCGGGTAGCCACGAGGGTTTGGTAGTTGAGCGTATTGAGCAGGTAGGTTTCCGCAATCTGGGCCTGCCACAGGGGTGCTTCTACCCGCAGCAGAGGTTCGTTGGCAAACACCGCCGTGCCCTCGGGCACCGCCCACACATCCCCTGTAAAGCCCCCCTCGCCCAAGCGCTGCCAGAACTCGTCGGGCGCGCGATCAAATAGCTCCGTCTGCCGCAGAGCCTCTAGCTGGTGTTCCGAAAATCGCAAATTGTTCAAGTAGTCGATCGCCTGGGCCAGCCCCATGGCGATCAGATAGCTGTAGCCGGGGGGGAGCCGCCGGGCAAACAGCTCAAAACTGGCCCGGCGATCGGCCTGGCCCTCGCCCGCATAGCAGCTCACCATGGTGAGCTGGTATAGATCCGTCAGCAGACCGTAGTTGTCAGGGGTAGCCAGAAGGGTGGGATAGGGCATTGAGGTAGTGGCGACGTTTTGGTTGTTTACACCATAACTAATTCTGTTAAGACCCGCAACAATCCAGAAAGAGAAGGGCAATCGCCCACTGGTCTAGCTATAATTTTGGTATATTTCACCTATAAAGGTCTTCGTAAGGAAGGGCACGATAGCCATGGATTGTCCCCTCTGTCTTTAGACGGCTAACGCTTCAATATCTGTCACAGGGATGACGTTTAGCCAGGGCTGTGCCCTCTATCGTCCATCATTACTGGTTTAGAGCAGCCCTGTTTCAAAACCCTCGTTGGCATCAGGAGCTGCCCCATAGCCTACGGCCACTGGTTTGGAGCACCGTACTTTGAATACTGGCCTGGAGTACTGCTACGCACATTTATACCCATTGGGCTGTCACACCCTGCGCCCAACCTTCACTTACGAGTAAGCACACATCCCATCTGAGACATCACCGGGAGGATAGCGATGAATCTGACCCACACTCTGGAACTTTTTGAGACCCCAAAAACCGCGCGGGTAGAGCGCCCCATTACAGCCCAGCTTGAAGGACGAGTCTATTACGAAGGCACCTACTGGCCCGCCCGAATCTATGAGGGAGTTATTGATGTAGGTATTGCCCTAGCTCCCTCAAGCTGGGTTACGGTGGTGGGCCGCTACGGGCTCACCCTGCTGATTGTGCCGCCGTTAGGAACGGCCTATGCCTAGGGGCATGGGGGTTTCTGGGGTGAACATCTACGCCCGGCTTAGGGAGCGATCGCCCCAGCAACCCCGCATTTTCTATAAAAATCCCTAAGGATCCGGCAAAAACCACTATGATTAAGGTGGTTTTGCCCATTCCTTCTGCCGCCACCGTTGACCTATGGATAGCCTGGCCCAAAGCCTTCTTTGGCTCCTCTGGGAAACGCACCCAGATGTTGATCCTGTCCCAGCGGGTTCTGCCTCAATCCTGCGGTTAGAGGCTAGTCAGGCCACAGGGCCAGGGGACGGTATACCCCTGCGGAGTTGGTCGTTGGCGATCGCAGCTGGAGCGATCGTTCTCGGCAGCAGCCTAGGAACACCGGCCTTGGCCAATGGGCACCTCTGGGGTAGCACCATCTACGTTAATACCCCCGAAGGATACGCCCTCAACGTGCGTTGGGGGCCTGGCACTAATACTGGCGTCTATCGCCGCGTGCGCCGGGGCAGTGCCCTACAGGTGTCTGGGGCACGCCGCAACGGCTGGGTTCAGCTCGTCGATGCCACCTGGGTCGCGGGCAACCTGGTCAGCCGGTCTCCGGTACCTGGGTCTGGCCCAATAACACCCCCCATCGAAAACCAGGGCAACCTGGCCACGGTGGTCACTCCACAGAACTTTGCCCTCAACATTCGCAACGGCCCCGGCATCAACTATCTTGTCGTCGGGCAGTTTGTCAATGGCAGCCGCATTCCGCTAACCGGGCGCTTTAACAGCGGCTGGGCTCAGCTCACCAACGGCAACTGGGTCGATGGCTACTACATTCAGTACAACGGCCCCATCTATGGCGGCAACCGGCCCAACCCGAACCCCGACCCAAATCCTGGCCCTACCCCTAACGCCGATGTGATGGAATTGCAGCGCCTGCTGCGCCAGGCGGGCTTTTTGCCGTCCAATTTCATCGTCTCCGGCATCTACGACCAGACGACTCAAAATGCCGTGCGCGAGTTTCAGCGGGTGAATGGGCTCCCCGTCACCGGCATTGTGGACGCAGCAACTTGGCAGGCCCTCTATCGTGCCACCGCGCCACCGACGCCGCTCCCCGAGCCATCCCCAGACCCCAGCCCAGACCCCACTGACCCACCGCCGGGTGGCACCAGTCAGCGGCGGGTGGTCACCGACGGCGATTCCACCTCTGTATTCGATGGGCCTGGCACTGAGTTTGGCTTCGTCAGAAGCGTACCCAACGGCTCGATTGTCACCATCACCGGGCGCACCTCTGGCAACTGGTCAGAGCTACTCGACGGCGGCTGGATCTTTTCCCTTTGGCTAGAGCCGATATAGACAGAGTGCCGCTCTCAGCTATGGGTGTTGGCTTGAGTGAGCCGGTAAGAGCCCAGGCCTTTTCCCTATACCGTGACTAGATAAATGAAGTACCTTAAACCATAGATTGAGTTCTATGGTTTACAAAAATTCATGTCCACCGTGCGCGAATTGCCTCAACCCCTTGCACCAGAAGCGTTTGGGCAGCTTCACAACCCTTGACAGTAATTCTGGAATGGGCGCAACAACTTGTGACTTCGTGACGTTATGTGTATAACAATACTTAAGCAAAACTATTGAGTAGTCCACAAATCGGGTTGGATGCCTCAGTAGGAGCCCCGAAAGATCGGGTCAATGGGTCGGTTAGCCGTTCATGGCAAATCTTTACAGCGGGCTGCTGGCGTTTTGAGGAGTCTAACCTTGCTTAACGATCACGAGTCACCTTCCACCGTCTGGGCATCTATTCAAGACACTGTCTTTCAGGTGGTGCAAATCATTGATATTCGTCTGGCGCTGCTGATTGGGCTGGCGGCCTTTATGCTGGCGGTTGGGTTTGACTCTTCAGGTAACAAGGCTGAGGCCGCTGACTTGATAACTGGTTCAGCCTCAATGCCCGTATCCGTAAGCGTGGCCGAGTCCTCAGCTACCTATTCCTTTACCGGGGAAACTCTGGTCGACAATGGTCAGATAGCTACCGCCCGCCGTCTGCGCCACGGCAGTTTGACTAGCTCTATCATCACCAGCAATCGCCTGACTGAAGCTCATTTCTTTGTCGATTTGCCCTCTGAGCGGTAGCCCTAGCGTTCTTGCAGGGTGGCTGGAGGCCAATTGCCCCAGGGGCCGCAATCTACAAGGACTCATGACAACTGAATATACTGACAGCGCTGAGGGCTTAAAATACGATGTTGGCCCCCAGCGCTGATTAGTTTAATTGCCTTCTGGGATGGTCTCCGCTGCCCGATTCGTCTGTTTGCTCTGAATTTCCTTCACGCCAGCCATTTCCTATGACTTCCTCCATTCGTTTTCTCATGTGCGCTCCCCACCACTACGAGGTGGATTACGTCATCAACCCCTGGATGGAGGGCAACATTCACCGCTCGTCTCTAGAGACCGCCCAAGAGCAGTGGCAAAGCCTCTACCAAATCATTGCCGATCGCGCCGATGTCGATCTGGTCAAGCCCCAGCAGGGCTGGCCCGACATGGTGTTTACCGCCAACGCCGGGCTGATCTTGGGCAACCAGGTGGTGCTGAGCCGCTTTTTGCACCCCGAGCGTCAGGGCGAAGAACCTTTCTTTAAGGAGTGGTTTGAAGCCCAGGGGCACCAGGTTTTTACCCTGCCCCCGGATCTGCCCTTCGAAGGCGCAGGTGACGCCCTGCTCGATCGCGAGGGGCGCTGGCTGTGGGCGGGCTACGGCTTCCGCACTGAGCTAGACTCCCACGGGCTGGTAGCCGAGTGGCTGAACATTGAAGTGCTGTCGCTGCATCTAATGGACGAGCGCTTTTACCACCTAGACACTTGTTTTTGTCCGCTGACCGGGGGCTATTTGCTCTACTATCCCCCCGCCTTTGACGCCTACTCGAACCGGTTGATTGAGCTGCGGGTACCTCCCGAAAAGCGCATTGCGATTGACGAGCCCGACGCCATCAACTTTGCCTGCAATTCGGTGAATATCGATCGCATCGTGATCATGAACAAGGCCAGCGATGAGCTGAAGGCGCGGCTGGCCGACGCGGGCTTTGAGGTGGTAGAAACGCCCCTGACGGAGTTTCTCAAGGCCGGTGGTGCCGCTAAATGCCTTACCCTGCGAGTGACCGAGCCCCTACACCCCGAGCCCGCCGGAGAAAAGGGCATCATCGCTCGCACCGTCACCATGACGGGGCACCTGCTCGACTCGGGCCTGGTCAGCCGGGCGCTGGATTTAGTGATGGAGGGCGGCGGCAGCTTCCAGGTGCTGAACTTTGATCTGGGCGAGCAGCGCCAGAGCACCTCGTCGGCAGAAATTCGCGTCTCGGCCCCCGATCGCGAGGTGATGGACGAAATCATGGCCCAGCTGATCGACCTCGGTGCGGTAGCCCTGCCCGAGGAACAGCAGGACGCTCGCCTGGTGACCATTACCCAGGCCGGGGTGGCCCCCGACGACTTCTACAGCTCCACCATTTACCCCACTGAAGTACGGGTGCGGGGCCAGTGGGTGCGGGTGCAAGGCCAGCGCATGGATGGCGTGATTGTGGTGCCAGAGGGGGTATCAGCGTCTGAGCCGGTGGCCAGCTGCAAGCTGCTGCGCGATCTGGCCGTGGGCGACCAGGTAATTGTCGGCTACGACGGCATTCGCAGCGTGCGCAGCACCAAGGATCGCAGTCGCGCCGCAGCCCCCACCGAAGAGTTTAGCTTCATGGGTTCCGGCGTCTCCAGCGAGCGCCGCGTGGAGCTAATTGTCGAACAGGTGGCGTGGGATCTGCGCCGCCTGCGCGACCAGGGCGGCAAGGTGGCGGTGGTGGCTGGCCCGGTGGTGATTCATACCGGCGGCGGCGACCACCTGGGGCGGCTGATTCGCGAGGGCTATGTGCAGGCGCTGCTGGGGGGCAATGCGATCGCCGTCCACGACATCGAGCAGGCCATGCTCGGCACCTCCCTGGGGGTCGATATGAAGCAGGGCACCTCGGTACGCGGCGGCCACCGCCACCACCTGCGGGCGATCAACTCGATTCGCCGCTGTGGCAGCATCGCCAATGCGGTCGAGCAGGGTGTGCTCACCCGCGGCGTGCTCTACGAATGCGTTAAGCACAACGTGCCCTTCTCCCTGGCCGGTTCCATTCGCGACGACGGCCCCCTGCCCGACACCAAGATGGATCTGCTTGACGCCCAGGCCGAATACGCCCACCTGATCGAAGGCTGCGACCTGATTTTGATGCTCTCGACGATGCTCCATGCAATCGGCGTGGGTAACATGACCCCTTCGGGAGTGAAGATGGTGTGTGTTGACATCAACCCCGCCGTGGTGACGAAGCTGGCCGATCGCGGTTCGCTAGAGTCCACTGGGGTAGTAACCGATGTGGGGCTGTTCCTCAGTCTGCTGGTAAAACAGCTCGACAAACTCACCCAGCGCCACGTCATGGCTCAATAGAGAGCCGTGCAAACAGCGTCCTAAGCCTGAAATAGTCTTAGGACGCTGCTTTTTTGGGTGAAGCGGATAATTTAATAATCCAGCTTGGATTGTCTAGGAGGCTGTAAAGAAAATACTAATGCTTAAGAAATCTTCGGGTTGATTTTTTGAGCACTCGAAAGTACGTTCCAAACAGCACCAATGACAACACCAAATAAACCAGAGCATAGGTGATGCTGAGCGACATCAAGATTAAAACTGGTATAAATGTTGTCGCCAGCGCAAAAACCAAAAGAAAGGCGGCGAAAGTCGATCTGTAGCTTTGCAGGAGCTTTGCTTCTTTCTCAAGGTTGAGGCCAAAAACACCTGACCCATCGATCACGCTCAGCTCTTTTCTAATTTCTTCTTCATAGCTTTGGAGATTATCTGCAAAAAAGATAATGAAAGATTGCTTGATCAGATTCCAGAAACCGATGATGGCGATGATCAGCAGCAGGCTGAGAAAGCCTAAAAACAGCAGCCCGCTGGCATCAATTTCGGGCTTCGCCAGCACAATAAAATCGACGATGGGTTTCCAGAGAGCGATGGTGGCCCCAATGACTCCCATCAGCTTGAGATCTTCAAAGGCGCTTTGAATATACTCTTCTGCCTGCTGGCTTAACCGCACATACTCTTTGTAGAGATAGTCCAATCGTTGTTCAGAATCCATGGGCGTGTTAGAGCAATAGTTACTTGACTATATTCAATATTGCCCATGAACTGATACTAGATCCTGCTTGGCTACCCCGTTCCTTCTGAGTAAATGCCATTTGTCCCTACGGTTTCGCCTTTTGGAAATCGGGGTTATGCAATTTGTGTTTGGTGCAGGAGCCTATCCGGAAAATATCAGAATCTTTGGTTCAAAATCTAACCGAGCGGCTAATTATCCAACTTAAGTAGGATGGGGCAGACTTGGCCCAGCGTATTGGGACGCCTCAAAGTGGTCTTCCAGTCCCATTTTTCCAACATAAAGTGGGAAACTTAACCTGTTGTGGTGCTACCGAGAGCTCTGTATCGCCTTACCGATCTCAAATAAGACGCTACACTTTCAGACAGCTTATTAATTGAGGTGCTAGGGCGTCTCTAGGCTAGAGACACCCGCATGTAGTTGAATGCAGCGATCGCCATAACCCAAACCTTGAGCCAGAACCGCTGTGCAAGCTCCAGACTTAGATTTCTAAGCCTTTTTTGGTTTGCTTAAGCTGCTTATATAGCGACTTAATTTGCTCAAAGGCCTCATCGGGGGAGAGCTTGCCGCCAGTTTGCAGACCTGAAATATAGCCAACTCGGTTGGCAAATTCCTGTAGGTTGGCGTTAAACACAAGCTGCTGCGGCGAAAACGTGCCGTAGTAGGAGCTTTTCGGAGAAATGAATCCATCCAAATCGCGCCGATTGTTAGAAGAGCCAGAATAGGACATAGGGCATAGATAACCTTCTCTTAAACAAAACTGAATTTTCCTTTAATCTTAGACACGATAGCCTAGCCTATGGGTTTCTTGCAACGAAGATTATTGCAAATCTACCTGAGGACTTAGCCCCGTGGCTTCGCTTAAGCCGTAGCCATCAGCGAACTCTCGGCCAAAGCAAGACTGTGCTGGCTGGCCCAGGTGTGCAGATCGTTAAAGGCGCGATCGCGATACTGTCCATAGCGTTCCCGTTTGTTGCGCACCTTCACCGGCAGCGGCGGCAAAATGCCAAAGTTGGGCGGCATCGGCTGAAAGTGCTTTGGCTCCGCCGAGGTGATGAAATCGACCAGCGCCCCCAGCATCATCGTCACCGGCAAGCTCAGCCGCTCTTGCCCCTGGGCCAGACGGGCCGCATTCGTCCCCGCCAGCCAGCCCCCGGCCACCGCCGCCGTGTAGCCCTCGGTGCCTACCAGCTGCCCCGCCGCCAGCAGCGTAGGCCGCGCCTTAAATTGCAGCGTGTTGTGCAGCAGCTCTGGCGAATTCAAAAACGTGTTGCGGTGCATCACCCCCATACGCACAAACTCGGCGTTCTCCAATCCGGGAATCAGGCGAAACACCCGCGCCTGCTCGCCCCAGCGCAGGTTGGTTTGAAAGCCCACCATATTCCACAGCTGACCGCCTTTGTCTTCCTGGCGCAGTTGCACCACAGCGTAGGGTTTTTTGCTCTTATTCTCAGGGTCTTTGAAATCGCCCAGGCGCGCATCGAATAGGCCCACGGGCTTGAGCGGGCCGTAGCGCATGGTGTCTTCGCCCCGCCGCGCCATTTCTTCGATCGGCAGGCAGGCCTCAAAGAACTTGGCCGTTTCGCGCTCAAAGTCCTTCAGTTCGGCCTGCTCGGCGTTGCACAACTCAGTCCAAAAGTGGAGGTACTGCTCGCGGTTCATGGGGCAGTTGAGGTAGGCGGCTTCGCCCCGGTCGTAGCGCGAGGCCATAAACGCCACCGACTGGTCGATGCTGTCGCCCACCACAATGGGGCTGGCGGCGTCAAAAAAGCTCATGTAGCCCTGGCCGGTGAACCGCTCCAGATCCACCGAGAGGGCGTCGCTGGTCAGGGGGCCAGTGGTCAACACCACAATGCCCTCGTCGGGAATGCGCGTCACTTCGTCGCGCCGCAGCTCGATCAGGGGGTGCCGCTCTAGGGTTTCGGTCAGGTCTTGGCTGAAGACGCCGCGATCGACCGCCAGGGCACCGCCCGCTGGCACCTGGTGCTGGTCAGCCTTGCCAATGACTACTGAACCGAGCTGACGCAGTTCTTCGTGGAGCAGGCCCGAGGCGCGATCGCTCGCCATGGCCCCAAAGGAGTTGCTGCACACCAGCTCAGCCACATGTTCGCTGTGGTGGGCGGGGGATGTTTTGTGGGGGCGCATTTCGTGCAGCACCACGGGCACCCCGGCCTGGGCAATCTGCCAGGCGGCTTCGGTACCGGCCAGCCCGCCGCCGATTACGTGAATGGGGTCTAGGGTTTGCACAGGCTTGCCTTAAAACTCAGCTTTTCTAGAATAACGGGTTCTAGCCTATCGCCATGGCTGGAGTCATCTTTTTGTCCAGTCCCCAGGGAGGGCTGACCGTCCGTTCACCCTCGGCAATTCCCCGCTGCCTTCTCTGCCCTCACCTGTGGGGGTAGCAGAATACCGACCCGGCGACGGCGATCTATGACGCGATCGCCCCTCTTTCCCGGCATCTTGATGAACCACTTGCCCCGCAAACGGCTGCTGCTAGTGAGTGCCGCCGGAGCCGCCCGTAGAGAGGCCGGGGTTGGCGAACCGTGCTGAAACGCTCAACCACTCACCAAAGCTTCGACAAACTCGTAGCTAGAGAAAGGCCGCAGATCTTCGATGCCTTCCCCCGCGCCGATGAACCGAATCGGCAGGCCCAACTGCTCAACCACGGCCAATGCGACGCCGCCTTTAGCGGTGCCGTCGAGTTTGGTGAGCACCACGCCGCTGAGGTTGGCGGCTTCAGCAAACACTTCCGCCTGGCGCAGGCCATTTTGGCCCAGGGTGGCGTCGAGCACTAGCAGGGCTTCGACCTGGGCATCGGGGGCTTTTTTGTCGATGATGCGGCGAATCTTGGCCAGTTCGTCCATCAGGTTCTTTTTGTTTTGCAGGCGGCCAGCGGTATCGACCAGCAGCAGCTCAATACTGCGGGACTGGGAGGCGGCGATCGCGTCATAGACCACCGCCGCCGGGTCGGTGTTCTGCCCTGGGTTGGCGATCACCTCCACATCGCTGCGGGCACCCCAGGTTTTGACCTGTTCCACAGCGGCGGCGCGGAAGGTGTCAGCGGCGGCAATCAGCGTGTTGTAGCCCGACTTTTTGGCGATGTGGGCCAGCTTGCCAATGGTGGTGGTTTTGCCCGCGCCGTTGACTCCGGTCATCAGCCAGATGTTGAAGCTGCCCTTTTCGGGGGTAAAGGCGAGGTTGTGGGAGTCGGCCAGGGGCGCATCGAGCATATCCCGCAGAATGGATTTGAGGTAGGCGATCGCCTGGTCGGGCGGCAGCACCTCCTCGCGCATGCGGGCTTGCAGGGCCTCGATCACCTTATCGGTAGCGGCGACCCCCACATCGGCCTGGAGCAGCAGCGCCTCAATTTCTACCACCGCGTCGTCGTTGAGCGGCCCCTGGCCAACGATGGCTTTGAGCTGGTTGACCAGGCCGAGGCGGGTTTTGTTTAGCCCCTGGCGCAGCTTGTTGAGCCAGGTAATCTCTTCGGCGGAAATATCGTCGGGCCGTCGCCCCTGGGCGGCAAGGACTTCCGCCGACCAGAGAAAGGCTTCGTCGAGATCAATATTGGGTAGAACGGGAGCGGGCGGCGCAGTGACGGCGGCCACGGGGGCAGGCTCGGGCTCGGGTTCTGCGATCGCCGTCGCCTCCAACTGAGCCAAACGCTGCTGGCGTTCCTCCTCTGTCTGCGCCCAGAAGGGTCGCGGGGCAGCGGGTTCGAGTTCGGGCTCTACCGCCTCCGGTTCCACAACGGGGGATTCAGCCTCGGCAGCGGGTTCGACGACAGAGGATTCTACGGCAGATTCGGTGGTTTCTAAGGATTCTGAAATGGCTGAATCTGTCTCAGCTGCCGATGTTTCTGCAATCTCATTCTCAACGACCGGCTCCCTAGCCGCAGACATTTCAGCGGCTTCTGCAGCAGCTTCCTCCACCTCAGCCGCGGCCTCTTCCACAGCTTCGGCGGGCGCTGTTTCGGCGACTGAATCTTCAGTTTTAGTCTCAGCCTGCTGTTTTTGAATATTTTGGTAGGCCGCCTTGGCCCACTTCAGGTAGTCTTCGGACGACAGCTGCGGGGTGGCCGGGGCTGGGGTCGGTTCAGGAGCTTTGGCCTCTGTGCTTTTAGCATCAGCATCGGCGCTGTCAGACTTGTCGAAACCGCGCTGAAACCAATTGAACCCAGCCATATCAGAGCTACCTTGGACGTTGTTACTGTTGCTAATAATATCGTTCTCAGGGCAAACCACGGGTACGCTCATCCACACCCGAGCAGAGCCTGAGAACTTCTGGCAGATGCCTACTCCCCTACACCACGGGACTATCGGCCTCCACTTCTACTTCCCCTCCATCCCCTTGGCTCACCACCCGGCGCAGCACGCCGTTGATAAAGCGGTAGCCGTCGTCGTCGCTGTAGCGCTTGGCCAGTTCTACGGCTTCGTTGATGGCAACGCGGTCGGGGGTGCCCAGGTAGTTCATTTCGACCACGGCCAGGCGCAGAATGTCGCGATCGATGCGGGGCAGGCGCTTCAGGTTCCAGGCCACCATGGCTTCGTCGAGAATGGCATCGACCTGGGTCTGGTACTTAGCGGTGTTGGTGAGCAGCTCCAGGGCAAAGGCTTCGATCTCCGACTGGTTGCTGAGGCGAATGAACTCGGGCAGCTCGACCGCGTGGGCCAGGCGGTTGATGGCGGTCTGGGTGAGGGCGATCGCATCTTCGACCATGGCCCGGCCCTTCTCTACATCGCTGGCGCGGGTGCCGCTGTCAACCAGGTGCTGGTTGCCGCGCTTCAGCTCATCTGAGGCGGTTTCGAGGGCGTCTTTGGCCTCGGCGGTCAGGGTTTGAATGGCCGCCAGCAGCAGTTTCTCAAAGTCTGGGGGGGCCAGTCTGCCGGGCTTATCAGAAAGCTGGCTAAGGCCCAGTAGGGCCAACTCGCGGGCCATACGGCGAGCTTGCATAGGTCATGTCTCCCAGAAGCGGCGGTGCAGGGTCTTGCCAAAACAAAACCGGCCCGACGCAAGCTTCACGCCATCGACGGGCCAGCCTTACCCAGGCTAGAACCAGGCTATATCTTAGCAATCTTCGTCTACCGGCAAGACGGAAAGTTGCTGGGGGTAGTCCGCCAGATCGGGGGCTAGCTCAGAGATGCCTAGATCCAGAGCCATGGGGGCTGTAGCCTGACCTTCATTGGCCATCGACACTACGCGATCGGGGGGAACCGCCGCTGCCAGGTTCGGCCCCACAATGCCGCCCGAGAGAATCAGTTTGAAGGCGTCTTCAATCGATATCGACAGGTTGACAACATCGTTTTCGGGCACGATGGCATACCAGCCACTGGTAGGGTTGGGGGTCGTGGGCACAAAAATGCTCAGCATCTTGGGAGTTGTCGAGGCCGTAGCCGTCATGGCTCCGGTGACAAAGGCAACCGCCCAAATCCCCCGACGGGGATACTCAATCAGCACCGCGCGCCGAAACCGCGTACTAGAGTCTTGAAAAACCGTTTGCAGCAGCTGTTGCAGCGTCTTGTACACCGACCCCGCCAAGGGAATCGACTGCACCACCTTTTCGCCCACATCCAGCAGCCAGCGACCAGCGATGTTGCGGGCCATCAGGCCAATGATCAAGATGGCCAGCAGGGGCACCGACAGACCAATCAGCAGATTGATCAGATCGACCAAAAAGGGATTGAGGCCGTCAAAGGGGGTGAGCTGCTTGGGAAACCGGGTGAGCAACCGCACGACCCAGGCCGAAATGGTGATCGCTAACCAGATGGTAGTCGCCAGGGGAATAACCACCAGCAGGCCGGCAATTAGATCGTTCTTGAGGTCTTGCTTGATCTTTTGCAGCACGGAGGGCTCGGGGTGATCGGGGCTGGAGAGGGGCGGGGTGTTTAGGGTAGGCGAACCGTTTAAGTCCATAATCCCAAAATACTAGCTAGGGATGGCTGAGGCTAAGCAGGCGGAACATATAGACTGAGCTAGCTTGAAACGAACTTATTGAATAGAGGCAGCCAGCTAACCTGAACTGCAATGGCCATATAAAGATATTGTAAACATTTGTTTCGAGAACCGGGCGATAAAGACTGCCCTATCCACTCAAGTCTGGCCTTTATGTTCTCCTATCCTAAAGCAAATGAGTAGCGTGGCTAACACAATGGCCGGAGGGCCAGGGGGTTTAGGGGTAGGGGTTGAGGTTTAACCACCGCCCGAGGCTCCGCTCCGTGAAGCTAATCCCTTGGTCTAGGCCATCCCCAGCATGTGGCGGGCCAGGGTGAGGTAGAGCAGCACCCCCAGCACATCGACAATGGTGGTGATGAAGGGGGCCGACATCAGGGCCGGATCGAATTTTAAGGCATCAAACAGCAGGGGCAACGCCCCTCCAGCCGTAGATGCCAAGATAGAGATGGCAACCAGGCTGATGCCTACGGTCACGGCCACGGGCAGGCTGCCCTGAAGCACATAGGCCCAAACGGTAACGACCGCCCCCAGCATTAGACCCAGCACGGTACCGGCGATCGCCTCCCGCCGAATCACCGATAGGGCCTGCTTAGAGCTAATTTCTTGGGTGTTGAGGCCGCGAATCACCACCGTAGAGGACTGTGCCCCCACGTTGCCGCCGCTGCCAATCAGCAGGGGAATAAAGGCCGCTAGGGCCACCACCTGCTGCAAAATATCTTCCTGGCTGCGAATGACGGCGGTGGTGACAGTATTGGTGATCAGCAAAATTGACAGCCACACCACCCGCTTGCGGGCCACATCAAACAGGTTTGACTGAAAATAGCTGTCGCCGCCGCTCTGGACGCCGCCTAGGGCATAGATGTCTTCGGTGGTTTCGGCCTCAAGCACGTCGATCAGGTCATCGACGGTGATGATGCCCACCAGACGCTCTTCGGTATCGACCACGGGCACCGCCAGAAAGTCGTAGCGCTGCACTAGGCGAGCGACATCTTCTTGGTCGGTGTCGGTGCGTACCGAGATTACCTCGCGGGTCATCAGGTCGCCGATGGTCTGCTCGGGCTGGCCGGTGACCAGGTGGCGCAGCGATAAAATACCGACCATACGCCGGGCGGCATCGGTGACAAACAGGTAATAGATGGTTTCGCTGACAAAGGCGCGGCTGCGGATGTAGTCGAGGGATCGCAGCACCGTCCAGCCCTCTTTGAGGGCTACGTATTCGGGGGTCATGATGCGCCCGGCGGTGCCCGCCTCATAGCCCAGCAGCTGGGCGGTGGCCTCGCGCTCTTGGGGGCTGAGCTGGGCCAGCAGGCTGCGCACAAACTTGGCGGGTAGCTCGTCGAAAAGTCTGGCCCGGTCGTCGGGCGACATTTTATCGACGATATCGAGCACATCCTGGCGCTTGAAGTCTTCGATCAGGGCCTGCTGCACGCTGGTGTCGAGGTTTTCGTAGACCTCGATCGCCTCCCCCTTGCCCAGCAGCCGAAAGGCGATCGCCTGCATGGCTTCGGGCAGGTCTTCGATGGCCTCGGCAATATCGGCAGGCTGCACCGGCACCAGCAGCGCTTTGGCCCCTGGCAAGTTGCCCTGCTCTAGCAGCACCTGTAGCTGCGATCGCACTAGCTCTTGCAGCTCCCTGCGGTCTATGGCGAGGGTACTTGGTGTGTTTTGCGTTTCACTCAACGCCTGTGCCCCAGCTACAACATTGCCTCTAGTCTAGTGGCCTCTGGCCTCGCAGAGAAGTCAAACCGTCAGGATTATTCTCTTAACTCCGGCAAAGACAAAATTTAGGGCCGCAACTGGCCCAATTCGGCGGCCTCAAATAGCTGCACCCGCCGTAGGGCCAGCCGTTAGAATTTAGCCTTAGCCAAAATTTTGGCGGCGGCATAATGGGGAAGCAGGCCACTTTAGATCTCCCCCACTATGGAACGTGCCCAGACTACCCGCGCCATTATCGACGGGCGCTATCGGATTTTGCAACCCCTGGGCCAGGGCAGCAGCGGCACCACCTACGCCGCCGAGGTGTTGGCGAGTGGGCATATCATTGCCCTCAAAGAACTCTCCCTGCGCGGCCTGCAAGACTGGAAGAAGATTGAGCTGTTCGAGCGCGAAGCCCGCATTCTCAAAACCCTCAATCACCCTGCGATTCCTCAATACATCGACTTTTTTCAGGTTGACACCGCCGACAACCGCTGGTTTTACCTGGCCCAAGACCTGGCCGAGGGTACCTCTCTGGCCGACTGGGTTGCAGCTGGTGGCCGGGTCGATGAAGCCGAGGCCCGCCGCATCGCCACTGAGGTTCTCAAGGTGCTGGTGTACCTGCACGGCCTCAACCCGCCCGTGATTCACCGCGACCTGAAGCCGCAGAACCTCATTCGCCGCGACGATGGCCACATTTATCTGGTCGATTTTGGCGCGGTGCAGACGGTCTACCGCGACAGCCTCCGCCAGGGCAGCACGGTGGTGGGCACCTACGGCTACATGGCTCCCGAGCAGTTTCGCGGCCAGGCCGTGCCCGCTACCGACCTCTATAGTTTGGGGGCAACCCTGCTGTTTTTGCTCACCCACCAGTCGCCCGCCGACCTGCCCCAGGAGCGGCTGCGCATTGACTTTCGCCCCTACGTGGCGGTGTCGCCCGCCTTTGCCGACTGGCTTGAGCCGTTAATTGACCCGCTTGTGGAGGATCGCTTTGCCTCAGCGCGAGTGGCTCTCGATGCGCTGACCCAGCCCGCCCCGTCTGCCCCGCGTCGGCTGGCCCCACGCCCTCCGGCGGGTACCCGCGTGCGGGTGCAAAGGTCGCCGAGCGAGCTAAATATCGAAATTCCACCGCCAGGTCTGCGGGGCGAAACTGTGGGCATCGGCCTATTTGGTCTGTTTTGGAATGGTTTTGTGCTGGTCTGGACGATTGGGGCCGTCACCGGCGGCGGCTCGCTGTGGTTTGGCCTGATTGCCATTCCCTTTTGGTTTGTTGGCTTTGGCATGATTGGCGGCGTGGCCAATGCCCTGCTGGCCCACGTGCATCTGCGCGTCGATCGCCAGCGATTTTCTCTCACCCACCGCATACTCGGTCGCACTCGCCGCATTGAAGGCTACACCGCCGACTTGGTGAAGGTAGAGCTGCAAACCGCCTATACCCAAAACGATCGCCCCGTGCAGACGATCGCCCTGCTGGAGGGCATTAACCAGCACAAGTTTGGCACTCCCCTTCAAACCGTCGAAAAAGTCTGGCTGGTGGACGAAATTGAGGCGTTTATCCAAAAGGTCGCACCTTGACTGTAAACGATCGCATTTCCCTAGTCACCGGCCCGGCGCGATCGGGCAAAAGCGAGTGGGCCGAAGCCCTAGCCGCCAACTCTGGCCAACTGGTGATTTATATAGCCACTTCCTCCATTGACCCGGCCGATTTTGACTGGCAAAAGCGGGTAGAACTGCACCGCGATCGCCGCCCCGCCCAATGGCAGCTCAAAGAAGTCCCGATCGCCCTACCCGAAGCCATCCGCTCCGCCACCGCTGAGGACTGCCTGCTGATTGACTCCCTCGGCACCTGGCTGGCCAACCTGCTAGAGCAAGACGACGCCACCTGGCAAGCCACCGTGGATTCCCTGGTCGAAAGCCTGCGGCAAACCCCCAGCACCGTGATTCTAGTTTCTGAAGAAACCGGCTGGGGCGTAGTGCCCGCCTACCCGATTGGGCGGCTGTTTCGCGATCGCCTCGGCACCCTCACCCGCCAGGTCGGCACCGTCGCTGGCGCGGTGTATTTAGTTGTCGCGGGCTATGCGGTGGATGTGAAGGCGTTGGGGGTTTCTGTGGATGAGGGGATGAGGGGATGAGGGGATCTTTACTTCTCCACCGTCCTCATCTCCCCACCTTCCTTATTTCCCCCTATACTTCAAACCCCTCCATCTCATAGCCCGTCCAGTCGCCGTCGTACTTCTCCGCCACCAGGGGGGTCACCCTTACCTGCGGCGGACTGCCGCTGGCGACATCGACCCGCAGGGCCGAGTAGGGGCGCTTGAGGTGGCTGCCGTCGCCGCTGCGGCCCAGGTAGAGGTGCGATTTGGCCACGGTGCGGGTGCTGCTATTGATAGCTTCCATCAGCTCGTCACCTTCTCTCCGCTGGCGACGCAGGCTGTAGCCGCTGCCACCGCAGATCACCCAGGGAATGTTGGCATCGCCGTGGCCGGTGTCACCCGTACGCACATAGTCGAGGCAGTGGGCATGGCCGTTGAGCACCAAATCCACCAGGGGGCGGGCTTGGGAAATGCCGGATACCTCGGCGGCCACGGCGTCGAGCACCTGGCGGAGGTGGTGACGCACCGCCAGGGTTTGCCCCTGATCCCACTTGGTGGCTTCGGTGACGTAGGGCGGGTGGTGAAAGAACAGCATGCGCCCCCGCACCGCCGGGTTTTGCCAGGAGGCAATCAGGCGATCGCGCAGCCAGTAGAGCTGTTCAGTATCCACCGTTTGCAGACGAGAGCTGTTGAGCTGCTTGGTGATGTCGTTGATCTGCTCATCGATGTCTTCAATGCGCTCGGTGATTTCTTCTTGAGCATCCTCATCGTCGGGGGTCAAGACCTTCATGCCCGCCTGCCGCAGCAGGTCAGCTTTAGTGACCTCTAGCAACTGCTGCTGCTGCTGCAATTCTTTGCGCCCGGTCTCGCCATTGGCGATGGGCAGCGGCTGGTTAAAGGTGTTGGAGTCGAGGGCAAAAAAGTCGATGCCGCCGTAGCGAAAGCTGTAGTAGCGGTTGGGCAACCGGGTAAACTCGCCGGGGCGGTAGGTCAGCGCCCGCGCGTTGTCTTGCTTGCTGGTGTAGTGGGTATCTAGATGCGCACCCAAGTCTGCCTCGGGCACCGCCTTTAGGTAGTCTAAAAAGGCTTTGGCGTAGGCATCTCCCTTGTGAGAGCCGCGCCAGCTCACGTCTAAATCTAGGTAAGAGCGCAGGGCGTAGCGCAGGGGCCCACTAATGCCCGACAGCAGCCCCACCACGGTGGGCAGGTCGTAGTAGTCGTGGTTGCCCAGCACCGGCAAGATCGGCTGCTTAAAGACCATGCGATCGTAGGCAATCTTGCGGTAGCGATCGCCCCCCACCAGCCACTCCTGGTAGGGCTTGATGAAGTTTGACCGATACTGATCGCGAGACCCCACTAGATACACCACATCCCCGGTGTGCAGCGTAAACCGGGCCGCATCGATATGGCGCAGCAGCAGCTCGGCCACCTGCCGCTGGGGGCTGCTGCGGCGGTGCCGCCCGGTGCCACTATCGCCCACCACTAAAAATGAGAATGTGTCGTCCTCTGCGCCCGGATCGTCGATCACCAGGCTGGTTTGGTCAATGCCCCGCTCGACGATCTGGCGATGCTGCCACCGCACCCGCTGCTGCATCCGCTGAATTTTAGTCTCGATGGAAGGCTCAGTTACAAATTTTGGAGACATTGCGCTTAGTTGCGGTGGGTGGGCGGTGTGTAGAATAAACCCCGTAGCCTAAATCTCGCTAGACCAGCGGAACAGTAGCCACCATGGGCCTTTACAACGACAGAATTCTGCCTTACCTGATCGATTTTTCCATGGCCGATTCTATCCTGGGTCGCTATCGGCGGGACGTGTTGGCCGATGTGAGCGGCGACGTGCTCGAAATTGGCTTTGGCACTGGGTTAAATTTGCCATACTACCCCGACCAGGTGCGCCAGATCGTCACCGTAGACCCCAGCCCGGGGGTGCATCGCCTGGCCCAAAAGCGCATCGATGCCTCGCCCATCGCGGTCGATTATCGCATGCTCAGCGGCGAGGCGCTGCCCATGGCCGACCACAGTTTCGACAGCGTGGTCAGCACGTTCACCCTGTGCAGTATCCCCCAAATTGAGCAGGCGCTGGCCGAAATTTATCGGGTGCTGCGGCCCGGCGGCCGGTTCTTTTTTGTCGAGCACGGCCTCAGCGACGAACCCTCGATTCAAACCTGGCAGCATCGCCTGACGCCCCTGCAAAAGCGCATTGCCGGAGGGTGCCACTTTGACCGCGATATGCGCCGGCTGATCGAGCAGCAGTTTGACGAAGTCAACCTAGAAGCCGCCTACGCCGAAAAGCTGCCCAAGGTGGCCGGATATTTCTATCAAGGGGTTGCCTTTAAACATTAGCGAGTTGAGGGGTCTAACTATTCCTAGGCACTATTCATTAGCCGTAGGTACCGCTAGGCTAATAGGCACACCTGGCGATGGTTCAAGCCCGGCATCAGGGGCGATGGCCCTTCCGGGCCGGTCTTTGACCATCGCGCCCTCCGCCCATGCCTTGGGCACCCGCCCGCAGCTATCCCCTAGAAGACTCTGCCCTCTATGGCCACCCGCCTCTGGAACTTTCTCACCACCGACCACGATCTGGCTGCGCTGGAGACCGCTGACCGAGCGGCCGATGCCGCCGATGCCGTACTGGCCCTGGCCAAGGTGCTAACGGAAGAACGTCCTGACCTGCGGCGAGTCGCTGCTTTGGTAGGCCAGCTTGACTCGCTGCTGGAGGCGATTAATGCGCCCCTGGGCAAGCTCATGGGCGCAACGGTACCGTTTATTGGCATCAGTACTGGGCTGCTGAAGGTTTATGGCGAGACTGCGAAAACAGAGCCGACCCTGGCCCAGGCGACGGCCCTAATCAGCCAAGCGGCCTATTTGGAAAGTTTGCGAGAATTCGTCAAGCAGCACCCCAAAATTGAGCAGTGGCTGATTGCCAAAGACAGCACTCCCCAGGCTAGAACGATCACCCTCCCCGTTAAGGCCCTGGGCATCTTTGAGCTAACGGATCAAGACGCTCGCCTCGCTAGCCTGCATTTCCATCGGTCGGCTTTGGCCGGAGCGTTTAGCAGTGCGCTACAAGCACGATTGGTGCAGTTAGGGACAACCCCCGAGCAGGCCGATCGCATTACCAAAGTTGTGGCCAAAAACACGCACCGACACATGAAAACAGCGATCGCCGACGCAGGTATATCTCTCAAGTATCAGCTTGACGGCGATCGCCTGTAGGCTGCGGAGAGGCTGGTCAATACTTCGAGCAAATCTGTAGAATCCTGCGCTTAGCGAACGTACCGCCGCTGCTGCACCAAACCGTTTTTCACTGCTAGAAACCAAAGCGAGGGCAAACATTGATCATTTACCTCAAGCTTTTGGTCACCATGGTGCTCTGGGGCGGCACCTTCATTGCCGGGCGGCTGGTGGTGCAAGATATGGGAGCCTTTGCGGCGGCCTTCTGTCGGTTTGCGATCGCCTCCCTCGCCCTCCTCACGCTCACCTACACCATCGAAGGCCATCTCCCTCAACCGCCCAGAAAACTTTGGCTGCCGATCGCGCTGCTGGGCCTCACGGGCATTTTTGCCTACAACGTGTTTTTCTTTTCGGGGCTCCAGACCGTTGAGGCGGGGCGGGCGGCGCTGATTATTGCCCTCAACCCGGTGGCGATCGCCCTCGGTGCCGCCCTCTTCTTCAAAGACCCCCTCAGCCGCACCAAGCTGTTGGGCATTGGCCTCTCGCTGCTGGGGGCAGCGGTGGTGATTAGCGACGGCGACCCCGTACGGCTGCTGCGGGGCGATGTGGGCATCGGTGAGCTGTTTATGCTCGGCTGCGTGGTCAGCTGGATGGGCTACAGCCTGCTGGGCAAAGTGGTGATGGCGGAGTTATCCCCCTTTGTGACCACCACCTACGCCTGCCTGGTGGGGGCCTTAATGCTGCTGGGGCCAGCGCTGGCAGAGGGATTGGTGGGCGCGATTCGCGAAGCGATCCGTCCCGGAATCGCCGCTGCCGCCCCCACCACCTGGGGAGGGCTGCTTTACCTGGGCATTCTCGGTTCGGCGGTGGGCTTTACCTGGTACTACGACGGGCTAAAACAGCTCGGCCCCGCGCGGGCCGGGGTGTTTATCAACCTGGTGCCGGTGTTTGCGATCGCCCTGGCCGCCCTGTTCCTGCAAGAAACCCCCACCTCATCGCTGGTGCTGGGCGGCAGCCTGGTGATCGCTGGCGTGGTGATCACAAACCGCTAGGTCGCCGAGGCACGGCTGGCCAATATCACTGTATAAGGGGCTCGGTATCCCAAAAAGCCGAAGCAAATGACCGGGCGTTAAACAGCAAAAATGGTTCTCTGGGGGCATTCCTGAAACCCGCTGATGCCGTATTAACAATACAGAGGCCTATCAATACCCATTCACAACAGAGCAGCAACCATGACCACCGATGTACTTGGCTACGCCGCAAAGTCGGCCACAGATGATCTAGCCCCCTATCGATTTACCCGTCGCGAGCCCCGGGCCAATGATGTGGCGATCGAAATTCTCTACTGTGGCGTCTGTCACTCTGACTTGCACACGGCCCGCAATGACTGGGGGGGCACGACCTACCCAGTGGTGCCCGGCCACGAAATTATCGGTCGCGTGATCGGCGTGGGCGCAGAGGTGACTCGCTTCAAACTGGGCGATCGCGTCGGGGTCGGCTGCATGGTCGATTCTTGCCAGCGCTGCGCCCCCTGCGGCCAAGGCTTAGAGCAGTATTGCGAAGAATCTGCCACCTTTACCTATGACGGTAAAGACCGTCAAGATCAAACCCCCACCTTCGGCGGTTATTCCGAGAAAATCGTCGTGTCAGACAAATTTGTGCTGAAAATCCCCGATGGGTTAGACATCAAAGGGGCAGCGCCGCTGCTGTGCGCCGGGATCACCACCTGGTCCCCCCTGCGCCATTGGCAGGTGGGTGAGGACAGTCGGGTGGCCGTTGTCGGTCTAGGCGGTTTGGGGCATATGGCGCTGAAACTGGCGAAGGGTCTCGGCGCAGAGGTGACGCTGTTTACCCGTTCCCCCGGCAAGGAGGAGGATGCCCGCCGTCTCGGCGCAGACCATATTGTGATCTCTACCGACGATGCGCAAATGGAGGCCGTGAAAGGACAGTTTGACCTGATCATCGATACAGTCCCCATCGAGCATGATCTCAACCCCTATTTGCCCACGCTGGCGCTAGACGGCACGCTGGTACTAGTCGGTTTTTTAGGCAATCTGATGCCAACTTTGAATACTGTGCCGCTGATCATGGGGCGTAAATCGGTGGCGGGGTCGCTGATTGGCGGTATTGCCGAAACCCAGGAAATGCTCGATTTTTGTGGTGAACAGGGCATCACTTCAGACGTGGAGGTGATCAAGATTCAGGATATCAATGAAGCCTACGGACGTATGCAGAAAAGCGATGTGAAATACCGCTTTGTGATTGATATGGCCTCGCTAAAAGACTGATCGCAACTTCGGGCGCATGCCCTCGATTGTCGGGTGGACGCGAGTCTGGATCACCAGACCGATTTGGCGGCAGTGTAAAGATTCCCCCAGTTCCTAACCGTTTTAGGTTCCCGCTTTATCTCCTTTTTGAAGCTGCCGCTTATACACGAATGGACCTCGGCCATATTGCCCTGGGTCGATCCCCCCACCCCCCCCTTAAAAAGGGGGGCAATGGATTCCCTTTTGGGAGGATATCTGCCTCCTTTTCTCAAGGGGGGCTTTACTGAGGAACTTAGATAGGACACATCTGGGGGGATCACGATGGGGATTTGGCCCCAAAAGTGATGTGTATAAGCTGTAGCCCTTAACGAGGGGGTGATCGAATGAACCCGTGACGGCGAGAGACTGGGGAGATCAGGTCTTCGCCGTCACAGATTCACTTAAACGAGAACCGCCTTAGTCAGTGGAGAGCGTTCTCCTAGCCTGAGATCACTCCACGCTGTACTTGACTAACTCCCCCGGCGAGATGGTTTCGAGTACGGTTTCGGGGGTAAAGTAGCCCAACGCCTGGATGATGCGGGCAATGCAGCCCGTCCAGCCGGTCTGGTGACTGGCCCCAATGCCCGAGCCATCGTCGCCGTGGAAATATTCGTAGAACAGAATTAGATCCTGCCAGTGGGGGTCGGTTTGAAACTTCTCGGCCCCGCCGTAGACCGGGCGACGACCGTTTTCGTCTTTGGTAAAGATGCTGACCAGGCGCTCGCTGATGCACTGGGTAATTTCAAACAGGGTCTTTTCGTCGCCCGAGCCGGTGGGATACTCCATTTTGAAGTCGTCGCCGTAGTAGCTGTAGAGCTGCAAAAGCGCCCGCAGCAGCAGCAGGTTGACGGGCATCCAGATCGGGCCGCGCCAGTTGGAGTTGCCGCCAAACATGCCGGAGGTGGAGTCGCCGGGCACGTAGCCGACTTTGTACTCCTGGCCCGCGTGGTAGAACAGGTAGGGATTTTCCAAATGAGTGCGCGACAGCGAGCGAATGCCGTAGTCGCTCAAAAACTCTCCCTCGTCGAGCATGCGGGTGAGCACCTTGCGCAGCTTGTCTTCGTTGAGAATCGACAGCATGACCCGATTGCTGTAGCCCTGCTTAATGGGCAGGTGCACGTTGCCCACCAGCTCGGGGTGGCGACGGATGAACTTATCGACCCGCTCCCGCAGTCGGGGCAGCTGGTCAAAGGCCTCGCGGGGGAAGACGGCGACGGCCATCAGCGACAGCAGGCCGACTAGCGATCGCACCTTCAGCCGGGTCGAGTTGCCGTCGGGCAGGCGCAGCACATCGTAGAAAAAGCCGTCTTCCTCATCCCACAGCTCGTCCTGGTGTACGCCGATGCGATCCATCGCCCCGGCAATCCACATGGTGTGCTCAAAGAACTTGATCGCCAAATCTTCGTAGAGGTGGTCGTGCAGGGCCAGCTCAATGGCGATCTGGAACATCCGCTGGCTAAAAAACACCATCCAGGCGGTGCCGTCGGCCTGCTCCAGCCTGCCCCCGGTGGGCAGCGGCGAGCTGCGGTCAAACACGCCAATGTTGTCGAGGCCCAGGAAGCCGCCCTCGAACAGGTTGTTGCCGCCCTCGTCTTTGCGGTTGACCCACCAGGTGAAGTTGATCAGCAGCTTCGAGAAAGCATATTTGAGAAACTCCAGGTCGCCCTGGCCGTTGTTGCGCTCGCGATCGCGCACGTAGATCTCCCACGTCGCAAAGGCGTGCACAGGCGGGTTGACATCGCCAAAGTTCCACTCGTAGGCCGGAATCTGGCCGTTGGGGTGCAGGTAGTCTTCGCGCAGCATCAGCATCAGCTGGTCTTTGGCAAAGTCAGGGTCAATTAGGCTGATGGGGATGACGTGGAAGGCCAAATCCCACGCTGCATACCAGGGGTACTCCCACTTGTCGGGCATCGACACGATGTCGTCGTTCATCATGTGGAACCACTCGCTGTTGCGCACGTTACGCTTGTCGATCACGGGCGTCCAGGGGGTGACGTTGCGCTCGCGCAGCCACAGGTCGAGGTCGTAGTAGAAGTACTGCTTCGTCCACATCATGCCCGCTAGAGCCTGGCGCATGACGTTGGCGCGATCGCCATCAGCCATCACCGCTGGGGGAATTACCGTCGCGTAAAACTCATCGGCCTCCTGTACCCGCGCCGCAAACTGCTCGTCAAAGTAGGCTCCAAAGGGCTCGCCCACCTGATCAGGACTGCTCTTGGTCAGCCGCAGCTTCACCACCACTGTTTCGCCCGCCCCCACGGTGAGCTGGTAGTAGGGCGACACCTTGGTGCCCACCCCATCAGGGCTGACTAGCTCAGTTTTGCCATCCACCACATAGTTATTGATGCCGTCTTTCACATAGGGGCTGGGGTTGGGGGTGCCAAACACGCGTTCCTTGTTGGTTTCGTTTTCGGTAAACAGCAGCGGCACCCCCGCATCGCAGTAAAAATAGTAATCGCGCATGAGCGCTGTCAGCTCCGGGTTGGTGACGCGGGCCTGCACCACCCCGTCGCCCAAAGCCTTTAGCTCCGACTTATCGCCGGTTTCCTTCCACGACCAGGTATTGCGAAACCACAGGGTAGGCAGCAGGTGCAGCGGAGCCGCCTCCTGCCCCCGATTAGCAACGCTAATCTGAATCAGCACGTCTTCGGCGTCGGCCTTGGCGTACTCCACAAACACGTCAAAGTAGCGATCCTCATCAAAAATGCCCGTATCCAGCAGCTCGTACTCCAGCTCGTAGCGGCTACGGCTGCGGTTGGTATTGACCAAATCTTCGTAGGGATACGCCGCCTGGGGGTACTTGTAGAGGTACTTCATATAGGAATGGGTAGGCGTGCTGTCGAGGTAGAAGTAGTACTCCTTCACGTCTTCGCCGTGGTTGCCCTGGCTATTGGTGAGGCCAAACAGCCGCTCTTTGAGAATGGGGTCTTGGCCGTTCCACAACCCCAGGGCAAAGCACAGCAGGTTGTGATCGTCGGTAATGCCGCCGAGGCCGTCTTCGCCCCAGCGGTAAGCCCGCGATCGCGCCTGGTCGTGGGGGAAATAGTCCCAAGCGTTGCCGTCGGAACTGTAGTCTTCGCGTACGGTGCCCCACTGGCGCTCGCTCAGGTAAGGCCCCCACTTTTGCCAGGGGGCAATTTGGGCACGGGTTTCTGCTAGGCGATTGGCTTCTGCGCTCACGGTGCTGTCCTGCCTGATGAAATTAGCTAGATTTTTGCCCGATCCCCAATGGAGCCTCAGAAATCTCCAAAAGACTTAAACCCCGGAGGAGCAGGCTAGCCGCTATCTTCTCGAAACTTCCTATGAAATTCCTATGGTTGGCCGAAAATCTGGAGAGTGGATGGGGGATGGCGTTAGGGAAGATGGATGAGATCAGGAGGATGGGGGGCATAAAACTATGAATTGCCTCACTTTGATCAGCACTGGGCGAACATCGGGACGTCGATGCACCTTTCTGCCTCCCAATGAGCCCTTTTATGAAACCAACTTGACGTAGGGCTGAAAAGTTTGCATAGCAAGCCTTCCATAGAATGGCCTCATTATTTTGAGAAGTCAGCATTTTGCCATGCAGTTCTACCCAGTCATGAAGCGGAGTCCTCAAGTGTCTACACAGCAGCCTGCGGTTATCTTTGAAGGAGATACTACAGTGACTGTAAACGACCAAAATCGCTATGCGAGTGCCTTGTGTTTACAGGGTATTCGCCACTTTCAGCAGGGTGCTTATTCCCAGGCAATGGATTGTCTAAACCAGGGGCTTCATCTCTGGCAAGAAACAGACAAAAATATTCTGGCTGAGGGCATTGCTTTAGGCTACTTAGGGCAGCTATATGCCAAGCAACAGCAGTACTGGTTTGCCCATGCCTGCTACCAGGCGGCCCTGAGTGCATGCCGAAGTCATAACTCTGTCAAGAGTCGCCTATTTCAGGCGCAGATCTATGGCTGGTTGGCCGACATGTGTCGGCACTGCGGCTATGACGACCTGGTCAAAACTCACCATGCAACAGCGGCTTTGATCAGACAGGAGTTGCGTTCCGCCTGAAAATGAAGGTGATGACAGGGTTAGTCACAGGAGCGGCTAAGCACCAATCGCCCATCGGGAAGTCGGTAAACCCCATCCGGTTCTTGTAGTGCTGCGGTGGGTTCGGCTGCGGTGCGCACAGTGCCAGTGGGGTATACGGAAATGTTGTTGTCGCCGGGACGCTGGGGTAGGCCACCGCTGCCGGTGGCAGTGAAGGAACCCAGGCTTTCGTCGGTGCGAGCAATGCAGCTGCCAGCGGTGAGGGAAGTAGTGTCGATAATAGTGTCTTCGAGGCTGGTGAGGCTGTTTTCGATGAAGCTAGCATCGCCAATGGAAATTTGACCAGATTCGACCCCGCCTGTGGCATTAATGTCGACGCGGTTATTGCCATCTAATGCAAGCAGTTCTTCCCGACTTAAACGGCCAGAAGCAACATTGGCATTTTGACCAAAGAACGTGGTGCGGCTGAGGTCAATGTTGCCGCCCTGTCCATCGGCAGAAAAGGCAAGAATATCGCTGTCGTCTAAGGCAATGAGGAAATTGGCGGCGATGGTAATGCTACCACCGCCGCCACTACCGTTAGTCACTTCAGTACGAATATCTGCATCTCCAAACAGCTGGATATTGTCAGCGTTTATAGTGATTGCACCACCAGATGCTTGAGTGGCTGAAGCCTGGATCACACTATCTGTAATCCTTATAGTGCCAGGCACTATGTTGAACGTAATGTTTCCCGCATTACCTGTTCCTTCACTACGAGAGGTAATTTCGGCACCATCAATCAAGGTAAGCTGCCTAGCATCTACGATGATGTTTCCCCCACTGCCAGTACCATTTTCACCCACTCTAGCCTGCATAGAGCTAGGAGTATTGTTAGGTGTCTGACCAATGATTTCTACTGACTGAGTATTCTGAATTATTATATTGCCAGCATCTCCATTACCAAATGTTGCAACTGAGGCAGTGCCACCTTCTCTAATACTTAATCGCCCTGCCTGTATAGTTAAGTTTCCTCCACGACCTATTATTTCTTCTGGACTTACAGGAGTGTTGATCGCTGGTGGGTTAACTGTAGAGCCAAGATTACTGGGAGTGAATCTGCGACTAGAACCAACGATTTCCAAGAGATCATTTGCCTGTATAAATATATCGCCTCCAATTCCAATTCCTGACACATCTGCTGTCACTCTTGCACCATCTCTAATGCTTAGACGATTAGCATAAATAGTAATACTGCCTCCATTACCTATTGGGAAAATTGTAGAGTTTGGATCTTGCAAAACCCCGCCGAATATACCTGTTCTAAACCTAGATCGTAATCGAGCATCATCGAAGACATCAATTTGGGATGCTCGAATCACTAAATTACCTGCACTCCCAATTCCAAAGGTACCTACTTGAACCTTGCCACCGTCACTAATGCTTAAGTTTCTTGTTTCAATTGTCAAATTTCCACCTTGACCTTGAGCATCTACATCAACTTGAGAGAATATACCGGCGGGGGACATGGCCACCCCATTTTGATCAAATATTTCTCCCCGCACTGTTACACTTTCCGAAGCACTAATCACTAAGTCTCCTGCACTGCCCCGACCCTGAATAGAAGTTGAAATCTGGCTACTGTCTATTCTGACTCGTTCTGTCTGGATGTTTAAGTTTCCTGCATTTCCCTCTGCACCTCTAAAAATATTTGTGCCTAAATTCGAATTTAGTCCTCTTGAACCAGTAACTTCCACAAAGTCGCTTGCATTTACGTCCACATATCCAGTATCTCCAAATCCTCTGCTTTGTGATGCTATAACTCCACCATCCTGTATTCTAATTTGACTGGCTTTGATCATTAAGTTTCCTGCAGTGCCTCCCGCATTTAAAAGAATTACGGTTCCTAAGAATGAAGGTGAACCAGATGGCGAATTGCCTATAACTTCAGCAAGTCCGATAGTTTGAACCTGTATATTGCCAGAATTACCTCTGGCACCCGGAGCCACATATGTTGCTATTTCAGATCCGTCCTGAATTCTGATTTCGCTAGCATCAATAATGATATTTCCGCTATTTCCCAAACTATTTGATGAAACATAATTATATAAACTACTGCCAGCATTAGAAGTCACTATATTTCTTGTTGCATTCAGGACAATATCGCCAGCTAATGTATCAATTGAACCGAAGCCTGGTAAGATTCCAGCTTCAATGGAACTGCCCTCAATAATATTGATATCTTGAGCATAGATAGTGACATCACCACCACCATTACCTGCCACAATAATTCCAGAATCACCTGCAAGTGATACATTGGCTCTTGCAATATTTTCTGGGAAAACTAGGCTTGGTGTATCTGTATCTAAAGTCAAGCCTACTGTACCTGCTGCCGTTAAGCTGCCCAACTCTACTCGCCCCCCAAAAGCAACGAGTCCTCCCCCCAATAAGTTGATATCACCTCCTAGTAAAATCAAGCTATTTCCTTCTGGAACCCTGAGCCCAAATGCATCAAAGGTATTAGAAGGGTCACGCCCCGCAGCCGCCCTTGAGCGATTCTCAATAGACCCGATGCCAAGTTGATTAAATAAGAAGGCCGAAGGGTCAATGCTTAGTAACTGGGATGGAGCTTCCGGACTGGTTGTACTAAATAAACCCTGATCTCCGAATTGAACCGCTCCCGCAGTTGTTCCTACAAACGAGCCTCGTAGATCTAAGCTGGCGTTTTCGCCAAAAATTAAGCCGTTAGGATTGATCAGAAACAGATTTGCAGCTCCATCTATCCCAAGTACACCTAAGATATTGGACAGGTCGCTCCCTGTAACGCGGCTAAAAATCGACTCAATCCCTGCTGGGTTGGCAAAGTAAACTCGTTGCCCAGGGTCTACATTGAACTCCAAAAAACTGTGGAACAGATTGCTGCCCCGAATCGCGCCGCCTTCGATTAGGTCAGCAAAATCGCCACGCACCTGCACCCCAGGGGCAACCACAGAGGCTTCGGGCCCCAACGTAGCGTCGGGTGTAATCTGAGCTAGGGCAGGCAGCGTGGCAACTAGGGATAGCCATGGAACGATTGACCCAGCTAGTAACCAGGGGCGACAGGGTAGCAGCATAGAATTCTATAGTTGGGATGATGATGGGCAGAATTTATCACGCTTCTCGGTCTGAAACTGGTTTTATTTGCGCCAGCTTCAGATTCTTGGCAGTGTTCTTATCCAAACCTGTAACTCCGCTTACCTAAACCAGCCCTGGGTCTGTCGTAAAAGCCTGTTTAGCGTCGAGGCGGCCCTACTTAATCTAAAGTGGTTTACAAAAACTCTGTTTCCCCGGTATTGATAGCGACTCACCCCACCCATGAAAAGCTTCAGCAAAATTCAGCAAAACTGGCGACTGGATCGGCCTGCTAGGGGCATGCAGTGGCGGCAAATGTTACCGGGTATGGTGGTGCTGGGCGTGATTCTGGCAGCGCGTTTTCTGGGGCTATTTCAGGGGGTAGAGCTAAAAATGCTGGATACGCTGCTGCGGTGGCGACCGGCTGAAGCAACCGACGAACGCATACTCATCGTCGGAGTCACTGAGGCCGACATTCAGCGCTTGGGCACCTACCCTGTACCGGATGAAGTACTGGCCGATTTGCTTTTTACCTTAGATGCCTTCCATCCTAGGGCCGTTGGCATCGACATTTATCGAGATGTAGCGGTCGGCCAAGGCCATCTGGACTTGGTAGATGTGCTGAAAACGTTGCCCTATGTCATTGGCATCGAGAAGATCTTTAATGACCCACCGATATCTCCTCCAGACGCTTTGCCTGCCGAGCGCGTTGGCTTTGTAGATCTGCCTCTAGATGACGATGGCTTTGTGCGCCGATTGCTTTTAGGAGCCCAAGGCTCGTCAGAGAATTTTCACTTTTCTCTTGCAATTCGGCTGGCCGAAACTTATTTGGTAACGGAAGGGTTGACGCTGGAAAACGGCCTACGCGATCGCTGGGCGATGCGCTTTGGAGAGACCGAGTTTACACCGATTAATCCAAACACCGGAAGCTATGTCAATGATACCGGTGTGGGTAATCACCAAATTTTGCTCAATGTGCGCAGTGGACCAACACCCTTTCGGCAGGTGTCGATGGGTGAAGTCTTAGACGGCACCGTAGACCCCACTTGGGTTGAAGACGCCATTGTGCTGATTGGGGTGACCTCTGAAGGAATTAAAGATTTAGTCAATTCGGCGTCGGTAGTATCAGAAAATCCTGGCCTGGTTTACGGAGTCGAAATTCAGGCCCATGCCACTAGCCAATTAGTCAATACAGTTCTGGAAGGTCGCCCGCCGCTGCGAACCTGGCCTGATGGTGTAGAGTACCTATGGATTGGGCTCTGGGGCGGGTTGGGGATGGTGCTAATTCGCTGGGTGCGATCGCCCTCCTGGTATTTGTTGGTGATGGGCCTGACTGGATTGGGAATTTTTGGGATTAGCTATGGACTTTTAGTGTTGGGCGGGTGGTGGATTCCGCTGGTGCCCACTTTAGTGGCGCTTACAGTGAACGGGTTGGTGATATCGGGATTTTATTTGTACGACCAGGTGCTGCGATCGCGCATCGAAGAACGGCAGCGGGTGATCGAGCAAACCTATAATGCTATTCACAATGGCCCTCTCCAAACCCTAGCGCTTCTTCTGCGCGACTCTGGTGAAAATTTGAGCTGGCTAGAGGCTCTTCCCAAGCTCACCGAGATGGATCAAGAACTGCGCGATATCTACGAAGAGCTGCTTAAACAGGCCCAAACCTCAACTATAGGAGAGCACGCACTACTCCAGCCGGCGGTCGGCTTAGAGGCTCTCCTGCACGAAAAGCTCTATGAAATTTATCTCAATACGCTCCAGCGTGATTTCCCTGGGTTTAAATCTATTGGCCCCAAGATCGTCAGCTTTGAGCCCCTCAATGTCGACGGTCTATCCTCAGATGATCACCATGCCCTCTATCGTTTTCTAGAAGAGGCTCTATGCAATGTGGGTAAACACGCCGTTAACGCCACTTGTTTGACCGTCACCTGCCAGACCACCGGAACCGAAAACTTAATTCAAGTCAAAGATAATGGCCAAAGGTTGACTGATAGCCAGACAAAGCAAAGTGCGAGCAGACGAGGTACCCGCCAGGCCCAGCAGATTGCCCAGCGTTTGGGGGGCAGCTTTCAGCGCCGATTTACCGCCGAGGGAACTTGCTGTGAACTGCGCTGGCCTATCCATCCCCAACGGCGGTGGTTTTGGCGGAGCTAGTACGCTGCGGCAGAAATGATCCTACTGTTTAGAATGCTTGAAATACCTGTACCATAAGGATTTTTCACGGCGTTGCTGAATAAGGGTATGAACCGATCTCTGTGGGTATTGGAACCTCGTCCAATTTTTTGCAGATTCATACCCTTATTCAGCAACGCCAGATTTTCCACTTTTAATTTTGCATTTTGAAGTACTAGTACTGCTTGGCAGAGACGTTAGCAACTTAGCAACACCTGTCGCCCTATCCTCTCGGCACCTTTGCCATACCCATTTGTCGCCCATAGCAGTCACCAAAACTACGCTCTAGTCCACGAGCTTTTTTATCTTGCCGAAACCAGCAAGGCCTCTGGTAAATACTGGCAGACTGGCAGTCGTAAAGGTCTGCTGTTTTTAAACATGCCCTTTCCTAAGCTAAGGGTGTCTTTACGAAGAGCTTGCAAACGCCATGCAACACCAACTCATGGGTCTTCTACAAACCATTGTTCAAAAGGGGCTCCCTGTTGCCCTGAGCTTTGCTGATGATGCGCTGCTGCTGCTAGCGACCAGAGTGGGGCTGCACTGGCCCTGGCTGCACTGGCTGAGTACAGTGCTGCTAGCCGCAACGCTGCTGTACTGGGGCATGCAGCTTCTGCGCTTTTTGTGGATCAAGTGGATCAAATCAATGCATAGGGAACCAGACTCTAAGTCGAAAGCATAATTTTATCAACAGATCTTAGATCTAGCCTAATAAGCGACCTAAACTAGCTCCTACGAGCTAAACGATGGACTATGAGCCAGTTTTCAGGGATGCATAAACTAGTCTTTGTACTCACAAAATTGACCACGGGTAGTCTAATTAGCCTGGTGCTGATGTCAAATCATCCAGCCTGGGGCAGTGATTTTACCCATCACCCCAGCGAGGACAATTTTCTACAACTTTCCCAAGGGACAACTAATCCAGCGTACGAATCTCCTGGACCATCCGATTCTGGTGACGACCCAAAAATTGGCGCTGGTACACACTACCGGCCCCCTGAAGCGCCTAGGGAACCTCGTAGAACTACAGGGGGGGGTACAAGAGGGGGCATTTGTGAAGACACAGCAGCAATTGACATCACGGCCCTGGCACCCCGAACCCATATCGGCCAAACGACATCTACCCGGCCCACGCTAACCTGGTTTGTTGCCGACGAAACCCCTTACCCGGTGCAGATTCAGCTCTACCGCTACAGGTCGAGCGACCCTGCTGACGATGGGGTTGAGCGCTTAGGTATCTACAACATCGGCCCAAGTCAGCCGGGCTATATGACCTTTACTCTGCCTGACGATCAGTCTGCCCTGATGGTTGGCGAGACTTATCGGTGGAAAGTTATTCTACAGTGCTCCCCAAGTCAGCCGTCTAGAAACCGCATCGATGAAGCTGACCTGGTGGTGGTGGCTCCCCCTGCTGATCCGGTAGCTACTGTATCGGCGACCCCTGTGGAACTGGCTGAGCAGTATGGGGCGGCAGGGCTTTGGTACGATGCGATCGCAGTTCTCTCCCAAGCCCCCGGGTCTGCGGCTGCTGACTACCGCCGTGGGTTGATAGCCGATCTGGCTGAGCTTGAGGCTGCGAATCCCAATGATGAGTTTTCGCTGTTGAGCGATCGGTTGACCTACATCGCTGAGCAGGATTAATGCTTCTGAGCAGATTCCTACAGCGTTGGTTTAGGAACTGGGTTTTGGAAAAACCTGGTTCCTCATCATCATCTATCGCCAGAACTGTGGGATCTCATAATTAATCACAGGTGCGGCTGAGCACTAGTCGACCATCGGGGAGTTGGTAAATACCATCGGGTTCTTGCAGGGTTTGAGTAGTAGTAGAGGGAACGATGGTTTGTACGGTGCCGGTAGGGTAAGTAGAAATGCTACTGTCGCCGGGGCGCTGGGGTAGGCCACCGCTGCCGGTGAGCGCAAAGGAACCAAGACTGTCGTCGGTGCGGGCAATGCAGCTACCGGCAGTGAGGGCGGCAGTATCGACGATGGTGTCCTCTAGGTTCGTTAGACTGTTTTCAACAAAGCTGGAGTCGTTGATGAAAATTTGACCAGATACCACACCGCCAGTAGCGTTGACATCGACCTGGTTGTTGCCGTCGAGGTCTAGTAAGTCTTCGCGGCTCAGGGTGCCAGAGGAAATATTGAGGTTTTGACCAAAGAATGTCGTCTGGCTGAGATCAATATTGCCACCTCGACCATCAGCAGAAAACGCCAGGATATCGCTGTCATTAAGAGCAATAACAAAGTCCGCATTGATATTGATATTGCCGCCTGTGCCTTCACCAAACAGGACATCAGCTCGGATATCTCCATCATTTCTGAGGACAAGATTTCCTGACTTTATACCAATATCACCGCCAGAAGCATCAAAAGCAATTGTAGCAATTGTCCCATTGTCTATCAATGTGCGCCCAACAATTTTAAGAAGCACATTACCTGCATCTCCATTTCCTCTACTGCTGGATAGTAACTGTGCTCCATTAGTTACTTCTAATGTTTCAGTAAAAATCTCAATATTCCCACCTGTACCTGTGGCTCCAGCAGCTACTTCACTAGATGCTCTACTGCTAAACTGACCATCAGCACTAGTCCCATCAAAGATAACGTAATCGTCAGTTCTAATCAAAATACTTCCTGCATCCCCATTGCCGAAAGTATCTGCTTCTAAAAAAGCGCCGTTGGTTACCGAAAATGAGCTAGCAGAGATTACGATGTCCCCACCTTGACCTTTGACATCTTCATCCACAAGGCTAAATATTCCACTTCCAAACTCACCGCCGGCACTTCTACCATCCAAAACAACTCCAGCTTTAGCATCAATTGATACACTGCCTGCATTACCACTACCAAGAGTCTGTGCTTGTATTTGTGCCCCACCAGTGATCCTTAAAGAATTAGTTGTAATGTTTACGTTTCCGCCAGACCCTATTGCACTCCTACCTACAATACTGAGAGCTCCACCCATGTTGTCAAATAGGACGTGGTCGTCAGCATTTATCAGTACATCACCTGCATCACCAATGCCCAAGGTGCTAGCCGAAAGCTGTGCTCCATTTGTGACTGTCAAAGTATCGGTAGTAATTTTTACAGTGCCTCCCATGCCTATCGCCCCTAGGTTGACAATACTGAAGGCTGCACTTCCAAGGAGACCATTTGTATCACTACTGTCAAATAGAACGTCCCGGGCTTGAATGGTTATACTACCTGCATTACCTACACCTAAGGTACTAGCTGATATTTGTCCTCCTCTGATGACATCAAGAACAGGAGCCGAAATATCTATACTTCCGCCATTTCCTGACCCTCTAGGACTTACAAGACTGAAGATTGCGCTTGAAAATTGCTCATCAGAACTGATGCCATCAACTAAAATTTGATTGCGAGCTCGAATCACAACCGTTCCTGCATTTCCCGTACCCTCAGTACTAGCTGATATCTGTGCTCCGCCAATGATCTCAAGATTCTTAGCAGTGATATTTATGTTGCCACCGTTTCCTTCTGAGCTAACTTCCAAGTCCGTCCTGACTTCAGTTCTGCGATCAAATCCTTCAAAACGGGCTGTGTCTTCCGCGTTAATTACTATATCTCCAACTTCTCCTGCACCAGAAGTATCAATAGAACTATTGCTTACAATAACATTGTTACGAGAATCTAAGTATACTGCACCGCCCTGGCCTCCAAATTCAGCGAGTCCTCGCACATCGATTCCCCTATTAAAAACACCTTCCCCAGTAATCAAAATGCTGCCTGGTAGCTCTGAATTTGGCTCATATTGATTAGTCAACAGCACTAGGCCATTGTTCGCATTGATAACTACATCACCAACAGTAATATTGGCACTCGAAAGGGCATCGGTGACAAAAGCATTCCCAAAGAACTCATCCACTGTATTGTTATTGAACCCGCTTAGTAAAACTAATGGCGGCATTCCCAGTGCTTCTTGCGTTACCCCAGCCCGCACATCTAGGGTTGGTTGAGCCCCGCCATCCACTTCAACTATTGTGCCATCGGGTAATTCAATGGTCTCTTGCACAAAATCTACGCCGATGACTCCAGAATCAGGAGCGTTAATCAAAGCCGTCCCAATATTTACCGAGCCCCCTGCCAAAATGTGCAGTGATGATCCTTCGTAAGCTCCTATGGTCACACTACCAAAAGCACGAATAATCGGGTCGATGGGGCTAGACAGGTTGCCTGCTTTGCCGTCCATGGTTTCCACCTGAAAATGGCCTCCGCTCCAGTAGTGGGCATCGCCGCCCATCGGATTTGCTGATCGCAGCACCATATCCCCATAGCTATACAACCCACTATCAGCATGGTTCAACGCCACTATATCTATCTGCTCATTGCCCTGCACCAGCAGGTCGCCCCCGGCAAACCCCACAAACGGCGTGTCTACCGCATCGCGAATCTGCACCGTATTCCCCAGCAGCGTCAGTTCACCCCCCGCCGCCACCTGTCCCTGCAAATCTAAATTGTTCGCCGCTAGGATCATATTTCCCTGGGCTGCGAGCTGTCCTCGGTTCTCGATATCGCCAGAGGCATCGCTCAGGTAGGTGCTAAATAGGGCACTAGGGTTCACCGTCAGCAAACTGCTCTGTTCCGGTGCCGTCGCGCTATATACCCCATCGCCCAGCGGAATCGCCTCTGCTGTGGAAGCATAAAAAGAGCCCTCAATATCGAGGGCTGCATTCTCGCCAAAGATAATCCCATTGGGGTTGATTAAAAACAAATCCGCCGCCCCGTTTACCCCCAGCGTGCCAAAAATATTCGACGGGTTGCCCCCGGTAATGCGGCTCAAAATCGACTCAATTCCCGCCGGGTTAGCGAAGTAAACCTGCTGCCCAAGGCCTACATTGAACTCTAAAAAACTGTGGAACAGATTGCCGCCCCGGATCGCGCCGCCCCCGATCAGCTCAGCCACATCGCCCCGTGCCAGTCCTCCCGGCATCACCGTTGAAGGCTCATTGCCCAGGGTGGCATCGGGGATAATCTGGGCCAGGGCCGAAGGCGAAAACCCTGCCGTTGCCAGCAGGGTTGTGAGCAGTACACCTTTCCGGTAGAAGGGCTTGGTGACTAAGGACAAAGCAGTATGGGCAGTCATAGATGCAGATGGGCAACAGCTGATAGCAACGCTACCATACGCTTGCTTGAGAGACAGACTCACTCCCAACCATCCAGCATGGTGACTATGGCAATAGTTGCCAGCAGGCTCAGGCCCAGTCGCCAGAACCAGCCCCAAACTAGTTCAAACACCATTAGGGCCAGGCTGGCGGCACTCTTGGGTGCCGCCAGCACCGTTAGAGGATGTTTGAAAAGTCGGACGGGGTCAAAAATCATGCCAATCGCCTAACCATGATACGGATCATGGCGAGGTAGATGAGGGTTTCTGACGTTTCTGGTAGCCGTTCGTAGTCTCGCACCAAGCGTCGGCATCCCATCAACCAGCCGAAGGTACGTTCGACCACCCAGCGTTTCT